>CANSNC010000004.1 GCA_947648205.1 uncultured Mycoplasma sp.
AACAATAAAGAATGATATTAAAGATATAAAAAATTGTCCAACAATTAAATCTGAACTTAATCTATTTAAGTAAATTGAGTTTATTAATTTTGATATAAAAACTAATAAAAATAATTTATAAAAGTGATAACAGAATATTTGACTTTTTAATGCTAAAACTAAAAATAAATGATAATAAAATTATTTTTAGTGTAGAATTCTTTTGTAAAAAATAAAGGAGTTAACAGTGCTAGAAAGAAAAAATGTTTTAAAATTATCATTATCCTTCTTAGTTGGTAGTGTTAGTGTAATTACACCACTTTTTGTTTTAACTTCTTGTAAGAATGATGTTATTTCAAAAGATTCAGAGGATGCTATATCAAAACATACAGAATTTTTTTCTTGTAAAATAGATGATAGATTTGTAGTTAGTAATGGTATTAAAATGCATATAAATGTATCACAATTTAAAAATTTTCCATCATTAGATAGAGATGAAATTGTTAATAAAAAATTAATTAATTCAAATTTAATATTTGATAATATTGATCTTTTTGTTAAAGCTGGAACACACAATATTACTTCAGCAGATAAAATAATAATGTATGATTTATACAAAGATAGTTTGCAATATAAACCAACCATTTCTTTTGCTTTTTATTTTGTAAAAGAATCAATATATGCAAATGGGAAATTAAATCAAAGTTATTCTCCAATTCAAATAAGTAATAGTGGGAAACATTACATTAGTCCACTTTATTTCACATTAAAAGGTGATTGAATAAACGAAAATAAAGGTAAGTAATGTGTATACTTTGTAAAATAGACATATTTTTTCAATGATGTTTGGTGAAATATGTCTATTTTTTATATTCATAAGACAATTTTTATTATGATAATATTTTTTGCTATATCAAATGCATTATATTCTATTTTATTTATAAAAATGATATAAATAACTATTTTCACATTATTGCATGCAAAAAAATACTAATTTTTATTAAAGAATTAGTAAAATTAGATTAGCATTTATGCATAAAAGACATTATTAATTATTGTTTTAACTTATTAAGTGGTTTTACTTGTTATTGTTTGTATAAATGTATTAAAATAATTATGTATGCAAAAAATGAAAGAAGGATGAATATGTTGATTAACAAATTTGACCAACAAACTGAAACTTATTCAGTTTTAGACATTAATGGAGAAATAACTAAATTAGGTTATAAAATTCCATTAACAAATGAACAAATTCATAAAGCATTTTATTTAATGAAATTAAGTAGAAGACTTGATGAAAGAATGTTACAAATGCAAAGACAAGGTAGAATGTTGACTTTCCCTCCTAACATGGGTGAAGAAGCTTTACAAGTTGCATCTGTATTTGGTATGGATAAAAATGATTATTATGTACCAGCATTTAGATCAGGAGCTGTTGCATTAGCAATGGGGTGTCCTGCATGACAATTAATGTTGTTATGAAATGGTAATGAATGAGGAAATGTTGCTCCTGAAGGTGTAAACTTTTTACCTCCAAATATTACTATAGGTGCACAATATTCTCAAGCAACTGGAATTGGTTTTGCTTTAAATTATAAAAAACTTCCAAATGTTGCTGTTACTGTAATTGGTGATGGTGGAACATCTGAAGGTGAATTCTATGAAGCTATGAACTTTGGTAATGTAAGAGGAGCTCAAACAATTTATTGTGTAAATAACAACATGTGAGCTATTTCTACTCCAACTCATAAAGAAACAGTTCAACTTGATATTGCTGCAAAGGCAATTGCTGCAGGTATGCCATATATTAAAGTTGATGGAAATGATATCTTTGCAAGTTATGAAGCTTTTGTTGAAGCAAGAGAATATGTTGTTACAAATAAAAAACCTATTTTAATTGAGTTTGTAACTTACAGACAAGGTCCACACACTACAAGTGATAATCCAAGAGTGTATAGATCTGAAGAATATGAAGCAGAACATAATAAAAAATGTCCTATTTCAAGACTTGAAAAATACATGTTAGCAAATGGATTGATTACTCCAGTTGAAATTGCTGAGCTTGAAGCTAAAATTGAAGCTGAAATTACTGAAGCTACAAATATAATGGAAAGCAAAAAAGCTGTTACAATTGATGAAGTTTTTGATTATACATATGCTAACAACTATGATGAATTAAAAGAACAAAAACAAGAAGCTAAAAGAATCTTTGGTGGTAAATAATTATGTCTAAAATTACTGTAAATAATATTGAAGCATTGAATAATGCTATTGAATTAAACATGAGAAAAGATCCAAACATTTTACTTTGAGGTGAAGATGCTGGATTTGAAGGTGGTGTTTTTAGAGCCACTCAAGGGTTACAAGAAAAATTTGGTGAAGAAAGAGTATTTGATGCTCCAATTGCTGAAGCATCAATTGTTGGTGCTGGTGTAGGTGCTGCTCTTGCTGGTTTAAAACCAATTGTAGAAATTCAGTTCTCAGGTTTTTCTTTCCTAATTATGCAACATTTATTCTGTCATGCAGCAAGAATTAGAAATAGATCTAGAGGAAGATGAACTTGTCCTTTAGTTGTTAGAATGCCAATGTCAGGTGGAGTAAAAGCTCTTGAACACCACTCTGAAGCATTAGAAGCAATTTATGCTCATATTCCAGGAATTAAAGTTGTAATGCCTTCAACTCCTTATGACACAAAAGGGTTGATGACAGCAGCTATTAATGATCCAGATACTGTTGTATTCTTTGAACCAAAAAGATTATATAGATCATTTAAACAAGAGATTCCTGAAGAATTATATGAAGTTGAAATTGGTAAAGCTAATGTAATGGTTGAAGGAAATGATGTAACTATTGTATCTTATGGAGCACAAGTTCATGATAGTCTTGAAGCTATTAATCAATTAAAAAAATCTCACCCAAATATTAGTGTGGAATTAATTGATTTAAGAACAATTAAGCCTCTTGATGTAAAAACAATTATTAAATCAGTTAAGAAAACAGGTAGATTGTTAGTTGCTCATGAAGCTGTTAAATCACATGGTTTAGCAAGTGAAATTATTACACTTGCAAATGAATTAGCTTTTTATCATTTAAAAGCTGCTCCAGTTAGAGTGACTGGTTGAGATATTACTGTTCCTTGACCACAAGGTGAAAAATATCATATGGTTACTCCTGAAAGAATAGTTGAAAAAGTGGTAGAATTAGTAAATACTAAGGAGTAATAAAATTTTATGTATTCATTTAAATTTGCAGATATAGGTGAAGGAATTCACGAAGGTAAGGTTAGTGAAATTCTTGTTAAAGAAGGTGATGCTGTAGTTGATGGAAAGGATTTAATTGTTGTTGAAACTGATAAAGTTACAACTCCAATTGCTTCTCCAGTAAATGGTGTTATTAGTAAAGTATTAGTAAAAATAGGTGACACTATTCATGTAGGTCAAGAACTATTTTCAATTAATACTGATGGAGGAAGTGGATCAAGTTCTACACCTTCAGCTAGTACTTCAGCATCAGTTGAAACTAAGAGTGAACCAAAACCTGCACAAGAATCATCTGGTGGTGGTGCAAGTGTAGTTGGTCAAGTTAAAGTTTCTGATGATTTATTACCATCTTTTGGTAGTCAAAATGTTTCGTCTTCTACTACTGTAGTTGAAAACAAAGAAATATTAGCAAGTCCTGTAGCTAGAGCAGTTGCTTTAGAAAAAGGAATTTCTTTATCAACAATCAAAGGTACAGGTCCTTTGGGTAGAATATTAAAAGAAGATGTTTTAAAAGCTAGTGGGTCAAGTAATAGCAGTAGTGTTTCTTCAAGTAGTTCAACTACTGTAACTACTCCTGCTCCAGTAAAAATTTCTGGTCAAGATGTTGCTATTGAAACTACATCTATGAGAAAAGCTATTGCTAAGGCAATGAAAGATTCTTGAGGAAATGTAGCTTATACAAATTTAGCTGTAGAAATTGATGTAACAGAATTATGACATCAAAGAAATAAATTTAAAGATTTAGTTTTAAAAGAAGAAGGAGTAAAATTAACTCTTCTTCCATTCATTGTAAAAGCTATTTCTAAAGCACTTGAAAAATTCCCAAAATTTAATGCTTTAGTTGATGAAGCTAAACAACAAATTATTCAAAAAGGTAATATTAATATTGGAATAGCAATTGATACAAAAGATGGATTAATTGTTCCAAATATTAAAGATGCTAATTTTAAATCAATTTTAGATATTGCTAAAGAAATAAGTGATTTAGCTCAAAAAGCAAGAGATAAAAAAATTCAAATGAATGATTTATCAAATGGTACATTCTCAATTTCAAATTATGGATCATTAGGAGCAAGTTTTGGTGTTCCTGTAATTAAATATCCAGAAGTTGCAATTGCAGGTATTGGTTCTTTAGAAGATAAAATTAAAAAAGATGGTTTACATTTTGTAGAAAGAAAAGTAATGTATTTAACAATTGCTGCAGATCATAGATGAGTTGATGGTGGTGACATTGGAAGATTTGCAAGCAAAATTAAACAATATCTTGAAAACTTCACTTTATTATTTATTTAATTAAAAATGAGTAAATACGATTTAATAGTTATTGGTAGTGGTCCTGGGGGATACATTGCTGCTGAGTATGCAGCTAAACAAGGGTTGCATACTCTTATTATAGAATCAGATAATTTTGGTGGAGTTTGTTTAAATAAAGGTTGTATTCCAACTAAAACATTACTTAAATCATCTAAAGTATTAGAATACTTAGCAGAAGCTAGTAAATATGGAATTGAAGGATTGTCAAAAGAAGGTATTTCTTTGAATTGATCTAAAATTCAAGAACGTAAAAATAATGTAGTAAAACAATTACAAAATGGAATTGGTGGTTTATTAAAGAGCGCTAAAGTTGAAGTTATTAAAGGTATTGCTACTGTTTTATCAAACAATACAGTATCTGTTAATGACACTATTATTGAATTTGATAAATTAATTGTAGCAACTGGTAGTACTCCAAGAAAATTTACAAATATTCCTGGTTTTGAAGAAGGATATGCATCAGGAAAATTGATTACATCAGATGAAGCACTTGTATTAAGTGAAATACCAAAGAAATTAACAGTAATTGGTGGTGGTGTAATTGGTGTAGAGTTTGCTACTTTATATGCAGGATTGGGTTCTCAAGTTACAATTCTTCAAGGTGTTGATAGAATTCTTGAGGTGTTAGACAATGATATTTCAAAGGAAATAACTTCATTGTTGCAGAAAGAAAATGTTAATATTATAACTAATATTAATTTGGTTGAATTTAAAGATAATAATGTAATTTATACAGTTAATGGAGAAACTAAAGTTGATGATGCTGATGTTGTTTTAGTATCTGTTGGTCGTGTTCCAACTTCAGACTGTGTAAAACAAATTGGTATTAATTTAGAAAAAAATGGATCAATCATTACTAATGAACATATGCAAACAAGCATTGAAAACATTTATGCAATAGGTGACTGTACTAGTAGAATTATGCTAGCACATACAGCTCATAAAAATGCTTTAGTAGCAGTAGATCATATTTTAAATAAACCAAATAAATATGAACCATTAAAAGTTCCTTCTTGTATTTATACTCATCCAGAAGTTGCATCTATTGGCTATACTGAAGAACAATTAATTGAAAAAAATATTCCATATTATAAGGGTAAAACTCCAATGTCTCATATTGGTAAAGCATTGGCTGATGGTGAGTCAAAAGGATTTTTAAAATTATTAGTGGGAAAAGAATATGGTGAAATTTTAGGTTGTCATATTGTTGCAACTACAGCAAGTGATATTATTAGTGAAATAGCATTAGCAATGGAACTTGAAGCTACAGTATATGATTTAACAAATACTATCCACCCACACCCTACAATTAGTGAAATAGTTTGGGAAACTGCTAAAAAAATATTAACTGATAACTTTAAAGATAAGAAATGATTTAAAAATTAATGAAAATTATTAAACTTCTAAATGATGAAAATCCATACATTAATTTGGCAAGTGAAGAATTTTTGTTAAAATATGAAAAAGATCTTCTCGATGAAGATCTTTTTATTATATGAAAAAACAAAAATACTATTGTTATAGGTAATACACAAAATGCCTTTAGTGAAATAAATTTAATGTATGTTAATAATCATAATATAAAAGTTGTCAGACGTTTAAGTGGTGGTGGTGCAGTATATCATGATAGAAACAATTTTAATTTCACATTCATTAAGAGAAAAAAAAGAAGTAGTTTTTCTTTTCAAGAATGTTTAGATGTAATTATAGAATTTTTAGCAACACTTAATATAAATGCTAAATATTCTGGAAGAAATGATATTACTGTTGATGGTAAAAAAATATCAGGGAATGCTGTTACTTTTTATCAAAATGATTATCTATTACATGGAACATTATTGTTTGACATTGATATTGAAAAACTTGTTGAGTCATTGCATGTAGATAAAAATAAATTGATTTCTAAGGGAATAGAATCTGTTAAAAGCAGGGTTATGAACATTAAAGAATTATTACCATATTCAATTGATGTTATTTATTTTGAAAAACTATTCATAGATTTTTTAGAAAAGAAATATAATACAAAAACAATGTTTAATAGTTATAAAAACAATTCTATTGTTAATCAATTGGTTTTAGAAAAATATATGAATTATGAATATATTTTTGGAAGAAATTATAACTTTAATTTTAAAAATAGTGTTAAATTACCCAATGCTTTAATTTCAGTTGAATTATTAATTGATGATGGAACAATTAAAGAAATTCATTTTTATACAGATGCATTGTATGAAAATAATATTAAAGAATTAGAAAAATATTTTGTAAATGCAAAATACAATATGAATATAATAGAAAAATCGCTTAATTTTATTGATTTAAATAAATATATGTATGAATTAGACAAAAAGCAGTTTATTGAATTACTTTTTAAAAATAATTAGCATAATAACTCATTTTAGTAACTACAAAATGAGTTATTTTTTCATATATAAAATATAATTAGAATTGTTAGAGAGATTTTATTGTGAAGGTATATTATGGAAGATAATTTATTACTAGAAAAGGAAAAAAGAATTAAACAACTAGAATTAGAATCATATGAACTTGATAAACTAATTAGCAGTAAACAAACAACCTTTGTTATTTTAATTATTGTTGGTTTTTTGATTATTTTTATTTGAATAGTAGCTTATTTAGAATATAGAACAAAAGAAAAATTGATAGAAGAAAAAAGAAAAATAGATAAAGAATTACAAGAATTAGTTAAAGAAGTAAGAGAAATTAAAATTAATGAATTAAAATCAAAATACACAAAAGAACAATTTGAACAATTTGATATCTTAGATGGGCTTTTAAATAAAAAAAATAAAAATGAAGAATACAGCAATATTTTAAATGACATTATGAACAGTTTTAAAAATCAACCTTCACTTATAACAAGAATTCTTGAAATTAATGAATTAGTTGAAAAGAAAATAATTAATGTTTCTAAAGAAAATTTTGATATCTGAAAAGATATTAAATTAAAAGAAATCAATTAGTTTATTAAATTAATTCTTATTAACACTCTATTAAAATGCAAATAAAGATTATTTTATTACATTTTTAATAGAGTCTTTATTTTTTATACTTTTAATAAAAAATAGTTTTTTATATTTTTATAAGTATAATTAAATCGTGTTATTAATTGGTGGTGTTAAGATGATAAAAATTGATTTTTCAAGTTTTGATATGAAACTATCAAAAGAAGTTATGGAATTATATAAAGATAAGGTAAAAGATATTCATAAAATAATAACAAATAAAACTTGTCCAGGTGGAGAAATGCTTGGATGAATGGATTATCCTTTTAATTATGACACTAATGAATTGAATGAAATAATTTCTTTTTCTCAAGCATGAAGAAAAAACGATAATATCAAAACACTTGTTGTTCTTGGTATTGGTGGATCATATTTGGGTTTAAAAGCTGCTATTGAAATGTGTTTGCCTGCTTTTGATAGAGATAGAGAAATAATTTATGTTTATAATTTATCTTCAAATTACATTGTATCCTTATTAAAAAAACTAAAAAAAGAAAATTTTTATTTAATATGTATTTCAAAATCAGGTACAACATTGGAAACAGCTGTAGCATTTAGATTATTTTATGAACTTATGTTTAATAAAGTAGGTGGAGAAGTTGCAAAAGAAAGAATGGTTTGTATTACTGATAAAGAAAAAGGTAAATTAAGACAAATTGTTAATAAATACAATTTAAAATCATTTGTTATTCCAAGTGATGTAGGTGGTAGATTTAGTGCAATAACTCCTGTTGGATTATTTGCAATGGCTTATATGGGTCTTGATGTCCAACAAATTCTTAAAGGTTGCCAGGCTGCATTAAATGATACTAATGTATCTACATTATCAAAAAATACTGCATATAAATATGCAGTGGCTAGACATTATTGTTATGAAAAACTAAATAAATCACTTGAAGTATTTGGTGTTTATGAACCTAATATGCATTATTTAACAGAGCATTGAAAACAATTGATGGCTGAATCTGAAGGCAAAAACCATAAAGGTTTATATCCTACAAATTGTTTATTTACAACAGATTTACATTCTGTGGGTCAATTCTTACAGGAAGGTTCACCAATCTTTTTTGAAACTATATTACATGTAGAAAATCCAAACTTTGATAAGAAAATAGAATCATTTATGAATGATGATGATGGATTAAATTTTGTCAATAATAAAACTATTAACCAGTTAAATAAAATAGCTTGTTTATCTACAATAGATGCACATCATATTGATGGAAATACTCCAATTATTCAATTGTACATTGATAAAATGGATGAATATCATTTTGGATATTTATATTCATGATTATCAAAAGTTGTTGCTATGAGTGCATTATTATTAGGGGTAAACCCATTTGATCAACCAGGAGTTGAACAATATAAAAAAAGAATGTTTAAAAAATTAAAAGAAAATATTTAAAAAATTATAAATCCTATATTGTTTGTATTAATATAGGATTTTTTGTTGCCAAATTTAATAATTTGATAAAAATAAACTCCTATTTTTTGCTTCTCCCCCTTGTATTTTGCCAAGTTGCATATATAATCAAATTGGAGAATCTTTTAGGAGATCTTTTACTATGAAAAAAAATAATCATGGTAAAGTAAGTAAACTTTTATTTTCTTTACCAGCAATAATATCTGCAATTGCTTTAGTCCCAGCAATTGGAGTTTTGGGGTACAACAATTCTGCCTCTAAGAAAATTGAGGACTCAAATATAAATGCTGATGCAACAAATCCTTCTGCACAAGAAATTAAACCACTTGTTCCATCAGTTGCAAATATGTATAATGCTAAACTAAGTTCTAAAAATGGACCTATTGTATTTTGAAAAGACAAAATTACAAGTTTAGATTGATTTGGAGCTGAACGTTGATCAATAGATGTTACAACCATTGAACTAGATGGAATTAAACCTTTTACAGTTAATGGGAATAGTGGTTCATCATGACAAAGATATTGATTAAATTTTGATTTAGACAAAACTAGAGACATTCTATATGTTTTAAGTAATGCTAAAAGAAACAGTCATCAATATGCTGTTTCTATAAATGTTCAAACAGGTCAACCAATGAAAATGTATAAAACTGCAAATCCCGTATCTGGAAGTACATTATCAAATGCTTATTTTATGTTAAAAGTATTGAATAATGGTAACTTTGCTTTTTTAGGTAAACCTGGAAATGTTGGTGATGGTACATCAATGGATGTTGTTGATATAAAAACAGGTGTTGTTACAAATTATCAAAGTAATATTGATAATGTTGTTTTGCCTAGACCAACAGCTACTGAATCTGGACATAATTATTCTTCATCAAAGAATGCAACTTTTAACATCATTCCAATTGCAAGTAATAGAAACTTATTAGCTGTTTATAATTTAACAGGTAAACCTGGTACAACAGCTGATAATGGTGCTAGATGAGGTACATCAGATGTATGATTTGTATTAGTTGATGATAATTTAAAAACAATTCCTAATGCCACTGGTGGATGAGATAAGGCAAAATTAGTTACAAATGCAATTACAAACACTCGTAATAGTAAAACAAGACCTCAATGTGATTATCATGTTTTACTTGATGGAAGAGTTGTTACTGTAATTTATGATAAATTAATTATTATAGATCCTGCTAACATTAATAATCCAACTCTTGCTATTTCAGTTTTAGAACAAGATAAATGAATTGATTCTTGATCTTTTGATAGTAATGAAACATTGTTTTTTAAAGCAAGAAATTCATCAAACATTAAGCAAGTTTCTTTAGACAAAAATAGAAATAATTATGCTAATCCAAACCATGTAATATCCCCATATTATAATTTAGCTGAATCTCCAATTCAAGCAATTAAAGATGCTGCAAATTCTTTAGTTTTATATAATGTGTATGGTTATATTGGGCAAATTATGTTAATCAATTCTCAATATCAAGAAGGGATAGATTATAAACAATATCCAACTGATGAACAAATAGAACAACAAAAATATGGTTTGGCAGTTGCTATTACAAATAATAAAAATACTACAGGTCAAGGTGATACAAAAGGTTTATTAAATACTGCTGATGCTTTTCAAAAATCAGCTGATTTTGAAATTAATGCAAGTTTATTAAAATCAAAACTTCCAAGTGAAATTACAAGAAGTGATATAACATTTCATAATGATTCATTTTTAACTACAAATACTAATAAGAATCCTGATGGTTCTTTAATGTATGAACCATTTGTTAAAAATCTTGTTGATGATGTAAATAAAAAATTAACTGTTACTTTACACTTAGATCAAATTCCTTGATTTGTTACTAATGGACAAATGCCTAATAATATTGTTCCATTAAAAATTACAAAGACATATGATTTTACTTCTAATATTGAAAGTAGATTTAGTTGAAAAAATGTTGATGTAGAAGATTATGACTTTAAAAATACTTTACCTTCTAAATTAACAATTGATGATATTAAAAGAGTTAATCCTTTAGTATCTACATTGACTAGTCAAAATGTTACAATCAATGGTGAATCATATCCTAAAGTAACTTATTCTAAAACAAATGTAAATGATTCAACTGGATCAATTACTATTCAAGCTAAATATGATTATCTTCCAATGGAGTTAAAAGCAAATACAGGTAACTTAAAAAGTTATACAACAAGCAAAACATATACAATTTTTAGAAGTGGTACAACTAAGAAATTTGAATTTGTTGGTGGTAATGAAACAGAAGTTAGTTTAATTCCTGAATTAAAAGAAATTAAAGAATCAAATATTTTACCAAGTGTATTTGCAAATGCTTCAAAACAAGAATATTTAAAATTTATTGATACTAATAAAACTATAGGATATCCATTAGAAAAAATGAATATTAGTGTTATTCCAAATGACTCTAATGGTACATTACAAATTACAATTGATCCAAGACAATATGATCCAACTTTAAATTCAATTTCTAAAACATTTAAAGGTTTAAATAAAACTGCTTCATATTCACTAAAATTTACTGAAGGAACAGGTTTTAATAGATCTCAGTACTTACCAAGTGAAATAAATGAAGAAATATTCTATCAAAACTTTGTAACCTTTAGTGGTTTTGATGCTTCAGATCTTGAGTTAGAATTGTTTTCAAATGATGTTAATGGAAGTTTAGTAGCTAATATAATCTTGACAGGTGATTATCCAGATGGTCCAACTAGCAACACAGATTTTAAAAAAGAAAATAATTTGTGAATAGCTAGAAAAACATTAACAGGTTTTAAAAATGTTGAAGACTTTAATCAAGAATATCAAGTTCAATTCAAACAAGATGATGATACTTCTTTAACTGAGTTACAAAGATTAACTCCTTCTGAAATTATGAATAAATTAACTGCAGGTAATTTAACAATGGGGTCTACAACTTTCACATCAAAAGAACAATTAGCTCAATATTTCATTGCAGAAAGTGGAGACAAGATTCCTAAAAATATTGTTAACAATAAAGATGTTAGTGTTGAATTATACATTAATAATGGTGGTGGAGAACTTACTTGAAGAATTACTTACAATAATCTTGAAGGATATTCAAATTCAATTACTTTCCTTGCAACAATTACTGGATTTGTAAAAGGAAATCAAATTCCTACAAGTGATATTTTAACTTTTACAAATAATGCACAACTAAAATCAAAAAATCCTAGTTACTTCACAAAACTTCCAAGTGAAATTAAGAAAATGCTTGATGATAACAAACAAACTATTAGTAACTTTTTCTTAAATGAACCAAGTGGTGGATATAAACCGAGTATAGATAATGGTGATTTTGAATTAACTGTAATAGCTGATGATACTAGGGGTAATTTACATATAAAACTTGTTTTCAATAGAAACACTAATATTAATGCTTCTTCCTTGTTAGAATACAACCAAACATATACTGGTTTTATGTATAATTAATATTAATTAACAAACTTAAAGATTTATATATCTTTAAGTTTTTTTATTCATTTTACTTGTGTATATAAATTGTTTTAAAATAGTTTTATAAATCTATTTTATTGTTTTTCAAATTTTTTTTTCATATATTTTAATAGTAGTCTATCTTTATTTAGGAGAGATACTTTTTATGAAAAAAACTAATAAAAGGAATAAAATTCTATTGTTTTTCCCTGCTTTAATTGCTTCTATTTCTTTAATTCCGACAATTGGAATTTTAGCATCTAAAGGCATTAGCAGAAGTGATATGAATAATTCTAAAATAAATGCTGATGATACAACTCAATCAACATCGAATGTTAAACCTCTTGTTCCATCAGTTTCAAATATGTATAACCCAAAATTAAGTTCTAAAAATGGACCTATTGTTTTTTGAAAAAACAAAATTACAAGTTTAGACTGATTTGGTGCTGAACGTTGATCAATAGATGTTACAACAATTACAATAGATGGTATACAACCATTTGTAGTTAATGGAAACAATAATACAGCATGAAAGAGAAATTGATTAAATTTTGATTTGGATAAAACTAATGATATTTTATATATTCTTTCAAATGCAAAATTTAATAGTAAACAATATGCTGTAGCAATTAATGTTCAAACTGGTGTACCTACAAAAAAATATGAAACAGCAGAACCTATTACTGGTGAATTGAATATGAATTCATTCTTTATGTTAAAAGTTTTAACAAATGGTAATTTAGCATTTTTAGGTAGACCTGGTAATATAGGAAATGGTGAAACAGATACAATAGATGTAGTTGATATTAAAACTGGAGTTACTACTAGACGTAAAGGAAATATTGATAATAATATTGCTCCTCTACCGCAAAATACAGATGGTAATGATTATTCAAGATCTAATAATGCAGTATTTAATCTTATTCCAATAGGCACTAATAGAAATTTGTTAGCTATTTATAATTTAACAGGTAAATCAAATACTACAGGTGATGATGGTGCTATTAATGGTACATCTGAAGTTTGATTTATTTTAGTTGATGATAATCTACAAACTGTTTCTACAGCAAATGAAAAATGACAAAGAGCTGTATCTGTTACACAAGGAATTACAAATACTCGTAATAGTAAAACAAGACCTCAATGTGATTATCATGTTTTACTTGATGGAAGAGTTGTTACTGTAATTTATGATAAATTAATAGTTATAGATCCAGCTGATTTAAACAACCCAACACTTGCAATATCTACATTAGATGCTGATAAATGAATTGAATCTTGATCTTTTGATAGTAATGAGTCTTTATTCTTTAAAGCAAAAAATTCAACACAAATAAAAAAAGTTACTTTAGATCAAGATAGATCAAATTTTGAAAATCCAAATAATGTAATTTCTCCATATTATGATCTTGCACAATCTCCAATTGATGAAATTAAAGCATGTGCAAATTCTTTAGTTTTATATAATGTGTATGGTTATATTGGTCAAATTATGTTAATTAATGCTCATTATCAAGAAGGTATATTAGATGCTTTATATCCAAATGATACTGTTGTACAACAACAAAAATATGGATTAGCTGTTGCTATTACAAATAATAAAGATGTTGATGGACAAGGTGATACAAAGGGATTGTTAAATACTGAAAAAGCTTATCAAAAATCTGCTGATTATGATATTAATGCAGATTTATTAAAAACAAAATTACCAAGTGAAATTACAAGAAGTGATATAACATTCTTAAACAATTCATTCTTAACTCAAAATACCTCTAAAAATGATGATGGAACTTTAAAGTATGAACCTTTTGTTAAAAATGAAATAGATGATAATGCAAAAACATTAAAATTAACTTTATACTTAGATCAAATTCCATGATTTGTAACAGATGGTGTAATGCCTAATAATGTTGTTCCATTACAAATCACTAAAACTTTCAACTTTACATCAGATATTAATTCTAGATTTAGTTGAAAACCAGTTGATAGAGATGATTATGATTTTAAAAATACATTACCTTCAAAAATTACAGGTGATGATATTGAAAGAGTTAGCCCTTTAGTATCTACACTAACTAGTCAAAAGGTGACAATTAATGATGTTAATTATCCTAAAACAACTTATACTGTTACAACTGCAAATGATAGTACTGGTAAACTAATTATTAAAGCTGATTATCAATATCTTCCAATGGAGTTAAAAGCTGGTGTAGAAAACTTAAAAACTTATACCACAACAAAAGAATATACTATTTTCAAGAATTCAGATTCTAAAAAAATTGAATTTGTTGGTGGTGCTGGAACTACAACTACTGATATATCTACAGTTCCTGAATTAAAAGATATAAAGGAATCAGATGTATTACCAAGTTCATTCTCAAATGCACCAAAACAAGAATATTTAAGATTTATTAATACATCTAAAACTACAGGTTATCCATTAGAAAAAATTAATATTACTGTAACACCAAATGATACAACTGGTACTTTAACTATTAATCTTGATCCAACTAAATATGACAGTAGTTTACCTATGATTTCAAAAACATATACTGGTTTAAATAAATTAACACAATATACTTTTCACTTTACTAATGGTGAAGGTTTTAATAGATCAGTTTATTTACCAAGTGATATTAATGAGGAAATATTTTATAAGAATTTTGTAAGATTTAGTGGATTTGATTCATCTGACTTTGAATTAGAATTATTTCCAAATAATGACACTGGTACATTGGTTGCAAATGTTATTTTAATGGGTGATTATCCAAATGGTCCTGAAGCTAATACAGATTTCAAACAAGAAGATGGTAAATGAATTGCTAAAATTACTTTAGATAATTTTAAAAATACTGATGATTATAATAAAGAATATCAAGTTTCATTTAAAGAAGATGGAGATAAAACATTATCAGATATTCAAAAACTAACACCTGCTGAAATAGAAAATGGAATTACAAACAAAAATCTAACAATTGGTGGAACTACATATACTTCAGTAGAACAATTATCTGATTTATTTATTGCAACAAGAGGAATTAAAATTCCTAGTACAAATGTAAATAATACTAATGTAAGTGTTGAAATGTTTATTAATAATGGTGGTGGAGAAATAGCTTGAAGAATTACATATAGTAATTTATCAGGTTATCCTAATCCAATTACATTTTTGCAAACAACTACAGGATTTGTAAAAGGTAATGAAATTCCAACAGCTGATGTTTTAACATTCTGTAATTCTAATCAATTAAAAACTAAACAACCAACATATTTTAATATGTTGCCTAGTCAAATTAAGGATATGCTTGTAAAAGATAAAAAAGCAATTAATAATTTCTTTTTAAGCCCTCCAACAGGTGGTTATTTAACTGCAGTAAATAGTGGAGATTTTACATTAGAAGTTATAGCAGATGATAATACAGGTTCTTTAAATATTAGAATAATCTTTGTAAGAAATAATACTAATAATATAGATTCTAAATCTTTATTAGAATATACACAAACATATACTGGTTTATCTTTTAATTAAAATATAAAAACCTATAATTATGAGTTATAGGTTTTTTTAATGTATGTTTTTTTGATGAAAATAGGATTTTCAAAATTATTAATTATTTGATTGTTTAAACTAGTTTCTATTATTAAATTATTTTCATTTAATGTCTTATTAAAAATGATTTCTTTATTTTTTGCAAGATACTCAATAATTGAATTTGCTCTTTGCAATTCAATAGTAATTTTATATATATTTATTAGAGATAAGTCACATATATTTTTTAAATCATTTGTCACTAATGTTGAACTATGATAATAGCTTCTAGACAATAAACCAACTCCAAGTTTTGTTCCATTCATGTATCTAATTACAACAATTAAAATGTTATGTAATTTATTTATTAATATAGTTTCTAATATTTTTTTACCTGCAGTATTTTGTGGTTCATTATCATCACTAAATTTTTGTTTATCATCAATTTTATAAGCAAAACAAATATGTTTTGCTTTTCTATGATCTGATTTTAATTTACTTAAAATATCATTTATCATACTAATTTCTTCAACATAAAAACAAATGGAAATAAATTTTGAACCATTAATTTGATAGATATATTCTTTTGTTTTTTTAATTGTTTTCATAAAATTATTTTAAATTGATAATTAAAAAAATGACTAATTTTCATTAATCATTTTTTATAGATTTTTTAACTTATATTTATTTTTATTAATTAAAAAATTTATTAATTATTTGAGCATTATTAGAATCTTGCTTTTTATTGATTGCTTCTTCAATTTCATATGCTATAGCATTTTCAGATTCATCTAATCCTATAATTTTTCCATACTCATTATTTTGAATGCATTCACATGTTTTATATACCATTTGAGTTGCTCTTACTAAATCCATTGCACTAGGAGAACCACCTCTTTGACCATATCCTAGTACATTTATTTTTATTAATTCTCTAGAATTTGATTCAATATATTGTTTGTATTCTTCAAGGGAAGGAATACCATTTTTACCTAATAGATTTTCAGTTACTAAAACAATTAGTCCAGATTTATTTGTTTTTCTTATAGATTGAATTTTTTCTAATAGTTCGCTTGGACTTAATATATTTTCATTTGTAATTAATATATTAGCTTCAGTAGCTAATCCAGCATATACAGTTAAATCTGTGCAATGTCTTCCCATTATTTCAATCATGGCTGTATCTCTATGCGAAGTCATACATGATTTTATTTCATTAATTCTTGTTACAATGTTATTTAATGCTGTATCAAATCCAATTGTATATTTTGTAGAAGTTATATCATTGTCAATAGTTCCTGGTAGTCCAATTACATTAAAACCTGATTGATGTAATCTTAAAGCTCCCTTATAACTTCCATCTCCTCCAATCACAACAAGAGTATCAATACCTAATTGATTTAAATTATCAATTGCTTTATCAACATTTTCTTGTTCTGCAAATTCCATAAATCTTGCTGACAATATTTTAGTCCCTGGTAAATTGTATCAAGTTTTCATTTCTGAATTACTTGCTTTATATATTGCATTTCTTACTAAACCCTTAAATCCTGCATATACCAAGTATATTTCTAAATTAAATTTTTCTGCATAAGTTGCAAATGAACTAATGCATTTATTCATGGTAGAAGCATCTCCACCTGATGTTAATATCGCTATTTTTTTCATATTTACCCCAAAATTATTTACTTAAATATTTTATAATCAATTGATATTAATAACTAATTTTTTGAACTTAAAGGAAAAAAGTATATTTTTAATAATTGATTTTTTAAAAAATATCAATAGTTTAATGATGTGTTATGATATTTAAGAATATTTTTATAATAGTTAGTTTTTATTTTATAGTATCATTTTAATGATACTATTTTTTATTTTCAAACATATATAGATATTTATGTATAGTATTTAAAGATTTTTTGGAGGCATTATGGAAAACAATAATACTAAAAATAAATCTAAAACTTATGTTCGTCTAATAGATAAAGAACTTGACTATTTTAGAACAAATATTACAAGAATTAAAGAATTAGAACCAACAAGTTATAGTAATGATGTATTATATGACACAAATTCAAATTTTATAACTAATGACAAAAATTATAATGAACAATCTAATGGATTAAATTCTAACCAGGAGGTAAAAAATAAAAAACCTGTTGTTACAATTAATTCATTCCCAAAAGTGGATCCTCTTCCTCCAAAAAAACCAGTTGTTATTATTAAGAAAAACATTTCGAATTTAGAAAATAAGCAAAAACCAATTGTTGTAAAAAAACCAGTTGTATCTATAATCCCTCAAAAAGAATTACTTAAATCAAAAGAATTGCAAAACAATCCTACTGATTATAAAACAGATATAAGTATAGACTTTGATGCTCCTCCAACAAAGGAACAAATAGACCATTCATCAGTTTATATTATTCCAAAAGAAAAGAATAATTCTTTTTGAAATAAACAAGTTGATAATCAAATTGAAAAATTAAATGAAAAACCTTTTTTACTTTTTACAAATGATAAATCAGATACAAGTGAATCAACTAATGAAAAAGAACATAAGAAAGATTATTTTTCTACAAAACCTATTTCATCAGTTTTTATAAAGGGTCTTGATTCAAAGCAAGATGATAACAATGAAAATGATTACAATGATTATCAATTGCAAGAACCAAATGTTGTTTTTGAAGAATATGAGTCAGATTATCAACCTGTTGTAAAAGAAATAGATCATAATCTAATACCTGAAGCCCAAGAGGTTGACTACAATGATGTTGATTTATCTAATAATTTAGATGTTGAAGATTATAGTAGCAATATTTTAGATAATCTTGGTAAATCTACAAAAATTACATTAAATATAAAAGATTATGAATTTGAATCATTAATATTAGATAGTATAGAAAAGTATATATATACATCAGTTTTCAAAGCAAAAATATTAAAAAAATTAAATATGTCAATTTATGCAAATGATGTAGTTTTAGTTTATTGTCCTACAAGTGGGGGTAAAACTACTCTTCTTAATATAATTGCAAGAAAAGAAAACTTTAATAAAGGTGAATATTTAATTCATGATTTTAAACATAAAGAATTAAATGAAGCACAAATAAATGATTTTATTAGTCAACATTTATTTTACATTCATAGAGCCATAAGTTTAAGTTCTCAAGAAACAGTTTATTGACATCTAAAAAATGCTTATAACAAATATTGTAAAGAATGTAATTATACATTTGCTTTAGATGACATAATTAATAAATTTAATATTGGTGGATGTGTTAATAGAACTTTCAATATTTTAAATAATATAGAAAAAACAATTGTTTTAATAGTATATTCAATTATTACTAATAATAAGATTATTTTAGTAGATGATCCTTATTTACCAGATGATATTCAAGAAGACTATTTATTTAAAAATGTGATAAGAACTGCTAATACTGTTTATAACAAAACAATAGTTATAACAGCTAAAGATAAAAGACTATATGATATTGCAACAAAAATATATTCATTAAGTAGAGGAAGTGCAAAATTAATTACTAATAATTAATTGTTCTTTTTATATTTTAATTTTATAAATATCTTTTTTATGTTATATTTTATAGTGGTTTGAATGTAGTATTGTATAGTTCTTTTCCTTTTTGAATTAATCACTTTACTAACATTAACAAATAAAATATATAAAAGGAGTCATAACATATATGGCAATCTCAAAACAATTAAAGGCTAAATTAGTTAAAGAATTTGGTGGTAATGAAAAAAATACAGGTAAAACTGAAGTTCAAATTGCAATTTTATCAGCGGAAATAAAATCTTTAACACAACATTTAATTAACAATCACAAAGACTATACTTCTAAGCGTGGATTATATACAAAGGTTTCACAAAGAAAATCATTACTTTCATATTTAAAAAATATAGATATTGAAAGATATCGTGAGATTATTAAGAAACTTGAAATTCGTGGTTAATAATTTAGTAGAAAATAATTTTGTTATAAATAGACATTCTGATTTAATTTCATTAATGTCTATTTTTTTTATTATTATAAAAATTTAAAGTTGATTATACAACTTTATTATAGTTAATATTGAATATAACATTGTGACTAGTGATATTTATTAAAATGCTAAAATTTTGAAACTTATAAAAAGTAATATAAATTTTAAAATATTATAAATTTTATTGTAGTACAAAGGAAATAAAATTTATAAGGAAAGAAGAAATATTATGAGAAAAATTAGTAAGAAAATATTATTAACAACTTTAGGTATTACAAGTTTTGCTATTGTAACTCCTTTAATATTAACAAGTTGTGGAGATAATACTAGTAACACACAAGGTGGAAATTCAACAAATCCTGATACTCCTAGTGGTCAAAAAATAACACCAACTTTTAATAGCAGTTTAGAAGTGATTGGTACTATTGAGTCATTGTTTGATACTCAAGGTAATTTGGTTGATGTAGGTGCATTATTTACTCAAATGATAAAAGATAACCCTTCATTAAAATCAAAAGTAATTTCAAACTATAGTTCATTTACAAAAGAACAACAAGATAGTATAGTAGTGCAAATTACAACTAATAAACAAACTGATATTCAATGAGGTGGAACTACTACTTATGAAACATGAGGTGCAACAGCAAATATTGAAGTTGTTTATTATAATATAGGTTCACAACAATTAGATGTTTCAAGTCCAAAAGATTTAAAAAACCAATTAACAGCTGAAAAACTAAAACAAATTATGACTGAAATTGGTAGTTCTAATGCACCAGAACCAAGTGCTACTTATGCATTAGAAGCAAATAGTCAAATAGCGTTTGATGCTAAAAAAGACTATGTAAATATTCATGTTAAAGAAACTTTTAACAATAATACAAAAGATATAAATTTAAGAATCCCTGTTTCTGATTTAAATTTAGTATTAAAGGATGCAGCTGTTAATGTTACAAGTTCAAATTCTAATGTACAACCAACAACTGCAACATTGTCTCTTGACTATAATGTTGGTATTGATCCAACAGTACATTTAATTCCAGAATTTAGCCATGATGTACAAGTTGATGCAAATCCACAAATAAATGATGTTAATGCAGTATTAGAAAAATTAGGTTTTATAAAATATAATAAAGTTAATATAGAAAGTTCTTCTCAAGTATCGTTAAAGTCTGCTACTACTTCTTCATTGGATAATGAAAAAATTGGTGAAACAACTCAGATTTTTAATACACAATTTTCTAATCCACAATTAACTAATAATACTGGGAAACATTCTTTATCATTTGATGCAGTTCCAATGAATGGTCATTATTGAACTGATGGTACAACTGCATCAAGAAGACTATCTATTAATAATTTAAATATTACTTCTAAAAATTTACCACAGGATGCTACATTTCAATCAACTGTAGATTATGATGATAGTGCTGCTAGTGTTCCTGGTTCTGCTAGTTTAGAATCGTTTAAAAATTGATGAACTAGCAGTCCAGGTCAAGGACAAACTATTTCAGATAATGCATTACGTACTCTTATACCTGCTGTAACTCAATCCAATGGATTTGCTAATGTTGTTTTAACATATGCAGGTGATAATAATATTTCATGGGATGCAACTCGTAATCTTCCAATTATAAAATTAAATGTTACTCCAGCTGAAAATCATGCTTTTGCAACTGATGCACCAAAGATAAGAGAAGTTTTAGTTTCATGAACTAACATTAGTTGGAATTCTGCATCTTAATAATTAGATGAATAAAAAATACCCAAGTAATATGGGTATTTTTTTATTATATGTCAGCTCTCAATTTACTTATAAATACTATTATTTTATGTTTAATTACTATTAATAATTTTGAAACCAAATTTTATTTTTATAATAAAATTAATGTGATGTTTCTAAATTTTATTATTTTTTATTGAAAGGAGGAAATATATGTTTAAACTGTTAAGATTTATCAAGGGTAAAGATGTATGACTAACCTTTCTAGGGTTTTTTTTAATTATGTTACAAACAGTTTGTGATGTTGCTCAACCATTTTTATTAGCTTTATTTTTAAAAGAAGCAGATAAAGGTTATATAAATGGTGATGGAACATCCCCTACTTTTTGAGTCCAACAAGATAATAATCCAATTGGTGGAATCTGAGGATTAGCAGGCATAATGCTTGCTTTAATTTTTATTGCTTTAACAGTTCAAGCAATTGGGATAGTTATAACAGCAAGAATTGGTGTTAGATTAGGAAGTAATATTAGGTATAATGCTTTTAAAAAGATTCAATCTTTAACTTTTAAAGAAATAGATAATATTACCACTCCATCATTAATAACAAGACTAACCAATGACATTATGTTTTATCAAAATACAGTTATTATTTCATTAAGAATGGTTGTAAGATCAGTCTTTTTAATGATTGGTGGAACTATTGCAACATTTATATTGGGTGCACAAATTGATCTTTGATGAATTGGTGGAGTCTTTTTAGGTTTTATGGCAATAGTTTTTGTTTCTATTTTATTGTTACTTAAAAAATCTGTCCCATATTTTAGAAGACAACAAAAAGGACTTGATCAAGTAAATAGTAAAATGAGAGAAAATTTATTGGGTGTTAGAGTTGTGAAAGCATTCAATATGCAAAATAATCAAATTGAAAAATTTGATGAAAAGAGTTTGAATTTTGCTAGAGTTTCAACTGTTGCAAATAGATGATCAGCTTCTATTATTCCTGTAATATTTTTTGTTGTTCAAGTTTCTGTTGTAGTTATAATTATGATAATTGCAGCAAGTGCTAATTCTATAAATTTTGAAATAACAATAGTGTTACAAATTATACAATTAACTTCTTTAGTTGTGCTGGGAATTATATTAATTGTTACAATTTTAATTCAATTAGCATATGTTAAAGCTTCATGTGATAGAATTAATCAAATTTTTGATTCAGAACCTTCTATTCCTAGAAATGTTTCAAATAATTTGATTGTAAATTCAAATGTAAAATTTGATAAAGTGTTTTTTAAATATAATTCAAGTGAAGACTCTGAATATGCTTTAAATGATATTTCTTTTGAAGCAAAAGCTGGAGAAATGATTGGAATTATTGGTCCAACAGGTAGTGGTAAGACAAGTTTAATTAATTTAATTACAAGAATGTATGATCCAGTCAAAGGTGATGTGTATATATCTGATATTAATGTAAAAGATATTAATTATGAATCATTAAGAAATTCAATTGGAGTTTCCCCTCAAAAAAGTTTGTTATTTAGTGGAACAATTGCTTCTAATTTAAGATTTGGTAAAGAAGATGCTACATTAGAAGAAATGGAAGAAGCTGCAACATTATCAAATGCAATTGAATTTATTAATAGTAAAGAAGGAAGATTTGATAGTGTTGTTGAACAACGGGGAACAAATCTTTCTGGAGGACAAAAACAACGTGTTTCAATTGCTAGAGCTTTAATTAAAAAACCTAAAATTTTAATATTAGATGATTCTACAAGTGCATTGGATATGATAACAGAAGCAAATGTACAAAATAATATTAGAAAATATAAAAATACTACAATATTTTTAATAGGACAACGTGTTAATGCAATTAGTAAAGCAGATAAAATTATTGTTCTTGAATCAGGTAATATGGTTGGATTTGGTACTCATAAACAACTTATGAAAAATTGTGCACTATACAAAGAAATAGCAAATTCACAAGGTTTTAAGGAGGGTAAATAATTATGAAAAAAATGAAAATAAAAGATATATATTATTTACCAACTTATGAACAAAGACTTAAAGAACATAATAGAAAATCAAGTTTTTTAATAACATTAAATCTTTGTTATAGATATGTAAAGTATTTTAAATTTTCTTTTTGATTTGCCTTATTTGCTTCTACTTTATCAACTGTATTCAATATTCTTGTTATTTTAGGTGTAAGTGAAATTACAAAAAAATTAAATGAATATTTAGATCCTGCAATTAAAGAAGTTACACTAGAAACTTTATTGGTATATGGTACAGTATTGATTGTCTTTTATTTTTTAAATGCTTTGGGAAATTTTTTGATGAATTTCATATTAGTAGATATTTCACAAAAAATTTCATATAGGTTAAGAATGGATTTATTTAATAAAATTCAGATGTTGAAACTTCAATATTTTGACACACATGAAAGTGGAGACATCATGAGTGTGTTAACAAATGATATTTTCAACTTGATGATATTTATTTCTCAAAACTTTGGGCAATTAATGTTTGGTGTAACTACAATGATTGGTATGTTAATTATTATGTTTTTAGTATCACCATTCTTAACATTAATTACATTAGGTATTGTTATATTACTTACAGTTTATATTGTATTTATGTCAAGAAAATCAGTTCCAGCATTTTTTAGACAACAAGAAAAATTAGGTAAAATGAATGGTTATATTGAAGAAATATTGTCAGGACAAAACATTGTTAATTTATTTAAAAGAGAAAAATTAACTGAAGATAATTTTCAAAAAATAAATTATGCTTTAAATAAGGAAGCTGAAAGAGCGCAAACAATATCAGGTTTGTTTATTCCTTTTATGAATTTTTTAGCTAACTTTTCAGTTTTTATAATGACTGTTATTGCTATTTTATTTATTGTAAATGGTATTAGTTTTGGTAGTGATATATTTGGTAATTATAAAGGTGAAAATGGAAGTATAGATGTTGTAGCATCTATTGCATTAATTAATGCATATATGTTAGCATTAAGAAATTTTGTTCAACCTATTAACAACATTGTTGGTATGATTGCTAATTTACAACAAGCTTTAGCTGGATCTAAACGTGCTTCTGAAATGTTTATTTTAGATAATGAAGATTTACCTGAAGAAACTCAAGTTGTAGAAAGTCTTAAAGGTTCATTAAAAATAAAAAATTTAAACTTTGGTTATAGTGAAAATAAATTGGTTTTAAAAAATATTAATCTTGATGTAAAACCTGGTGAAACTATTGCAATAGTTGGTCCAACAGGTTCTGGAAAAACAACAATCATAAATTTATTAACAAAATTTTATGATGTTACAGATGGTGATATATTGTTTGATAATTATGATATTAAAACTATTACAAAAAGTAGTATTAGAAACCAAGTTTCTATAGTGTTACAAGATACATATTTATTTACAGATACTATAAAGAATAATATTAGATATGCAAAGCCAAATGCAACTGATCAAGAAATAATGAATGTATGTAAGATTGCAAATTGTGATACATTCATCAATCAACTTGAATTTGGATATAATACAATGTTAACTGAAAATGCAAGTGAATTATCACAAGGGCAAAAACAATTACTAGCAATTGCTAGAGCAATGCTAAGTACATCTTCAATTTTAATTTTAGATGAAGCTACAAGTAATATTGATACAAGAACAGAAAAAGTAATACAAGATGCAATGAATAAATTAATTGCTACAAAAACTTCTTTTGTTATTGCCCATAGATTGTCAACAATTAAAAATGCAGATAAAATTGTTGTTTTAAAAAATGGTGAAATAATTGAAATGGGAAATCATAATCAATTAATGAAATTAAAAGGTTTTTATTATCAATTAAGTAATTCAAAAACAGGTAAAATTGATCAAGAAGATTAATATAACACAATCTACAACAAGTATTTGTTGTAGATTTTTATTTATAAATATTAAAATTCCTATATACCACAAAAATATAAAAAAATATCATTTTTTTTGTTTCTAATTTGTATTTGTCATTTTAAATTGATAAAATTATTAATAGATTGTTGAATAATTGATGGAGTAATATTGTGAGTGATTTAAGTAAAAAAGATATAAGTGAACTTCCTAATGCGCAAAAATTAAATAACTATAAAAATATTTTACTTAAAGAAAGAAAGCGTATTCTAGATAGAATAACTTCACTTAACCAAAAATATTCATCTACTAATCTAAGATATGCTAAAAAAGTTATTGGTGAAGAAATAGATGTATTAGAGTTTGAGCTTGAAAAAGTTGATAGCTATTTGAGAAATTGTTTTTTTGATAAAAGAGTATTATTGGATAATATCAAAAATAAACAAGATGAAATTAATGAAATTGAATTCTTGATTAAGATTAATGAATTGCCTGAAAGTATGAAAAGTGAACTACTAAGTAAGAAATTGGATTTAAATTCATTTATTTGTGAATCAATTCTAAGAAATAATTTATCTAATGGAAATAGAAATTTTGCAAGTGCTACAAATATTGTAGAAGTAGAAAAAATAGTTGAAGTTCCAAAAATTGTAGAAGTTGAAAAAGTAATTGAAGTTCCAACAATTGTAGAGGTTGAAAAAACTATTGAGGTTGAAAAACCATATGAAGTTGAGAAGATAGTAACAGTACCTGAAATTGTAGAAGTTGAAAAAGTAGTTGAGAAAATAATAGAAGTTCCAACATTAATTGGTGTTGATAAAGTTGTAGAAGTACCAAAAATTGTAGAAGTAGATACAAATGGAAATACTCCTATAATTAATACTGATGAAATAACAGATTCAATTAATAGATTATCTGAACAAGTATCAAATAATGTTTCATATAATCAAGAGTTATTCAATCAATTAAATCAAGCAAATGATAAATTAGAGTACTTAGAAAAATCATTAAGTGATTCTGTAAATGCTCAACCAACTATTCAAAAAGAAGTTGAACCAATTTATATTGAAACTCCAGTTCTAGTTCAACATCCATATTATGATGAAGAACCTGAATATGAAGAAGAATATATTGAAACTCAAGAAACACCAACAGTTGATGAAATTAGAAATGTAGTTGTTGAAGAATATTATCCAGTTGAAGAAGAAGAAGCACAAACTGCAGAACCAATTGTTACACAAACAGTAACAGAAGAGATTATTCCTCCAGAACCAAAGATTGAAGTTATTGTTGAAAATCCAGATGATGTTCCAGACATTACAATTAACAATGAAAGAGTAACTCCAGTAGTTACAACAAATCCTCCAGTTGAACCACAACTTTCTACAAAAACTGTTCAACAAGAAGTTTATGAAGAAGTAGATGATGACTACTTTGATGATGATGACGATTTTGATAGTGCATTTGAATAATTTTTAGAAATAAGATATGAAAATAAATAATTTATTTTCATATTTTTTATTTTATTACTCACTAACTCTATAATAATTAATTTAATAACTTATAAGTTTTTAATTTAAGAAAATTTATTTTTAATTTTTATTAAAAAATTATTATATAATTTATTGTTACAACATTTTAGTGTGTAATAAAATAATAATGATGGTAATGGAAATGAAAAAAATGGAATTTAATAAAAAGAGATTTATATCTCTTTTAGTTTTAGGTGCTTCTGCATTTGCTATCGGAGTACCAACAATAGCTTTAGTTTCTTGTTCAGAAACTAGTAATAATCCTGGTGGGGATTCAAATAATCCAGGTGGAGATTCAAATAATCCAGGTGGAGATTCAAATAATCCAGGTGGAGATTCAAATAATCCAGGCACACAAAAGAAAAAAGTGCAATCTTTAACAACAGATAACCCTTTTGATTCAAAAGATGGAAATTATTTATTCCATTCATATGGAAATACATCATTTGGTTCTTGATCAAAAACAGACATAAAAAATCACTTTGGAAATATAACTTGAAAAACTAATGATACTAAAAATAGGTTATCTTATACATTCGATGATAAAGATAGTGCAGATGTTAAATCAAAATTAAATATATTAAAAGAAAAAGTAACTGCTGATTGTACTCAAGCTAATTCAACTAAAAATACACAACCTACAATTAAATTTAGTACTTTAAATTTTACAGGTGTAACTCAAGCAACTGGTTCAAATATTAGATTTAGTCTTTCTTTTGATAGTTCTGATAAGCTTGAAACTCTTGCAATTGCATTCTTTTTAAATGAAGGTTATGAATGAACAAATGGAGCAGTTCAAAATGGAACAAATGGTTGAGATAACATATTTGAAGCATTTGCAAAAGATACTCTTAAAAATGGTAATCCTTCAGGATATTATTTTACTATTAATAAAGATGATCCATTTTCTGCAAATAAATAATGTATTTTAATTTTTTAAAGATTTAATTATATTCACAATCAATAAATGATTGTGAATATTTTTTTACATAATAAATATTAAAAGTTTTAAAGATAGTTATTTTTAAAATTAAAAAACATGAAGAACTATACATAATATTTTTATCATGTATTTTACTTCATGTATTCATTGATTCTACCACTAAATTTTTATTTTTATCAACTTCAACTAGAACTATTGCTAAAGTAAAAAGGATATAAGCAATGTTATATCACTATCTCCTATTTGAATTGGTTCTACATGTTGGCTCAATTGTTTGTTTATATAAATAGAATTTACATAAATAAAAAAGAAAAATTGCCATTGGTTTTTTAGTTTAAATAGTTTTATCAATAGTGATTATAAGAATTTAATATGTTATGATTAATATTATTGTGCTTTAAACCATTTTAAAATCCTTGAAAAGGATTTTTTTATTTAGGAGTTTTATGAGTAAAAAAAGGATAAAAAAACAAAATAAAATTTTATATATAATTTTAATTTTTATTTTATTATGTCTGATAGGTGGAGTAATATATTATTTTGTTTTTTATAAAGAAAATGTTAAGTCTGAAAATAATAATAATAAACCATTGATTGACAAACCAATAGGAGATAATTTATATAGTGTTAATCAAGAAAATGGATTTATTATAAAAAATTATTCTTTAGTGGAACAAAATATTTTAGAAAATCCTGCAATAAATTTGTATGATAATGATATTTATAAATATATTAGATATTCAGTTAGCGACCATAATCCTATTGGATTTAATTTAACTATTGATCAAAATGAGTTTTATAAAATTGGTCACTGAAATACACTTAATTTTAATTTATTAAAAAATAATCCTAGTGCAAAAGAAAAAGAACATGCTATGAATATAGCTAAAATAGTGAATTATTTTAAATTTGATTTAATAGGTATGACAGAAATTAATAAAAATGTTATTACTGAAGCCAATGCTATTGAGGTAAATAATCCAGCAAGTAATTTTGTTAATTTAATAAATGATTTAGTGCCAGAAGCTAGAAAAAATCAATATCACTATAATATTATTGTTTCAAAGAATACAAATTCTTTATATGCTAAAAGTGGTCAATCAGAGCAAGTGGCTATTTTGTATAATACAAAAAAATTTAAACTTAATGAAGCAAATAGCAAAAATGATGCATTAATTGGGAGTGGAACTTTTTATTCAAATTCATCTGTTAATGATAATGGTATTGATAGAGATTATGTTAGAGCACCTTTTGGAAGTAAATTTCAAACAACTAATAATGTCAATAATAAAGAATTTGTTGTAAGCTTTAGCCATTTTGATAGTCCTGGAAGTAGTCAAGATTCAGTAGATTATGGTCTAATAGATGGCATTGGAAAACAAGAATATTTTGAGGCACAACAAATAGATAAAGTTATTGAAGAGTTTAGAACATTATATAATACCAATAATGTTATTTTTATGGGTGACACTAATATAAAAACAGGTAAACAAAATTCTGCTTTTAATATTGAAAAATTATCTAGTTTAAATTATAAATTTGCATTTGATGATAATGATTACTACAATACTTCATTGGCTACAGTAGCAACTGTTAATAAGTATCCAAATGATCAGTTAAAATGATATTCTAATGCTTATGATAAAATAATTTACCGATTAGATGAGTTTCAAACAACTATTAGTAAATAATTAGTATTAAAAATACAATTAAGTTATTAATTTTATATAAAAATGTAAGTAAAATAATAATAAAATTAAATATGTTATTATGTTGGAAGAGTAACTTGCTATGAATAAATTTAATTATAATAAAACTTTAACTTTTTATGGGTATAGTAATGTTAAAGTTGTAAAACTATTAGGTTCATTTTATTTTTGTAATAAATTATTTTTATTGTTCTTAGAAGAAAAAGATAATTTATTATTTAATTCTTTATTTGTAATAAAAGATGGGAAAATTGTTGATTATATTTGTAATTTTATAGATCAACAATTTAATTTTGAATCATCATCAATTATGGATGGTAGTTTTTTTAGTAAAAACTTAAAACCATATTTATTTTATACTGGATCTGTTATGGATGAAAATGGCAATTTTAAATCAGTGATTGTAAGATCAGATTTTAGTCCAATTAATAATTTAATTAGTCATAAAACAGAACTAAGAGTAGATTTTAATAATGTTAAAAAATATAATCAAAATATTTCAAACCCTTTTGTATTTTCTTATAATAATAGATATTATTTATTAGTTGTATCTAATAATTTAGAAACTAATAATGCAACATTATTATTGTTTAGTTTAAGTGATTTTTTGAATAATCCAAGATTTATAAAAGAGATTAATATTAAAGATATATATGAAACAATTGATAGTATACATTTAAAAGTGATGGGTAATAGTATATTATTATTTGTTACTTCAACTTTTAAAAATAAATCTACTAAAGATCCTTTGAATGGTCAAATATCTTTTTATTCAATAATAGAAGATTTACACAATTTTTTTAATGATAAAGATGAAATTTATTTTATAACAAATTTTAATAAAGTTGATGTTTCAGATAATTTTATTTATCCTTTGATTTATTCAATTAATAATGCAAATTATTTATTGGGTGTTGTATCAGATAGTGTTAATAATAATTTAATTACAAGTCCTAAAGTCTTTTCTTTTGATGGGAATAAAATAAAATTAACTCTTAATGAAGTTAGCAAGAAATTAATCTCTAAAATATTTGATAATAGAGTTTTATTCCGTGAATTATATTTAGAGGATGATCATAAAATTGAATTGTTAGATGATCAAAAATTGTTGTTTACTATAAGTTATGATGGCTTTGATCTAAAAATAGAAAATCATACTACATCAAAAGTAGATGAATCATACATTTTAGTAAATAAAGATAAATGTAATGTTAAGGTTCTAGTTGATACAAATGTTTTAGAAATATATATTGATAATTCTTGTGTTTATACATCAATTATACATATAGAGAAAAAGATTTTAATGCATAAAAACTTTATAGTTAAAATTTAAAAGATAGTTTTGAACTATCTTTTTTTTTATTTGCATAATAAAAAATATTTAAAAATTAGCACTCAAATGTGCAAAGTGCTAAATATGGTGTATAATCTATTAAACTAGCAAATAATGGAGGTATATCATATGGAATTTAATTTTGAACCAAGTGATAATAGAAGTGCATTAGAAAAATATACACGTAATTTAAATCAAGATGTTGAAAACAATAAATTAAATAATGTTATTGGTCGTGAAGAAGAAATAAGAAGAATTATTGAAATACTGTCTAGACGTGAAAAAAATAATCCTATTTTAATTGGGGAACCAGGTGTTGGTAAAACAGCAATTGTAGAAGGTTTTGTAAGAAGAATTATTTCAAAGGATGTTCCAGGCAATTTAAAAAATTGTGTTGTATATGAAGTAAATTTATCATCAATTATAGCTGGTGCATCATTTCAAGGTGAATTTGAAAAAAGAATAAATAATTTAATTAATGAAGCTAGAAAAAAAGATGCAAATATTATTTTGTTTATTGATGAAATCCATCAGTTAATGGGTATGGGTAAAACAGGTCCAAATTCTGGTATGGATGCAGCAAATATTATTAAACCTTTAATGGCTCGTGGAGAAATTAAAATTATAGGTGCAACTACTTTACAAGAATATAAGCAGTATATTGAAAAAGATGGAGCACTTGAGAGAAGATTTCAAAAAATATTAGTAGATGAACCAACTCCTAATGAAGCATTAGCTATTATGAGAGGATTAAAAGAAAAATGAGAAATTTTTCACAATGTAAGAATTACAGATAATGCATTAATAGCAGCTGTTAAATTATCTGAACGTTATATATCTGATAAATATTTACCAGATAAAGCAATTGACTTAATAGATGAAGCTGCTGCAAAAATTAAAACACAAGCACATAGTGCTCCTGTAGAACTTGATACAATAAATCGTGAAGTATTTTTACTAGAAGCTGAAAAAATAGCTTTAAATAAAGAAAAGCATGATTCATCAATTAATAGAATAAATGAAATTGATAAAAGATTACAGCAATTAAAGTTATCTCAAGATAAATTAACTAAAGAATGAGAATTACAAAAAGAACAGCAAGCAAAACTTGCAAAGGTTAAAAATGATATTGAACAAAATACTCATTCAGTTGAAATGTACCAAAACCAAGGGGATTATGTTCAAGCTTCAAAAATAATGTATCAGGATTTGCCTAAATTAAAAAAGCAACTTGAAGATATTGAAAAAGAAATTTCTTTAAATAAAAATTTATTGATAAAAGATTATGTTGATGAAACAGATGTTGCAAGTGTTATTAGTAGAATGACTAAAATACCTTTAGAAAAAATATCTGAATCTGAAAATGAAAAATTATTAAAATTAAAAGATAATTTAAAACTTAGAGTTAAAGGGCAAGATAATGCAATAAATTTAGTTGTTGATACAGTTTTAAAAAATCGTGTTGGTATTAATAACCCAAATAGACCAATAGGTAGTTTTATGTTTGTTGGTCCAACAGGTGTTGGTAAAACAGAACTTGCAAAATCTTTAGCATACAATTTATTTAATAGTGAAAAAGCTATGGTAAGAATTAATATGAGTGAGTATATGGAAAAACACTCTGTTAGTAGATTAATTGGTGCTCCTCCAGGATATATAGGATATGAACAATCTGGTGAATTGAGTGAAGCTGTTAGAAGAAAACCATATTCAATTGTTTTATTAGATGAAATAGAAAAAGCTCATCCTGATATTTTAAATTTACTATTGCAAATATTAGATGATGGACAGCTAAAAGATGCGCAAGGCAGATTTATTAATTTTAAAAATACAATAATTATTATGACATCAAATGTGGGATCTACATTTGTAATTGATAATAAAATGGATGAATTTAATAGAATATTAAAAGTAACATTTAAACCTGAATTTTTAAATAGAATAGATGAAATTGTTGATTTTAATCCAATATCTATTGAAATTGCCAATGATATATCTGTTAAATTGTTAAAAGAATTATCAAATCGTTTGAAGGAAAATAATTATAATATACATTTTTCAGACAATATTGTAGGATATATTACACATAATGGATATGATAAAGAATATGGAGCAAGACCACTAAATAGATTTATTCAAAAAAATCTTGAAACATATATAACAAATCAAATAATTAAAAAAATAATAGTTCCAAATCAATCTATTTTAATAGACTATGATAAAAAACTTGGATTACAAGTTAAAAAACAATCTTAATAAAAGCTAAACAGAGATAAATTCCTCTGTTTTTTTAATTGGATATAATGATTAATAATTACTGTTTTTAGGTTATTATTTTATTGTATGAAAAAAGATTTTAATAAATGAATGACAACATTAACTGACACAATTGCTACATTTGATTACTTTGCTAATTTCAATCTTGCTTATCAAAATATTGATGATATTAGAGTTGAATTGAATATTATTAATTCATTAGTTGGATCTAAAAATATAGAAAATGATTTTGAAAAATTATATATGAAATATCCAGAAATTTCTAAATGTATTCCTTTGTTATTGGCAGTTAGAGAAAAAGAGATAAAAGTTTTAGAGGGTGATGAAAAATTAATATTTAATTTTTCTATAATTCAAGATGTAAATTTTGTTAAAAAGTTTATGAGAGAGACAGGTTTATTTAATTTAATATCAAATAAAATAATTAATAGTATTATTGATTATGCAACTGGCATTGAGATAGGTTTAGGTTCTAATGGAAGAAAAAATAGATGTGGTCATATGATGGAAAAAATTCTTCAATACTATATAGAATTAGAAGGGTTTGAAATAGGAAAAAATTATTTTAAAGAAATGAAAATAAAAGATATTGAACAAAAATGATCTATTAATTTATCAACATTATCAAATCTTGGTAAAGTAACAAAAAAGTTTGATTATGTTATTAAAACAAATGATTATATTTATGTATTTGAAACAAATTTTTATGGAACTAATGGTTCAAAATTGAATGAAGTTGCAAGAAGTTATAAAGCAATCGCACAGCAATCAAAAAAAATTGCTAATTTTGTATTTATATGAATCACTGATGGAATAGGATGAGTAAAATCAAAAAATAACTTAGAAGAGACTTTTGATGTAACAGAACATATCTATAATATATGTGATTTAAAGAAAGGTATTTTAAAAAAAATAATTAAATAAATATAAGGAGATTATATGCAAAAAAATTTTGCCAAACCTTTTATAAAATGAGTTGGCGGTAAAAGACAACTTATTGGCACTTTTATAGATTTATTTCCAATAGAATTATTTGAAGGTAAAATTGACACATATATAGAACCTTTTGTTGGTGGTGGAGCACTATTATTTTATTTGTTACAAAATTATAAAATTAAAAAAATAATTATTAATGATATAAATAGAGAGTTAATAAATTGTTATTATTGTATAAAAAAAGATGTGCAAAATGTAATAAAATGTTTAAAAAAAATTGAGAATGAATATTTATCTTCTGAAAATAAGGATGAATATTACTACAATATGAGAAAAAAATATAATTTTAATAGTTTAGAAGAAAAAAATAAAATAGAAAAATGTTGTGAACTTATTTTTTTAAATAAAACATGTTTTAATGGATTATATAGAGTGAATAGTTTAGGACATTTTAATGTTCCACATGGAAAATATAAAAAACCTTTAATTTGTGATTCTAATAATTTAAAATTATGCTCTCATCTCTTAAAAAATGTTGATATATACTGTGGAGACTATAAAAAAGTTTTAAATGAAATAAATACTAAGACTTTTGTTTATTTTGATCCACCATATAAACCAATTTTAAACAATAATTCATTTGTAAACTATAATGCATTAGGTTTTGATGATGATGAACAAATCAGATTAGCTACTTTCTTTAAGAAACTTAATAATAAAAAATGTTTTTTAATGTTGTCTAATTCAGATCCTAAAAACACAGATAATACAAACAATTTTTTTGATGAACTATACAAAAATTTTGATATTAAAAGAGTATTTGCAAAAAGAGTTGTTAATTCAAATCCAAGTAAAAGAGGTAATATAACTGAGATAGTAGTTAGAAATTATTAATTAATATATAATTCTATGAATTAAAGATCTAAAAAATGTAAAATGTAAATTTTTTATTTTTTATCTAAATCAAAATAAAGCTTTAAAATTAAAGTATTTAATAAATATATTAAAATGAGGAACCTATGACAAATAAGTATACAGTAATTTCAAATGTTTTTAAAAACAAATATGAAAATTATATTGGAGGACATTGAGTGGCTCCAATTGAAGGAAAATACATTGATAATACTTCACCTATTAATGGTAAAGTTTTATGTAAAGTTCCATACTCTACAGATGCAGATATTGAAAAAGCTTTAGATGCAGCACATGCTGCAAAAGAAAAATGAGCTAATACAAGCCCTGCTGAAAGATCTAGAATTTTATTAAAAATTGCAGATAAAATTGAAGCGAATTTAGAACTAATAGCATATGCTGAAACATGAGATAATGGTAAACCTATTAGAGAAACATTAAATGCTGATATTCCATTAGCAATTGATCATTTTAGATATTTTGCAGGATGTATTAGAGCACAAGAAGGTACAGTTGCTGAAATTGATAAAGATACAGTAGCTTATCATTTTCATGAACCTTTAGGAGTAGTTGCACAAATTATTCCTTGAAACTTTCCAATTTTAATGGCAGCTTGAAAAATTGCTCCTGCATTAGCTGCTGGTAATTGTATAGTTTTAAAACCTGCAAGTGCAACACCTGCAAGTATTTTGGTGTTATTAGAAATCATTGGAGATTTGTTGCCTCCAGGTGTTTTAAATGTTATTAATGGTAGTGGTGCAAAAATTGGTAAAACTTTAGCTACTAGTCCAAGAATAGCAAAAGTTGCTTTTACAGGAAGCACTGAAGTTGGAAGACAAATTATGCAATATGCAACTGAAAATATTATTCCTTCCACTTTAGAACTTGGTGGAAAATCTCCAAACATTTTCTTTGAAGATGTTATGGATAAAGATGATGACTATTTAGATAAAGCAATTGAAGGGTTGGTATTATTTGCATTTAACCAAGGTGAAGTTTGTACATGTCCAAGTAGAGCTTTAATTCATGAAAAAATATATGACAAATTTATGGAGAGAGTTTTAAAAAGAGTTGCTGCAATAAAAGTTGGAAATCCATTGGAAATGGATACAATGATGGGTGCACAAGTTGATAATAAACAAGTTGAAACAATATTAAATTACATTAATATTGGTAAAGAAGAAGGTGCAACTTGTTTAATAGGTGGAGAAAAAAACAATCTACCTGGAGAACTTGCAAATGGATGTTATATAAAACCAACTATTTTTAAAGGTAATAACAAAATGAGAATTTTTCAAGAAGAAATTTTTGGTCCAGTGCTTGCTGTAACTACTTTTAAAGACGACAAAGAGGCTTTAGAAATAGCAAACGATACAGTTTATGGTTTAGGTAGTGGTGTTTGAACTAGAGATATAAATAGAGCTTATAGATTCGGAAGAGGAATTAAAGCTGGTAGAGTTTGAACAAATTGTTACCATCAATATCCAGCTCATGCTGCTTTTGGTGGATATAAACTTTCAGGTATAGGACGTGAAACTCATAAAATGATTCTTGATCATTACCAACAAACTAAAAACATCTTAGTAAGTTATTCAACAAAGAAATTAGGATTTTTCTAATACAATTTCTTAATTGTTTTAATAATGTAAGTAAATCTATAACTTTTTAGTAGTTATAGATTTTTTATTTTATTACTATTGAATTAATCATAATAAACATATAAAATTCATATTCTACTTGCACTATTGAATTAGTAATTTTAGAATAATATAATTTTAATAGTATTATTGACTTATTTTTAGGAGTAATTTATGGCTAAAAGGTCTTTAAATATTTTATGCTCTTGTATAACTAGTTTCTTAGTATCAGCACTAACTATAACACCTACAATATACTTTAATCAAACAAGTTTACAGTCATCTAATAATATTGATAATAGCATTAATTCATTAACTTCTACTTCTACAACTACTAATAAAGCATCACTGTTTGTTAGTAATAGGAATAGTGATTATGAAAGTCCAAATGGAATAGTGCAACTAAAAAAGGATGCAAATAATCAAACTGCTCTTGAATTTGTTTCATACTTTAATAGTGTTTATTGAACATACAATATGGTTTCACCAACAACAGAAACAAATAAATCAATTTTAAGTTTACAACCTGATTTTAAAAGTTTATATAGTACTAGTGTTAAGTATAATCCTTACTCTAACACATTTTTTGTCTATGGTACATATATAACAACTAACAATGATAATAAGGCTGCATATTTATTTCAATTAGATGCTAATACAGGTAGAGAGATAATTATTAATAATTCTCCTTCTACTTCTCTTTGAGTTGAAAAACAGTATATAAAAGAAATTGAAGGAATAGTGATGTATGGTGTAACTAATAGTGTTTTAGTAATACCAAAATATGAGTATTGAGCTTCAACTATTACTAATACTGTGCTATTTAGAGTTAATTTTAGTGCATACACTTCTGTTTGACTTAAATTTCAATCATGAGCTATTCATTCTACTGCACTTGGTAATCTTACTAAAAATACTAACCATAAAATAGGTTCAATATTTGAATTAGGAGATGATCTAGGTAGATGAGGTATGACAATATTAGACACTACAGATCCTGATACTTTAAAATATAAATATGCTTTTTTTGATGATCAAATATATTTCTATGGATTTTCAACTAATTGAGAGACAATATCAACTAAAAATCCTAATAATGCAACACAGACATGAAGTAAAAACTATGGTGAGATATCAGTAGCAGACCCTGTTTTTTATAGAAATGCTACAACTGATACTTATACAATGGTTGATATGAATGTTAACCCTGTAACTTCTTCTTCTTTTATTAGTGGTGGTGACATCAATGCAACAGGAAGTAGTGAAGTTCGTATGTCAACATTTACTTGATCTAAAGGGTTTAATCCTACAAATACTGTTAATAAAACTCAATTGGCTAATAATGGTAAGGTTAATTATGTATACCAATTCAAAAGAGATGCAAAACATAATCTTTTATATATGAGTTGTTATCCTTATAATGCAGAAACTAATACAGGAAGATCAATTAACACTTCTTCTACAAATTTATTTTGTTTTGCAATTACTCCTGGGCAGACAACTCTTACTTCTCTAGGAAGTGTTGCCACTTCATACTCATTTACTGGCAAAAGAGCAATTTTAAATTTTTCAGTAATAAATGATTATCATATTGATGGATTAAATCCTGAGAATGCTAGTGCAAAAAGTTCTTTAGTAAAAGAAGTATTAGCATATACAACAGAACATACAAGTATTACTGTAGATACACCAATTGCAAATATTCATCAGAAAAGAGTATCTAATGCAAAAAATGCTAGTGGTACTTGAACAAAGGGTAATGACATAGATTGAGGTGCTTTTGCAAAAGGTGATTATTTAGCTACAGCAACTGCAAGTGATCAAATTAATAAATTACCAGGTGATGTTGATGAAACAGTAATTCCTAATTGAATAACATATACTAATGGTACTACTGCTGTGGATTATTTAACTAATTCTTTAGAAAATGTTACAGCTCCTAGTGGGTATAGTTTATCATCAAGTGGTAAAATGGCATACAATAATGAAACTGGTGCTTTAAAAGCAAGAGTAAAAAGTGAATTGGCAAAATGATGATATGAAAAGCCAACAACTGGAGCTCTTGAAGGATATGATAAAGTTGTAAACTATACAGATATGGAAATTACTGGATTTGCCACTATAAGTTCATTAATGTTTAAATTAGTAACAAGTTCTGAAGTAGATGCTACTAAATGAGACAAAATTAATAGAGAATATCTTGGAAAAAAATTGCCAAGTCAATTAATTGCTCAACAATTTTTGGATGATTTTATTATTCAAGGAAATAAATTAAATATAACTGCTAGTGATATTTTTCTTAGAACTGCAGACCAAGCAAAAGACACTTCAAAAGCAATTGATATTGTTTATAATGATGTTAATGGAACATTAACTGTTGAATGAAACATGACAAATAAAAGCTCTCCAGGAATTACTCCAAGTTATTTAGCTGGAACTTATACATATACAGGTTTTTTAAGAACGTCAAGTTATGCAGCAATAACTTTAGATAATACAGCTTTTACTGCACTTAAAGCAAGAAAATTAGCTTATGAATTCACAATTGAAGATATGTTAAAAGTTGTTACTTTATCTGATGGTTATAATACTGATGTAGCAAACTGACAATTGCAATATACAGAAAATCCAGGTACTGAAAATTACAATAATAATTTAATTAGTGGTACAACAGGTTTTACATTCTCTTACAAAAGAACAGATGATATTCCTTCATCAATAGATGATACAATGCTAAAAGTTACAATTGATTCAACAAATGGAACGGGTTGTAAAAAACTTGAAGATTATATAGGTGGAGCAACTGTTACATCAACATCTAACCTTGATCCAAAATTATCTGGGATTTATTTTGATGAAAAATATGCTAATTCTTTAACTGGGACAGAGACTGCAGAAAATGTTGATTCTAAAATAAATAATTTAATTTCTCAAACAATTAGTGTTGATCTAGATTGATTTAGTGTAAATCAATTTATACCTGTTAAAAACTCAACTTTATCAGTTGATAATAAAGCTGTATATGATTTAACTTTAAAAGATGATATTACTAGTAATATTCAAATAACAAGAGATGGTGTTACTAAACAAAGTTTAGTGATATCAAAATCATTACAAGACAAATTAAAATTAACACGTCCTAATATGTTGAAAATTAATTTTCAAGATGATTTAAGAGTTACTTTTAATTATCAAAGTGTTAATTATAATTGAAATTATGATATTGCTCCAACTGATGGAACAAATTCAACAACTGTGGATTTTCAATCATTAGTAGAAAAAGTTAACCTTGATAGAGAAACAAATAAAATGGAATTACTTCCAACTGATTATCCATCAGCATCAGCTTTTGTAGATAAATACATTAATAATATTGACTTATTCAAAAAAGACTTTAATCTTATATCAAATGCAGGAGTGAAATTAACATCTACAGGTACACCAACAGATCCAAGTTATTTTGAAATTACAGAAGTTGATATGATTGCAAATGATCAAAATGGAACAGTTTTAGTTAGATATAAATTGTATTATCCAAATTTAACTAGTTCTATAGAAGTAACTACATCACCTGAAATAACAATTACAGGTTTTCCATCTTCTAGTATTGCTATAACAATTTTAATTGTTGTAGTGTCATCACTATTAATTTTATTAACTGCATTAGTTATTTGATGAATGGTTTACATAAATGTGAAAAGAAATAAAAAATTATATCAATATAGAGACAAATATAACAAAAAATCATTTGCAAAAATTTATAAAAATAAAGTTGTAAAAAATTAATTAATACAAATGTTTAAAAAGGAAAAATATGACTAGATTTAAAGCAAAAAAAATATTTTATTCAATATTTGCTTTACCAATTATTTCATTAATTGGTATTTTTCCTTTTGTACCATTGAATAATATTAATGATATTAATTCACAAATAATTCAAACTAATCATTTAAATAACAATGCTACAACATCAATTAACTCTATTAATAACTTTACAGATTATGATTCAATTGTTAATACTACTACTTTTCAATCTATTTCTACTAAAATAGGTTTTTTAGGAAAAACAAAAGATAGTAAAACAGCAATTTTAACAAGTTATAGTGGAGTTATTGTTTGATCAACTACAATATCACAAATACAATTAGTTAAAGATTTTTATGCAAATAAAGGTATCAATGATATATCAACATATACTATTAATGGTTGAGTTAATGTTACATTAGGCAGTCAAGAATATATTTCAATTTTATTTGGAACACCAACAAATGAAAATCAAATAGTACTATTTTTAGATGCAGCAACTGGTATTGTTTTTACTCCATATTCAATAGCTAATCCTAATTCTACAAATACATTTGTAGGAAATATGGCATATGTTGGAGATGGGCAAACTACACTTTATAAAACAAGTAGGTCAAAAATTTTAGCAATTGGTGGCACAACTTCAAGTGATATTTCATCTAAAGCACAAATTGTTACACTAACAAATACAAATATCAGTTCTATGCAACCTAATATTTCTTCAATTGGTTTAAGTGAAACTGATTCTTTTGTAGGATTTACACCAGGTTTTCTTTCAACCTCTTCTACAGTTGATTTTTTTCAATTTAAAAAATCAGATGGAACTATTTATACTGTTGCTGTAGATCAAAATTTAAATAATATTTTGAATTCTAGTAGTCAAAAAGTTAGTCAAGATTTAAGTGTGTTTACACCAACTTCATCTTTTACTGAAGACAAAATAATAAAATATGGTTTTTCTTGTACTACAAATAGTGCTGGTGTTAATACTCCAAAATTTGTTTACTTAGTTCCAGGTAGTTCAACAAAATTACATTTAGTAACTTATAATGTATCATCTAAATCATTTTCAAAAACTGAATTTGACATTTCCATTTCTAAACCAAATGATGTTATATCAAATGCAATTTTTGACTATACAAATAATAAAATATATTTTTCATTATCAGCATCAGATGATTCAATAATTAGCTATATTGATGTGTCAGCCTCTACAATGAGTTATCAAACTTTAAAAGCTAAAGGAAGTATAACTATTAATAAGCCATGGTTAATGTCTCCTGTTATTAATAGTGGTACAAGTTCTGCTTTTGTTGCTATTAACAATGAAAATAAAGTGGTTAAAAATTATATTAAAACAGATAATACAACAGCACCAGAAACAGAACTTGCATTTGCTAAATATCAAGATCCTGTAGCAAATATTAAAGCTGATACAAATATTATGAAAGGAACAATGGCTTCAAGTGTTAGTGCATCTTCATTAAAAAATCATTTAGTATTTGTGGGTAATTCTTCAGGTTATACAGTTGAAGTGTTATCAATGAATTCTGATAATAATAAAGGTACATTGTCATTTAAGTATGTTGTTAAGTATAAAGCTTGATGAAGCGATTCTGTTACTCAATCATTTGATATTCCTATTTTTATTGATGGTATGTATACACTTTCAAATGTTAATGTAGCTTTTGTTGTAAGTGAAAATATAGATCCTACAAAATATGCAGAGATTGAAAAATTAAAAGAAAAAAAATCAGCTAATATAATTACAAAAAAAGAAGTTCTGGACAATTTTATTGTTGCTGATATTACAGATAAAAATGGTAATAAATTACAATTACAAGAGCAATACATTACACTTGAATCATTAGAAAATGATTATACTTTAAAAGTTACTCTCAGATTACCAAGTGGAAATTTTCCAACAGGATTTAATAACTTAACTTACACTGCTTCTTTTAAAGGGTTTAGTAAACTAGAAGGATATGATGCTAGAATTTTAAATGATAATGATACTTCTGTAACATTACTTAAATCAAAATTTCCTTCTGAAATAACTTTTGAAAATGTAATGTCAAGTTTTATAGATTTTAAATCATCTGGTTATTCATATTACACATCTAGGGAAAATTGAGATTATGAATCTACTTATGATGATTATTTAGGAACATTTAAAATAACTAAATTGTATTATAAAAGAACAGATGGTGTACCAAGTTCATTGTCTAATTCAAAAAGAGAAATAATAGGCTTGAATAATCAAAAAACATATAATAATTTTAAAAAAATATTGTCAAGTTTTAATGTTTCACCTGTTTTAAAAAATGTTCCAACAAGTGTTGCTGGAACAATGACACCAGTTGATGCATGGAATGAATGGGATCAAGCAATTAGTTCAGGTAATAATAATGAAATTATTAGTACACTTTTATACAATAATATAGATTTTAGTTTAGTAAAATCTCCAAGTGATTTAGTGTTTACACCTTTGAATTTAGATACAGCTAATCAAGAAAAAAAATTAGTTTTTAATATAAAAATTAAAGAGGGTGCAACATTAAATATAAAGTATAAAGGTAATGATTTGGTTTTTAGTAAAGAAGTTGAAAATAATTTAATAAGTAAGAATCCAAATAAAAATTATTACCCTTTTAGAGCAGAATGGCAAATTGATTCTTTAAATGAATATTTTGAATGAAATATTCCAGAAGGTTCTGGATTTAGACATGATATTGAAAATGGAATTGAAAGATTAACTATAAATTTAGATCAACAAAGTTGACAATTAATTAATAGAACAATGACTGTTGATGAGTTTTTATCAAATCCTGTTCAATACAAAACAGCAATTGTTCAATTGTTTAATTATTCTGATAATTATGAAATTCAATTTTCAGAACCTATTTCAAATTATGAGCAAGGAATTGTAACTATAAGAGTAGATTTTATTGATAAAACTACAAGTCAAACAAATGCAATAAATCTTAATAAAAGTACAATAAGAAGTGTTAGTTCTACTAAAGAAATAACTATTGTAGGTTTTAAATTGCCAACTTCAAAATTTGCAATTATAATTCCTATTTTACTATCATTAATTATTGCATTAGCATTAATCATTAGTATTACATATATTTTTTTAAGAACAAAAAAGATACAAAAAAATAAAAAGAAAAATTTTCAATCACAAAAATTACTTGAAGAAAGAAAAGCAAAATATGTAGTGGTTGAATCAGTTGTTAAAAACGATAATAAGGACTCACTAAATAATTTAAATAACAAGAATAACAATCTTGTTGTTAATAGATTTCAAGGAACAAATAGCAAATATAAGAAAAGGTAAGAGTAATTTATTATGATGAGAAGAAAAATTAGTAGGTTTAAAAGAATATTATCTATAGGGTGTCTTACAATTATTCCTATATCTTTGGGGTATGCATCAACATTTGCATTAGTTAAGCAGAATAATAGTTTGATTGATGTTGATAGTGTAAAAAATAATAAATTAAATGATTCAACTACTACAAATAATGCAACTAATAATTCAAAATTAATAAGTGGACTTGATGCTATTAATAGTTATTCAGATTATGATCCAATATACTCAAGTGCAACACATCAAGTAGTAAGTAATTCAGTAGGATTTTTAGGATTATCAAAAGATAAAAAAACAATTATTTTAACAAGTTATAATGGTTTGGTTGCATGGTCAAATAAAGTTACAGAAATTGGATTAGTTACAAGTTTTCTTTCAACAATTGGTGTTAATGATACTACTAATTATACAGTTGCTAGTTGATTGAAAATAGACGAAAGTTATTTAGCTGTGTTACTACAGTCAACAGATACTAATCAACCATCAATAACATTTTCTCTAAATATGAGTAATGGTGAAATATATTGTCCAAAAGTTGATAATTTTGGTAACCCTATACCAGCTAGAAATATTGTAGAACTTCCACATGAAGTTAATGCAATAGTTACAGCATCTGAACAAGGAACATATTTTGCTCTTCCTATGGGAGAACAATCAAGAAATACTGCAAAAAAAGTTACACTTGTTTCAGTTAATGCACAAGGTGTTAGTGGTTTAGATTTACAGAATTTAAAAGTAACAACTTATAATGATGAACAAATTTTAAGTATAACTCCAGGTGCTAAAGGATCAGATAAAAACTTTTTATTAACTTATTCTCCAACAACTACTAAATTTACAATTTATGTTATTAATGGGCAATTTAAAAATTGATATGTTGGGCTAAATATAGCAAAATATTCTATTGATAATAGTCTTTTTCATTTAAATAATTTTACAGATGATCAAAAAACTGAATTATTTAATTCAACACATAGACAAGGTTTTTATATAGGTGATAGATCTACACTACCAACATCAAACCTAATGAATATATTAATTCCAATGTATGGAGATCAAACAAGCACTTCAGGTTATATTTATGCAACTTATAATAACTCAAATGGAAATTTAACAACACAAAAAATTACTAATACTTCATCAACTGGAGTAGAACAACCAGCAGCTGTTACAGTAGAAGGAACAAAAGTTTTTTACTCATCTAAAAAAACATCTTTAAATACAATTTTTGGTCAAATGGATATATCTAATCCAACATCTCCAGTATTTACAACTATTAAATCATCAACAACTGAAGCTCAAAAGGCTAAACCTTGATTGTTTGCACCAGTTAGTGGAACAAATGGTGCTGCATATGTTTACATTGATACAACTAGTACTGGTGGTGGTATTAAAAGAGAACATTTAACAGGAACTACATGATCTAATCCTATTGATTTATCATTTAATAAATATACAGATCCTGTTAGTTCAATTAAAAGTAATAGCATTTATACAGCAAAAATTGTTAATAGTATAACTGATGCTGAATTAGTTAGTTTACTTAATTTTAGTAATAATTCTTTAAGATCAACATACACAATTTCAATAGCAAATAGAACTAATAATCCAGATAATGGTATTTTAGAATTTGACTATAAAGTAGAAACTGTGTCATGATGAAATTCTGCATCTAGAACAACTTTTTATATACATGTAAAAGTTGAAGGTTTTTATGCACTTAGTAATATTAGTTTAGCTTTTGTTAATTCGCCATCTGTTGATAATACAAAGTATCAAGCAATTAACCAATTAAAAACTACTAAATATGCAGATCAGGTAACAAAAGCAGAGATATTACAAAGTTTTATTAAATATGATATAACAACTAAAAGTAATACAAAATTAACATTGACTGAGACTCATATAACAACTTCTGTATCAGCAGATAAAGATGCATTGACAGTAACTGTTAGATTACCAGCAGATCAATTTCCAACAGGTATAACTTCTTTCTCATCAATAATGACAAGAACATATACATTTACTGGTTTCTTATCATTATCAGGTTATAATTTTACAGTTAACTCTGCTGCTAGTGATAGTTTAAAAACAAAATACCCATCACAGATAACATTTGATGACATTATTAATCAAGTTGTTAATTTAGGTGCAGCATATTCTAAAGCATCAACTGATTGAACTTGTAATTATACATCAGATGATTTAAATGGAACATTAACTATTAGTGAATTAAAATATACAAAACAATTACATCAACCAGTTCCTGATGACAAGAAAAATATTATATCAAGTCCTCTTGTAATTTCTGGATTAAAAAATACTGCAAGTTTATTTACTAAAAGACCAACAATTGCAAATATACCAAAATCAAGTAGCGTTGGTAAAACACCATCAAGTATATGAAATGAGTATAAAACAGCAGTTGATAATAATGATGCACTAACGCTTTCAAGAAATTTAATTTATAAATCATTATCAAACCCTGTAACTCTTAGTAAAGATGATTTGGTTTTGAATATAACAAATCTTGCTACAGCAGATGCAGATGGAGAACTACGTTTTGATGTAACAATTAAACAAGATTCTAAATTAGTAGATAAAGTTGGTAATCAAAATGTTGTTTTTGATGCAGCATATGAAAATAAAATAAAACAACTTTATCCTAGCGTTTATCCTTTTAAATTAATTCAAAAAGTTGAAATGGAAAAATATGATGTAAATTGAAATTCTTCAACAATAGAAAAATTAGATAATGCAACAATGGATAATGATAATAACATTGTTATTGATTTAGATGTTAATCAATGAAATGGTGTTACAAATTCAATGACAGCTAATGAATTTACAGATAATTATGAAAATTATAAAGATAACATTTTAGGATTATTTTCATATACTGATAGCTATATACCAAATATTTCAAAACCACTTAGTAATTTAACTGAGGGTACAGTTGTTGTTCAAGTGGAGTTTACTCCAGGAATATCAGTTGATAAAAATAATAAAAATAGTTTGATAAATTTAAAATCAAATGAATCTCAAAATACTGCTGTAGGCTCTGTCTATAAACAAGTAACTATTCAAGGTTTTAAAATTCCTTCATCTCCTATGTTAGAATTTTTACCATTTATAATTATTATTGTTTTAGGATTATCGTTATTAATTTTATTTATTTTTATAGTTATAAGAACAAAGAATGCAAAGAAATTAAATGATAAAAAATTTATAAGACCGATTGTTAGCAAATCAAAAAAATATTTAGGATCTAAAGAAATTGTTGTTGAATCTTCTTCAATTTTAGGTTTGGGATCAAAAGAAGTTATTAAAGAAGAATTAATTAACAATACTAAAAAAGAACCTAAAAAATGAATTTAAATTAAATGAATCTATAACTTAGTGTTATAGATTTTTTATTATTTAATTTAATAAAATTGTTAATTATTTTTAAAAAATAATTCTGTAGGACTTGACTTTTTTTTTTTTTTTTTTTGATAAGGTCATAGTGTGTTGAAGAAAATTAAATAAGAAACGAGATAATGTATATGAAAAAAATTAGTAAGAAAATCTTGCTTGCCACTTTAGGTATAGCAGGATTTGCAACTATTACTCCTGTTATCTTAACTAGTTGTTCAATTAGCACTAATTCACCTACTAACCCAGACAATCCTAATAATCCTGATAACCCTAGTACAACAAAAGTTGTACCAGAAGTTGCAAATAATATTGAAACAGTTGGATCTGTTGCAGATTTATTTGATAATCAAGGGCAATTAGTTAATGTTGGAGAATTATTCAACAATAAGGTAAATAGTAGTGATGAATTGAAAAAACAATTAATTACAAATTATGATAAATTTACTCAAGAACAAAAAGATAACACAGAAATTAAAATTTCAACAGAAACACCTTCTGGTGATTTAACATGAGGTGGAACAACTCCAGTTGAGACATGAAATACTGCTCAAACTGAAGTTGTTTACTATGACATTAATTCTCCTGAGATTAATGTTTCAAGTGCAAAAGATTTAAAAACAAAATTGGATGCAAATAAATTAAAAGAAATAATGAGTCAAGCTAATAGAGCTGATGCTGAAAATATGACATATTCTTTAGTAGAAACAAGTCAAATAGGACTTGATGCTAATAAAGATTATGTAAATATAAATGTTAATGAAGCACCAGCATCTGGAACTGCTAAAAGTCTTAATCTAAAACTTCCAGTTTCTGATCTAAACTTAGTTGTAGATTCATCAAAAGTTAGCATTGTAAGTAAAAATCCACAAATAGTAGAATCAAAAGAAGCTACAATAACTTTAGACTACAATATTGGTATTGATAGTAAAGTAGTTTTACCTACAACATTTAATAAGGCAATTACTTTAGATTCTCCTGATATTACTCCTGAAAATGTTGTTACAAAGCTTGGCTTTGTTGAAACTGCTGTAACTACAACTTCATCAACAAGTGCAATAAATTTAAATAGTGATTTCATTGGGCAAACAACACAAATATTCAACACAACGTTTGCAAATCCTACTTTAAATGAAAATAATACAACACTTTACTTTGATGCAACTCCAACAACTGGACACTACTGAATTGATGGTACAAACACAACTAAGCAAGTTGCTATTGAAGGATTAACTATTACTCCTGGTCAAGCATTACCAAAAGATGCTAAATTTGCAAGTTCTTTCACTCTTAACAATCCATATAATACAAATAAGCAAGCAAGTTTAGAGCAATTTAAAATTTGATACAATAGCAACAATACTAGTGGTCAAAAAATTGGTGATGTAATAAATCAAACAGCTATTACTGCAATGAATGCAGACACAGCTAATTTTGCAAATGTGACATTCACTTATAAAGGAGATGATAGTATGTTGTGAGATGCAACTGCTAAAAAACCATCAATAGTATTTACTGTTACTCCACAAGATCAACATGCATTTGAGGATAATGTTCCTGCAACTCATGAAGTAACTGTTCTTTTAAGTGGTGTAAGATTTACTAGTTAGTAATAATTTAAAAAAAATATTTTTTTAAATCTATAACATAATGTTATAGATTTTTTTGTTATTTTTTTAAAATTATTTTTTTAGAAACACATTCTGTAGGACTTGACTTTTTTTTTTTTTTTTTTGATAAGGTAGTATTGGTGTTGAAAAAAATAAAAAAGAAATGAGATAATAATGAAAAAAATTAACAAGAAAATCTTGCTTGCCACTTTAGGTATAGCAGGATTTGCAATTGTTACTCCTGTTATCTTAACTAGTTGTTCAACTAGCACTAATTCACCTAATAATCCTGATAATCCTAATAATCCTGATAACCCTGGTACAACAAAAGTTGTTCCAGAAGTTGCTTCTAATTTTGAAGTAGTAGGATCAATTGCAGATTTATTTGATAACCAAGGTAAATTAGTAGATGTTGGAGAATTATTCAACAATAAAGTTAATGGTAGTGACGAATTAAAAAAACAATTAATTACAAACTATGATACATTTTCTCAAGAACAAAAAAATAATATAGAAATTAAAGTATCAGCTCAAACTCCAAGTGATCTTGTTTGAGGCGGAACAAATGCATTTGATACTTGAAATACTGCTCAAACTGAAACTGTTTATTATGATATAAGTTTAGCTGAAATGAATGTTTCAAGTGCTAAAGACTTAAAAGACAAACTAACTGATGCAAATACACTTAAGACAATTATGACAAAATCAGGAAGAGCTAATGCAGAATCATCAACTTATGCTTTAGTTTCTGATAGTCAAGTTTCACTTGATAGTAACAAAGATTATTTAAATATTAATGTAACTGAAACACCAACAACTGGAACTGCTAAAAATCTAAATTTAAAGCTTCCTGTTTCTGATTTAAATTTAGTTTTAGATCAATCAACTGTTAGTATTGTAAGTAAAAATCCACAAATAGTAGAATCTAAAGAAGCTAAAATATCTTTAGATTATAATGTAGGTATTGATAGTACAGTAATTTTACCTACAACATTTAATAAAGCTATTACTTTAGACTCACCAGATGTGACAGTTGAAAATGTTGTTCAAAAATTAGGTTTTGTTGCAAATGCTGTAACAACTTCTTCATCAAACTCTTCAAGAAATACAATCTCTTTAAATAGTGAATTGATTGGCGAAACAACTCAAATATTCAACACAACTTTTGCTAATCCTACACTAAATACAGAAAATACAATTTTATCATTTGATGCTACACCAACACAAGGTCATTATTGAATTGATGGTACAAATTCAACTAAGCAAATTTCAATTGAAGGTTTGACTATAACTCCTGGTCAAGCTTTACCAAAAGATGCTAAATTTGCTTCTGATTTTACATTAGCAGATAGATACACTATTACTGGAACTGCAAGCTTAGATACTTTTAAAACTTGATTAGCTAGTGGAAATAATAAAAACTTAGTAACAACAAACACAACTAATAAAATGAATGCTGACACTGCTAATTTTGCAAATGTAACATTTGCTTATAAGGGTGATGATAGTATTCTATGAGACAGTACAACTAATAAACCAAAAATAGTATTTACTGTTTCTCCGCAAGATCAACATGCATTTGAAGACAATGCTCCTCAAGTTCGTGAAGTTACTGTTCTTTTAAGTGGTATAACATTTAGATAGAAGTTAATAAATAATTGTAATTAGTAATATATAAAAATCTATAGCACATGAATGCTATAGATTTTTTGTACTTGACTTTTTTTTTTTTTTTTGATAAGGTAGTATTGGTGTTGAAAAAAATAAAAAAAGAAATGAGATAATAATGAAAAAAATTAGCAAAAAAATCTTGCTTGCCACTTTAGGTATAGCAGGATTTACAATTGTTACTCCTGTTATCTTAACTAGTTGTTCAACTAGCACTAATTCACCTAATAATCCTGATAATCCTAATAATCCTGATAACCCTGGTACAACAAAAGTTGTTCCAGAAGTTGCTTCTAATTTTGAAGTAGTAGGATCAATTGCAGATTTATTTGATGATCAAGGTCAATTAGTTAATGTTGGAGAATTATTCAATAATAAGGTAAATAGTAGTGACGAATTGAAAAAACAATTAATTACAAATTATGATAAATTTACTCAAGAACAAAAAAATAACACAGAAATTAAAATTTCAACAGAAACACCTTCTGGTGATTTAACATGAGGTGGAACAACTCCAGTTGAGACATGAAATACTGCTCAAACTGAAGTTGTTTACTATGACATTAATTCTCCTGAGATTAATGTTTCAAGTGCAAAAGATTTAAAAACAAAATTGGATGCAAATAAATTAAAAGAAATAATGAGTCAAGCTAATAGAGCTGATGCTGAAAATATGACATATTCTTTAGTAGAAACAAGTCAAATAGGACTTGATGCTAATAAAGATTATGTAAATATAAATGTTAATGAAGCACCAGCATCTGGAACTGCTAAAAGTCTTAATCTAAAACTTCCAGTTTCTGATCTAAACTTAGTTGTAGATTCATCAAAAGTTAGCATTGTAAGTAAAAATCCACAAATAGTAGAATCAAAAGAAGCTACAATAACTTTAGACTACAATATTGGTATTGATAGTAAAGTAGTTTTACCTACAACATTTAATAAGGCAATTACTTTAGATTCTCCTGATATTACTCCTGAAAATGTTGTTACAAAGCTTGGCTTTGTTGAAACTGCTGTAACTACAACTTCATCAACAAGTGCAATAAATTTAAATAGTGATTTCATTGGGCAAACAACACAAATATTCAACACAACGTTTGCAAATCCTACTTTAAATGAAAATAATACAACACTTTACTTTGATGCAACTCCAACAACTGGACACTACTGAATTGATGGTACAAACACAACTAAGCAAGTTGCTATTGAAGGATTAACTATTACTGCTGGTCCAGCTTTACCAAAAGATGCTAAGTTTATTAGTAATACTACTAATACTGGTAGATATACTACAAATCTTTCAGGAAGTTTAGAAAATTTTAAGACATGATTAAATGGTAATGGTAGAGTAGCTATTCAATATGTTATTAATGACATGAAAAGGGATACAACTAATTTTGCAAATGTAAATTTCACTTTTAAGGGCATTGAAACAGGTGGAATATCTTGAAATCAAGATATTAAAAGAGGTTCATTGATTTATACAGTAACACCTATTGATCAACATGCTTTTGAAGATGGTGTTCCTGACGTTCATGAAGTTACTGTACTTTTATCTAATGCAATATTTAACTAATGTGTTAATTAAATTAAAAATCTATAGTATTCATTTACTATAGATTTTTTTTATTTCTATAAAAATTATATTAATTTACTTTATTTCTTTTGATTTTAATAGTCTATAATTTATATACACGTTATGATAATAAAATTTATATTAATTATAACTTTCATAATATAATTTATTTTTTAAATTTTTCTATAATTTTAGGAGTAATATGAATGATAAAAAATAAAATAAATATATTAAAAAAATATTCTGAATTCATAAATATGATTATTCCATTATTATTATCAGTGCCTTTAATGGTTATTGAAATGATTACAATGATTAGTGGACTACATTTACCACTTTATTATGATTGATTAGCTTTTGCAATAGCAACAATTGTTATTTTTTACTTTGGTAAAGAATTTTATAAATGGTGTATAATTGAAATTTTTAAATATAAATCAATTGGGATGTCAACATTAATTACATTAAGTACTTCTGTCTCATATGTATATAGTACCTACTTATTGATTTATAAAACAATAATATTTGCAAGAACAGGAAATTTGCCTCATATAATGTCTTTTTATGAGGTTGGTGCAACTATAATTGCTATTGTTAATGCAGGTGAATATATTGCTAAAAAAATTAGAGATAAATCTAATCAAGATATTAATAATTTATCTTTGTTGTTAGTGCCTAAAGCAATTTTATTTAATAAAAGTAAAAATACATATGAAGAAGTAGATTCTTCAACACTAAAAATAAATGATTTAGTTTATGTAAAAAAAGGAACTAAAATTCCAATTGATGGAGTTATTTATGATAAACCAACAGATGTTCATGAAGCATTGTTAACAGGTGAAACAAAAAGTGTTTATAAAAATGTAGGTGATAGAGTAATTGGGGGAACAATTAATTTATCAACTGATATTCTTATTATAGTAAAATCACTTCAAACAAATTCAATTCTAAGTTCAATAATAAATAATGTTAAAAAAATTGAAAACTCAAAAAACAAAACACAAAGAATGATTGATATTGTAGCAAAATTTTTTACGCCAGTAATAATATTGTCAGCAATTCTTGCATTTTTATTACAGATGTTTGTCCCTAATATTTTAGACATTTCAAATAATTCAGGATTATTTGGGAATGTTAATTTAGATTGAATAAATGGAAATACTTGAGAAATTAGAGCTCAAAAAGGACTATATTTTTTTATTGCAACTTTAACTATAAGTTGTCCATGTGCATTAGGAATAGCATCTCCACTTGCAAGTTTAATTGGAATAAGTAAAGGTGCAAAAAATGGAATTATTTTTAATAATTCAGAAGTTTTTGAAAAAATTAAAAGAATTAACAAGGTTGTTTTTGACAAAACAGGAACTTTAACAACAGGAAATCTTAAAGTAAGTAAAATAATTGGTTCTACAAATAATTTAAATAAAATATATGAAATGGAAAAAATATCTTTTCATCCTCTTGCTAAAGCAATAGTTAATTATTGTATAAATAATAATTATGTAAAAAAAACAAATACAGATTTAGTTTATACATTTGAAGAAATAGCTGGTATTGGTGTTTATGATAGAAAAAATAATGAGTATATTTGTTCTTTAAAGTATGCTATTGAAAAGAATTTTAAATTTGAAAATGGCATGGAAAAAGATTATAAAAAATATATAGATTCTTTTAGTAATACTCAATTATTGCAAGTTATTGTAGTGTATGTCAAAAATAAGGTGATTAAAAATATCATTTTCCTTGAAGATGAAGTAAGAGAGGATGCTATTTTTGTCATTGAAAAATTTAGAAAAATGAAAATCGATATTGCTATGATTACAGGAGATAGTAAAGAAAATGCTTATAATATTGGTAATAAATTAAATATTAATGAAATCTATTATGAAATATCTCCAGATAAAAAAGCAAACATAATTAAAGAAATGCAAAAGGACAATAAACAGATTGTTTATGTTGGAGATGGAATAAATGATCTTGAAGCTTTAAAGCAATCAGATTTATCTTTTTCTATAACACAAGATAATGAATCAGCAAAATCAGTTGCTGATGTTAATTTAGTTTATCTAAATATCAATAGTATTTATAAAGCTATTGTTATTGCAAAGCAAACAAGAATTGCAATTATTACAAATTTAATTTGAGCATTTGGATATAATTTAGTTACAGTTCCTTTAGCTATTTTAGGATTTATTCCAGCAATTGTTGGTGTGTACATTATGATGTTGAGTGATATAACAGTGAATATAAATTCATTAATTTTTAAGTTTATAAAAGTTCCTGATGCACATCATAATAATAAAAAACATTAATATCTTGTAATAATATGTAAAAAACTATTTATAAGTACTAAAATTTGTTTTTAAAATATTATATAATTTATATGATTGAAGGAATTTGAGGTTTAAAATGAACAACATTATTGCAAACAATTTAAAAAATGGTGGCATCAACATTTTTGAACAATGAAAAAGACTTCATATTAAATTATTAGAAATTAAAAATGCTAGGTTAGATGAAAAAAAAGAGTTGATTCCAACATTAGAAGAACAATACAATGAAATTATTTCTAATGCCATTAAAGTTAATGGCGGTTCATATGAATTTAATTTATCAAATTTGGTAAAAATTGTTAAGTATTTAAACAATTCAAATGACTTTTTTAATAATCGTGTAAGTTTTGAAATGATGGATGAAATTCTATTATTAGTTTATTTATATGAATGATTATGTTTGGGCAAAGAGAAAAATATTTCTATTTTAGGAAATAAGGAAGAAGTTATTCATAAATTTAGGATTCTAACTTTTAAAACAAATAGTGAATATCGTTTAATATTTGAAGGTATTGATTTAAATAATAAAGATGATTACAACACTTTTACATCTAGAATAAGAAATGCAACATTTAGAGCATATAATTCTTTATTAAACATAATTTCAATTGATAATGAATATTTTGAAAAAGTAAGATGTCAAGAATATGTAAATATAAAATTACTAAATGAAGATTATTTTTTAAAACTATGAAAAGATACATTTTCAATTGAAGATGAAAGAGTTACTTATTCTTATAGTGCAATTAATAGTGATGATGTTTTTATATTTATTAATGTAGAAACAAAAACAGAACAAGTTGCTTTTGTAAAATTTAGAATGTTTGAAACATTTGTTTCTAAAAATGGTAAAGTTGTTTCTAATGGAATATCAAAAGAAATTTTAAGAATAGAATTTTTAAATCCTAAATATGAAAATTTAGGGTCAAGTATATTGGCTAATGTTTTAAAACTTGCTAACAGAGTTGTAAAATACATTTTTTTACCAGATTTAAGATTCAGAAATGAACAATGAGAACTTGAAAATAGAAATTAAATAATTATTTTTGTTATTTTAAATATGTTTTAAAAAAAGGTTTAAGTTTCTTAAATCTTTTTTTTATGTCATATGTAAATAAATTTGATTTTAGCATTTCTTTAAATGTTCTAAAATCAACTAGTTTTATTTCATCAATTTCATTATTATTAAAATTAATTTTAGATAAATCTAATTGATCTAATTTAACAAAATATGTTGTCATAAAATAACAAATTTTATTATCAACATTGAAGAATATTTTATTTAATTGATGTGGTTGCAAGTCTATGTTTAATTCTTCTTTTACTTCTCTAATTGCAGCTTGTAAGATGGTTTCATCAAGAGTTACAGCACCTGCAACACATTCATATAAATTTGGGAAAAGAGATTTATTTTTACTTCTTTTCTGAATTAAAATTTTTTTCTGTTTTTCTATAATAATTCAAATATTTACAAGATGAAAATAGAAACCTTTTATTGGCAAAAGTCTTCTATCAATGTATTCTGAAAACATATTTTGTTTTTTGTCATAAACTCTAACTAATTCTTTTTTCATAATATGTAATTGTAATGCAAATTAATATATATTAGTTAATTGTTGATTTATGAATAATAAAATTTATTAAGATAAGTGTTTATTATTTGTGTTTGATTTTCCTTTTTTGTTTTTTGTATCTCAATTAGTGTAAAATTAATAATGGATTTTTAGGGGGTTAACATGGTAAAAGAAATTAAAAAATTTGTTAATGACCTAAAGGTGAGAACAATATTTCCTTTTTATATTGATAATATTAATGAGAACTTTTTTAGTTCAATTAATAAATATAATAATAAATCCTTTAATAGAAAAATAGCATCAAGACTTAATAATTTGAAAATTGAAGAACTTAAAAAACTTAAAGAGATTGAAGATATTTCAAGTCACAATACATTATTACTTCTGGTTAATAGAATTATAAAAAAAATAGTTTCTAAAACAGGAACAGATAAATATGATTTATTTGTTGAAAAAGATATAGATAAAAATAATCAACCAATTTATGTTGAAGAAAAAAATGAAATATATGATTTTAATGTAATAGGTAATGTTCAAAAAGATAGAAGATATATTTATGCAATAGATATTGATAAAAGATCATATTTGTTTAATTATGTAGAACAAATTCAATTTTCTTTTTATTTAGATGAAAAAAATAAAATGGTATCAGGTGGTGTTTCTTGAAATTGGGGTAATGATAATAAACCTACTAATCAAGAAGATGTCAATGAAAAGGTTTATATAACAAATTTAATAAAATATTATTTAACAAGAGAAATTAAGGATATTAGTTTAAACAACATAATAAGTATTTTTGACAATGACACTAATAATAATCAAAATAAAAAAAGAAAATTTGTTACTAAACAAAATTATGAAAAGAATATAACTCTTGAATCATTAAGAAACTCATGAAAAGAATTAATTACTAAAAAAATACTTAATAAATCAAACTATAGTGACAAGTTAGGAAAATATTTATTAAATGAGTTATTTTATTCCTTGATGAATACATTGATGATTTCTTTAGCTGTATTTGAAGAACTTAAAATCTATTTTAGACATAATGAACCTGAGATTTATGGTCCTTTATTAAAAAGGGTATTAACAACAAATGATAATGATAATCAAAATTACACTGAAGATTTTTTTGAATTGTTTGCATTTTTAAAAAAGAATTATTTTAACTTTGAAAAAATTAATTTGAAAAAAATCCTTGATGCAGATGATGCAATTCAAGCATTAATAAAATTTGATAAAATAGAAAATTTGTATTTTGGTGAGCCATTATTAAGTTATGAAATTATTAGAAATAGTGACATACCTTTTTTAGATGAAGATGATGATGTATTTATGAATAGCGTTGAATTAAAAACATTATTTTTAATGACAATGGATCCACAAATATTTGGTATTCATCATAATAATCATAATTTTATTAATTATAGTGAATTGAATACTATGCTATCAAACATTAACTATAATTTAGAGAATTGAAAAGATGTTTTAGATGAAAAAATTGATCAAACAATTTGTGAATGAAATTACGATTATGTTTCTTTTTTAAATCAAGATTTAACTTTTTTAATTGTAAAAAATAATAATCCAATTGATTTTATTTCAACTAAAAAAAATAACTATGATTATGATGCGAATAGAAAATTATTTAATAACTATTTATGATCACAAATTTATGCACACGCTATTATTTATAAAATGAAAGATTTAGAATTGAAGTTTAACACAAATAAAGTTAAATATCCTCAATTATTAAGAGGCTATATTCTTCAAGTTGAACAACTTCATTTTGATTGATATGATGATTTTTATGGATTGCCACAAATAAAAAAGGTCATAAAAAAAATAGATGAATTTAAGCAATTAAATAAATCAATTTCATTATTAACTAAAAAAATAAATCGTGAAGACAAAATATATGGAAAATCAAAAGAGAGATTAAATATTTCATTTGCATTTATTGCAGCATCACTTTTTGGTATAACAGATTTTTTAACAATGGTGTTTACAGTTTTAACTGTAAAGGATACAACAAAAGGGTTATTATTAGAAAATATAATTACTATAGCTGCAGGATGCTTTATTTCTTTTATAATGCTTTTGATATTATTGTTTTCAATAATTTCTCCTATTATTAAAAAAAGAAAAATGAAAAAGGAGGTTTAGACTATGAAAGACAAAAACATTAATAACAAAATGTTTAATGGATTAAAAATAAAAAACATTTTTTCATTTTATATTGATGATATAAATGATAAGTTTTTTACTAGTTTAAAAAACCATCCTAATAGATATTTTGTAAATAAAGTTTTACCAAAAATTAAGAAAAATTTTGATAAAGATGAGTTAGAAAAATTTACAGAAATAGATAGTTTAACAAAAAACAATAAAATTAAATTAATGTTAAATCTTGCTCTTAGAAAAATTGCTTCTAAAACAGGAACAGACAACTGTGAATTATTTGATTCAACAGAAAAAGATCAGTTTGGAGATCAATTGTTTATTAAACAATTACTTCAGGGAACTGATTCTCAGGTTTTAAGTGATACAAATATTGATAGAAGATATGAGTTTGTTATTGATATTAATAAAAATTCTTATCTTCATAAATATTTATCTAATATTCAATTATCTTTTTTCCTTGAAGATGATACTAAAATGCTTTCTGGTGGTTTTAGTCTTAATAAAAATTTTAATGATAAATTAGGGATAAGTTTTCCAGAAGTTATTTCAGATATATATTTGTATTCATTAATTAAACACTTTATTGGAAAACAATTATATCCAATTTCTTTAAATAATATGTTGGATATGATTGAAAGTTTTGAATCATCTCACAAAAAGAGAAAAGTATGATCAAAAGCTAAATATAATATTGATTTTAAACAAGTTTCAATTGAAAATTTAAAAGATAATTGAGTTGATTTAATTAACAGAAAATATTTAAATTTTTTAAATATTACTAAAGATAAAAAAGAATATTATGAAAACACTATGTTTTATTCAATTTTAATTGTAACAATTATAATGCTATCTTTGTATGAAGAGTTAAAAAAATATTTTACTAATGAAAAACCTGAAATGATTTTAAGTTTATTGGATAAACCTCAACTTATGAATTCAAATACCAATCAAGATCCTGAAACAGATTTTTATGAGATAGGTCATTTTCTATTTGATAATTACACAGATAAAAATAGAAATGTTAAATTAAATAAAATTAAAAGTTATGAAGATATAATTGACACACTTAATGAACAAAAATCTTATGATTTGAATTCATTTGGTAAACCAATTGTAACTATTGAATTATATAGAAAAGAAAATGAACCATTTATTAATGAGTATGAAATATTTTCTAGAAATAATGAATTAAGAATTATTTATTTAACAACTATTTCTCCTGAACTTTTTGGAATGGATGAATCTACAGGATATTTTATTGAATACAAACAATTTGAAGATATTATTAATAAAAATTCATTGCAAAAATTTAAAATTAGTGAGTCACTTGGTGAAAAAATTGAAAAATCTAGGTGTGAGTTAAACTATGATTATATTACATTTATTAGTAATGAACCTAGCATGTTAATTATTAAAAATAATACAGAAACTATGTTTAATGAATTGCATTCTGAAACTATGTATACAGGACTTTATGAAAATTATTTTTGATCACAAATTTATGCACAAGCAAGGTTATGAAAAAGAATTCACATTGAGTCAGAATTTAATTATGATGTACAAAATAAAATTGATATATATCATAAAAATAAATTAGTAGCTTTAGAGAATTTAATTTTTAATTGATATGATAGTTTTTATGGAATGCCTGGAATTAAAAATATTGTTTATAAAATAAACGAATTAAGTGATTTAAAAAATTCAATTGAGATGTTAATAATTGAAATTAGACAAAAAGATGAATTATCAAAAAAAGATAAAGAAAGAAAAAGTGTTTTATTTGCATATGTGATAGCATCATTAATTGGATTCATTAATTTTTTTGGAATGGTATTTACAATATTAACTGTAGATAATACAAAGGAAGGATTAACTCCAGTAAATATTGCAGTTATTTCAATTGGAACAGTTCTTGTATCAATTTTAGTTGGTATTCTAATTTATTTTGGAACAAAGGTTTTGAAATCCAAGTTTAAAAAAGGATAAATTTAATTAAAAATTCATAATAATTTTATGAATTTTTAATTTTTTATTAATATAAAATAGCATTCAATAATATAATTTTTATAATTAATAATCATTTATTCAATAATCTTATTTTAGATTAGAGTATTGTATAGGAGAAACTATGATTGAAATAGATACATTAAAAAAGGCTTTAATTGTAGAAAAGTTATCATTTATTTTATCAGTTACTTTTTTTGTTATTTTTATAATTATTTCTATTGTTGCTTCTCTTCTTCTTTTTGTATTTTCTAATTCACAACAACAATATTTATATAATAGAACTGATTTTACAAATGATATAAAAATTGGAGTTGGAATTACATTATTTGCATTATTAGGAATTTATGGAGTTTTTACAATAATCTTATTGATTATTCTTAATATTAGAAGTATTGAAATAACATCAAAATTAGATGTATGAAAAAGTAGAATCTTTTATTTAGTAATTTCATTATTATCTTTATTTTTTATAGGTTTTATTGGTAGTTTAGTTAAAATTATTTATATGAAAAGTGATATTGAAAGACTTGAAAAATTTGGAACATATAATCCAAATAATACAAAATTATGAAAAGATGAATAAATTTTTTAAAAGATAAAAATAAAGATGTTTTGTTATAAAACATCTTTTTTAATTATGATTATTTTTTTCTTTAATAATTTTATTAATCACATCTTCTACAAAAAATGAGCTTTTGTTTTCAATAATATTTTTTGCTACATTTTTTACAAATGGATATGTGTCATGTCTTGAAAAACTATTGTTGAAACTATAAAGCATAGATATATCATTTCCTCCATCTCCAAAAACAGCAAATTCATTATTACTTGCTTTATAATACTTTTTATTAATCATGTGAATTGCAGTACTTTTATCAATGTTTTTTGGTGTTATTTCAATTGTACTTGTTGTTAGATATGATAAATCTGGAAATTTAGATTGTAAATCTGATGTTATATGTAATTTTTTTTCTATAGGCATTTTGTAGTCTACAAATCCTATTGTGATTTTATATGCATTTTTTAATAAAGATGTAGAAAAAGAACTTCTAACTAATAAACCAATGCCAGTTTCTTTGAATCTATTAAGCATATAATTTGTGCTTTGCAATACATTAATGTTCTCATTTTCTTTTATATAAAAAGTAATATGTGTTAATGTCTTGCCTAATGAATATCCATACATATATAATTGATTAGGATATTTTCTATCTATATATTCAAATGCTTTCATAGCATAGTTGTGTTCTTGTTCTGTAAAAGTTCTTACAAAAATTAATTGATTCAAACTTCTATTATATATTTGAGCTCCATTACAACCTATAATATAATCATAGTTATTTATTCCATTTAACTCTAGTATTTTTTTTGCATTTAAATAATCACGTCCTGTTGCAATAGAAAAATTTATTCCATAATTTGGAAGTGAATTAATTGTGTGTGCAAATTTTGGATCTATTTTTTTATCATTTTCACTACTTGATTTAAATAGTGTTCCATCTAAATCTGTAAATATATATTTAATGCTATTCATACTTTGAACCCAAAACAATAAAAGCTTTTTTATTTATTATATATTTAGTTTTGTAAATTTATTGAATTTGTTTTACTATTAATATAGGTGGATTTGATCAATTAATATTAATTTATTTTTACTTTTAAAGTATTAAAATTAGTTAATTGTTGATTGTTTCTTTAAATTGACTATTAAATATTGAATAATAATTATAAAGAGGTCTTATGTCTGAAGAACTAGAAAAATTAAAAAAATTGAAAAAAATAGAAAAATTTAATCTTGTTTGGCAAATTGTTTTTGTGATTGTATTTATCTTACTTTTAATTTTAAATTCTGTTTTTATTGCAAATTCTGTGGCAACTAACAACAATAATATATATGAAAATTCACCAAATACATCTACAACTGATGCACCACTAATATCTTCAACTATAATATTTGCTATTATTGGTTTATACAGTTTGATAACATTTATTATTAATCTTATTTTTAACATTAAAAGTATAATTTGCTCATCAAGTTTAGTTAAATCAAAAAATAAATCATTGTATTTAATAATGTCTATATTAGCTATTTTCTTTCTTGGTGTTATTTCAAATCTAGTAAATTTTTTAGTTTGTAAAAATGAAATAAAAGATATTGAAAATAATCCAAGTGATACTTATGGACAAACTTATGTAGGAGAAAAGCCAACAGCTCCTTCACAATCTATTTATTAGTTTTTAAAACACTCAGTTAATGGGTGTTTTTTTATTTTTATATTTATTAAATTTATTTTTTAAGTAAGTTAATTATTTTATTAATTAGTTTTAAACATATTAGAATAAAGGCATGTATAAATTTTTTTGTACATTACTAATTTAAACAATAATTTTTATTACATTTTATTTAAAGGAGGAATTTATGTCAGAATTGGATAAATTAAAGCATGTTCATTTTTGTGAAAAATTTAGCGGCATCTGAAGCATTATATATGTATTTTGTTCTCTTTATCTTTTGCCTGTTTATATTGTGTTAACTAGTTGATATTTTGATTCTTCATATAAGTTATCTATTCAGGACGCAGAATATTATAGAAAAGTAGCTACAATACTTGTTGGAATTTATATAGCATATACTGTTTTAACTTTCATATTATGTTTATTTTTTAATATTAAAAGTATTTTTTATTCAATGGAACTTGTCTCATCAAAAAATAAATGAATTTATATAATTATGTCAATATTATCTATTTTTTTATTAGGAGTTATTTGTAATATTGTTAATTGAATACTAGTTAATAAAGAAATTAAAAGTTTCCAAAATGACAATATTAGTGGTCAAATATATGAAAAGGAAATTGGTTTTCCTGAATCATTAAAATAATTTTAATATTTTACAAATTTATTGATATTTAAATTAAAGAAAATATGTAATTGTATATTAATAATCAAATAAGATTATTAATATTTTTTTATTAATTTATAATTTACTTAGTAGATATTTATTATTTTGAGGAATAAAATGATAAAGAAAGTAGATTTTAAATCTCTATTTTTAAATCCTATTGATGGTTTTTATAAACATATTATGTCTAATTTAAATGAAATAGTTGATTCATTTTTTGATGATGAATTTAAGGATACAAAACCTAATTATAATTTAATTCAAAATTGTGATTTAGAAATAAGTAATATTAAAGAAGAAATTAAACAACGTAAAAATAAGGATAAAATTTCATCTAGATACACTGTTAATTCTGTTATATTTTTTTTATTTTTCTTTCTTATAGGTTTTTTAATGCTTCCTATATATTTAGTAAATAATAGAATAATTAATGATTTTTCAAAATATCATTTTGAAAAGAAAAAAAGAATTAGTGAATTAGTAAAATTAAAATGTGAACAAATATATTATTCATTTACCACTATTACATTAAGAGATATATATTCATATGTTTTTGAAAAATTAGGAATGAAAGTTTTAAATAATTTTAATCAAAAAGAAATATTAAATTTAATAAATGATAAAGATGTAATAGATATTTATTCAGGAATGACAGGAATTGTTAACAACACACCATTTTATGATGTTATTGCAAGAAAACTTGTTTATAAAAGTAATTCATTGATTCCTTCTGAAAAAGTTGTAAGTGGTCATGAAATTAATGAGAAATTCAAACTTACAAACAATAATGGTGAAACAACTATTAATTTTTATGTTCCAGTAATAGAAGAAAAAAATTTACTAATTTTTAAAACTAATTTTTTAAGTGATTTAACTATTGCTAATAATTCTGCAAAATATGAAAGTAATAATTTCTTTGAAAATAAAGAGTTTTCTGAAAAAGTTAAAGTAGTAGATTATACAAATAATAAAGAAGACACATTACAATTTTTTACACTACGGGCACAAGATAATTTTGTAAAATGATATAATTTTCAAAATCAAAGAGTTTTTGATTTTGTTAAAATCTATGATAATTTTGTTGTTAAAAATTACACTTATGATTTTAATAATTTAAGAAATATAAATAAAACAATAGATTCTATAGTTGCTATTAGATATGATTCTAGAATTAATATAAATATGATAAAAAATGCTATTAAAAAAAATGTCTTTGATTATTTTGATAGATTTGCTAAAATGTTACAATTGCCATTACTAGTCCCAGGTATAGCAAGGGAGTGATATAGAAATGATGGTAATTATTTAATAGCTACTGAATCAGATTTTGCAGTTGAAAATATTGATGACATAACTAACTTAGAACCAATTGATTCAATTGATAAATTCATGGATGAAAAATATTATAATTTTACAAATGGTTCAATACCTAAAGTAAAAATATGATTTACTCAAGAAAAAGTTACTAAAACTAGACATAATTGTTTAGTTGGTAGATTAATGATGCATTCTTTTTCAGTACAGAAAAAAACCACTAGTGATTATATTGATGGACAGACAACAGAATATTCTTATAATGTGTTTTCTAAAATTCAAGAAAAAAAGTATTTGATAACATTATATAAAAGATTAAAGACAAGAACAATTTTTATTATTGGGAAAACACTTTCTAAACTTATTAGTCAAAACCATTATGTAAATAAAGATTTTTTTGAGAATGTTTTGAAAAATAATATTTGAACAAATGATCCATTAGATTTTGAACACTCTCCAAATTCTTCTATATTATTTGATATAGCCAATCAATTTAATGAATTAAATAATAAATATGATCTTAATGCATGTTTAAGATTAGATGATTCTGGTTTATATGTTTCAATAGATAATACACAAAAAATAAATGATTCAATTATAGATGAAGTTATAGAATTGATTTATAGAATTTCTCAACTTAATTATATGCTCTTAAAATAAAAACTAATAGTTAAATAAAATTGTTATTCATCTACCTATTAGTTTTTTATTTTGCTTATTTTTTACTTAAAAAAAGTTTTTAGTATAGAATTTTATATATATAAATTTTTAAAATGTTTTTAACAATAATTTTATAAAAATTTCATTTTTGCACTTGGAGATTAATGTGAATAGAAAAATAGATTTTAAAAATATTTTTGTTAACCCTATAGATAATTTTTCCAAATATATTATGAGTAATTTGGATGAACCACTAAATTTGTTTTTTGAAAAAGAAATGGAAGACACTAAACCAAATCACAATCTTATAGATAAATGTGATTCAGAAATTAAACTTTTAAAAGAAGAAATAGAGCAAAGAAGAATAAGTGACAAAATATCATCATTGCAATTTTGAAATGCTATTATTTTTATATTATTTTTTCTTTTGATTGGTTTTTTCTTTTGGTCTATATATAAAAAAAATAAAAATATAATTGATGCTTTTTGTGCATTTAAAAAGGAAAAAATTGAGCATATTAATAAGTTGATTTACATAAAATGTAATCAAGTTTTTGCTTCATTTTCAACAATAACTTTAAAAGATATTTATTCTTTTATTTTTGAATATTTTGGAATTAATGCTATTAATAATTTTAGTCAATCATCATTATTTAAAGAAATCAATGATAAGGAATTAATTGACATTTATTCTGGGATTACAGGTATTGTAAAAAATTCACCTTTTTATGATGTAGTTGCAAGAAAATTAGTCTATAGAGAAGTTGAATATTCTGCATCAGAAACTTTTTATTATACTTATTATTATGATGGAAGAGCACATACTGGTTCAGAAACATTAACTGCTTATTATTATGAAAATACGCCTTTTATTGATGAAAAAAATTTATTAATTTACAAAACCAACTATTTAAAAGATTTAACTATTTCTACTAATAATTCTTCATATGATAAAAATATTTTATTAGAAAATAAAGACTTTATTAAACTTGTTAAAGTTGTAGATTATTCTAATAGACAGTCAGATTTATCTCAATTTTTCACAATCCAAACACAAGAAAATTTTGTTAAATGATATCAATTACAAAAATCAAATGTTTTTAATTTTTTAAAAGTTGGAGATAGAGCAGTTGTTCAAAACTCAACATATGATTTTGATTCATTAAAGAAAATTAATAAGACATTAGATTCTTTACAACTTGTAAACTACAATGAACATATTACATTTGATTTAATCAAATCAAAAATTAAAAAAATAGTTTTTAGTTATTTTGATAGATTTACAAAAATGCTGCAAATTCCATTATTGGTTCCTGGAATATCAAGAGAGTGGTATAGAAAAAATGGTAATTATTTAATTGCTTCAGATTCTAATTTAGAAGTTCAAGAAATTGAAAAAATAGATTTAATTGAACCAATTGATTCTATAGATAAGTTTTTAGATCCAAAATTTTATTCTTTTAAAAGTAAAGAGATTCCAAGAAAACCAATATGATTTACAACAAATAAAGTTATAAAAGAAAATGATTGTCAAATAGCTATTTTGGATATGCGTTCTTTTAGGTCAGAAAAACATTATGAAAATGTTACTGTTCATGGGTTTCGTGTTGGGGCAAAAGTTATTACTGTAGAATATGATAAATTTTTCCCAATGGAAGAAAAAAAGATGTTGATTGTTCTTTATAAATCTTTTAAAACTACAAGTTCATTCATAATAGGTAAAAATTTAAAAAATATTATTTCTGAAAATCATTATGTAAATAAAGAATTCTACAACTTAATTAGTCAAGAAGGTATTTGAACAAATGATCCAAGAAAATTTGAAAATTCTCCAAATAACTCTTTATTAATTCAATTTGCTAAGGAGTTTAATAATTTAAATAATCAATTAAATTTAGAAGCATCATTAAGACTTGATGAACATGGTATATACATTTCAGTTAATAATTATGATGTTGTAGATGAAAAAGTTTATAAAACTATTACAAATATAATTCGTAGATTTTCTAATGTAAACTTTTTTAATTAAAAATTTATATTGAGTTTCAAAATAATGTATAATTTATTAATTGGCAAAATCTAATACAAAGGAGTATTTAAGATGTTAATAGACACTAGAAAACCAGCTAATCCACAAGGAACATCTTTGAATGTTGATAATACAGAAATTGTAGCTAACCCAACAGGTGGACAAAAAACTTTATTTAATGTTTTAATATTTTTTTCTTGATTTCCATTAATTCTACCAGGAATAATTTGATGAGTAAATAGAATTAAGAAAAGAAATGTTTGGGTAGAAAAACAAATGGAAGTAAATAATGCAGCTGCAGCAATTGATGTTAATTTAACAAAACGTGCTGATACTTTAATTAAGTTGTTAGAACAAACAAAAGGTTATTTAAAACATGAAAAAGAAACACTAACAAACATAACAAAAATGAGAAGTAGTGGTGCTCAAGCTACTCCAGCAGACATTCAAGCTAAAGATCAAGCTATTTCTTCATTGGCAAGAAATATTAATATTCAATTAGAAGCATATCCTGATTTGAAGGGTAGTTCAGTAATTGGAGAGTTAATGAGTAGTAGTCAATATATTGAAGGTGAAATTGCTGCATCTAGAAGATTGTATAATCAAATAGCACAACGTTTTAATGCTGATATTCTTACATTTCCAAATATTTGTATTGCACATAAGGATAATCTTAGAACATTCCCATTGTTTAGTGCAAGTGAAGAACAAAAAAAAGATGTGGATATGTCAAAATTAAGTGAAATTTAATTAAATTAAAATCTAATTCCTATAATGTAAAGTTATAGGAATTTTTTATTTACTATCTACATATTTTTAAATTTAATTTTTATAATTGTGTTATCATTTAATAATCTTTTTTTTAAAAGTGTTTGTTATCTTAATGGAGTTGCTATGTGAAAGTTATTCTCTTTTATAAGTACTAAATATAAAATATTAGCATTACTTGGTGTTACACTTGTTTTTTTAGGAGTTATAACTGATTTATTGGTTCCAAGTATGCTTGGTGGTTTAACACAAACTTTGAGTGCACATTATCAACCAGTTAAACCAGGAATTACTCCTACAGTTGATATAGTTTTTATTTATAAAGATTGAATAATGACCTTGCCATTAGACAAATCTTTATTGGTCTGTTCATTAATGATGGTGGGTTTTTCTGTTGCTGGAATTATTTTTGGATTAGTATCTGTTTACATTGGTGCAAATGTTGCAGTTGAAGTTGCAAAAGTTACTAGAAATAATTTATTTAAAAAAATTCAAGGATTGTCAGCAAGTAATATTGCAAAGTTTGGTACATCTAGTTTAATTACTAGACTTACTAATGATATTGTGCAAGTTCAAACAATATGAATACTTATGTTAGGTATGATGGTTAGAGCACCATTCTTATTTATTGGTGGATTAATTTTTTCTTTATTAACAAGTCCATCATTATCAATATCTCTTGCTGTTATGATTCCAACAATGCTTGTTGTAATAGTTATTTGTTCAATTAAGGTTATTCCTTTATTTACAAGAAATCAACAAATTTTAGATTCTATTAACAAAGTATCACGTGAAAATATTTTGGGTGTAAGAGTTGTAAAATCTTTTAATTTAGAAGAAATTCAAAATGGCAAATTTAATGTTGTTAATGATGAATGACAAAAAGTTTCAACAAAAGCTTTTACAATATTAAACATTTTAATACCTATAATTACTTTTATTACAAATTTAGCAATGATGGCACTAATAATTATTGCAAAAGAAACTAATAATTTTGGAACAAATGAATCACCAAACATTGATGCTTTTAATATAGCAGCTAATGTTATTACTTTTAGTCAATATTTAGGTTATGTAACTGGTGGATTAATAATGACTGTAATGGTTTTAGTGTTAATGTTAAGATCAAGAATTTCAGCAGTTAGAATTAATCAAGTATTGAATGAAAAGGAAGATATTAAATTAAATGATTCAAATGTGTTTATAGAAAAACCAAGTATTAAATTTGAAAATGTTTCATTTGCTTTTAATAAAGGTGCTGAAAATGCATTAACTAATATAAATTTTGATTTAAAAGAAGGACAAACCCTTGGAATAATTGGACCAACAGGTAGTGGTAAATCTACAATAATTAATTTGTTATCAAGAATATATGAAACAACAGAAGGTTCAATTTATATTGATGGTAAGAATGTTAATGAAATTAATTCACAAAATCTAAATGATTCAATTGGTCAGGTATTACAAGAATCTATTTTATTTTCTGGAACTATAAAATCAAATTTACTTTTTGGGAAATTAGATGCTACAGATGAAGAAATTGATAAAGCTACAATGATTGCATGTGCTAGACCTTTTATTGAATCATTTGATGATAAATATAATCATGTTGTTGAACAACGTGGAAAAAATTTATCTGGTGGTCAAAAACAAAGATTGCAAATTGCAAGAGCTATTTTAAGACAACCTAAAATACTTGTTCTTGATGATTCAACAAGTGCATTGGATGCATTAACTGATAGAACATTAAGATCAAATATTAAAAAATATATGAAGGGTACAACAACAATTATTATTGCTCAAAAAATAAATTCAATTAAAGATGCTGACAAAATTATTGTTTTAGATGATGGAAATATTGTAGGACAAGGAAAACATAGTCAGTTAATTAAAAGTTGTGCTTTATATAAAGACATTGCTAATTCACAATTAAGTAAGGAGGAGCAAAAAAATGTCTAAGTTTAATGATAAATTTTTACTGCAAAAAGCCAAAAATTCAAAGCACACACTTAAAAATATCTTTAAACGAATTGAAGGTAGAAAAGAATTAATTATTATTTCTATAGTATTTTCATTTATAGGAATTGGTTTGTATTTATTTGCTTCAATTGCTTTTGGACAAATTATTCAATTCTTTTTTGTTCCAAGAATATCTTGAAATGAAAATGGATTAGGAAATACAGAATTTTTAAGATTTCTTACTGGTGGATATAGTTGAGATGATCCAAGAGCATTCATTATATCAATTATCATAATATTAGTTTGTTATTTAGTAGATTGTTTATCTCAAACTTGTCAAAATATTTTGATGATTAATATTTCTCAAAAAACATCAGCAAAATTAAGAAAAGAAGTATTTGAAAAATTACAAAAAATGCCAATATCTTATTTTGATACTCATCAAAGTGGTGATTTAATGAGTAGAATGACAAATGATATTGATAGTTTGAGTCAAGGGTTAACACAAAGTTTAAGTCAATTTATTCAAAGTATTATAACAGTATTTATTTCTTTTGTAATAATGATGGTAATGAGTTCTTTCATTACATTAATTGCTATTGTAATATTGCCACTATTAATGAGTGCTAGTGTTGTTTTTATTAAAAAAGCACAACCTTACTTTTTTAAACAACAAGAAAAAATTGGTGACTTAAATGGTTATATTGAGGAAATGATTAGTGGTCAAAAAATGGCTAATTTGTTAAATAAACAAGATTTTGTTGCTAATAAGTTTTCTAGTTTAAATAATGATATTGTTAAGACATCAATTATTTCTCAAACATATTCAGGTTTTATGTTTCCTTGATTTAGTTTTGTAAGTAACATTATTTTACTTGTTGTAAGTTGTATTGCTGTAGCTTTTGCATTAAATAATATAGTAGCAGGTGGTGTTGGAGGATTTGATGGTAGTGGAAAAATTACTATTGCATTTCTTGGTACATTTCCTTTGTTAGTTAGAAATTTAATCAACCCAATTAGTCAATTATTAAGTACAATGAATGTTGTCCAACAAGGTATTGCTGGTGCTGAACGTGTATTTGAGATTATAAATTTAGTAGAACCAAAAGATAAAAAAGATGCAAAAGAATTAACAAATGTTAAAGGGCATGTTCAATTTAAAAATGTTAATTTTGGTTATACTCCAGAAACACTAAATTTAAAAAATGCTAACATTGATGCTAAACCAGGACAAATTATTGCAATTGTTGGACCAACAGGAGCTGGAAAAACTACAATAATTAATTTGTTAACAAAATTTTATAATTATAATTCTGGTCAAATTCTTATAGATAATAATGAGATTTCTGATATAAAAGAAAAATCTTGAAAAGATAATATTTCTATAGTTTTACAAGATACATATTTATTTACTGAAACAATTAAAGAAAATATTAGATATGGTAATTTGAATGCAACAGATGAAGAAGTTATAGAAGCAGCAAAAATTGCTAATGCACATCATTTTATTATGCAATTTGAAAAAGGATATGATACTGTTTTAACTTCTAATGGAAAAGATTTGTCACAAGGGCAAAGACAACTATTAGCTATAGCTCGTGCTGTTATTTCCAAATCAAATATTTTAATATTAGATGAAGCAACAAGTTCTGTTGATACAAGAACTGAGGTTAATATTCAATCTGCAATATTAAGACTTATGAAAGGAAGAACTTCATTTGTAATTGCACATAGATTATCAACTATAAAAAATGCTGATCAAATTTTGGTTATAAATGATGGTACTATTATTGAAAGAGGTAATCACAAATCATTATTAAAAATTAAGAATGGTTTTTATGCAAAATTGTACAATTCACAATTTAAAAATAATGTAATTGCTGATGAATAAATTATTTTTTACTCAATAGAATTTCTATTGAGTTTTTTTTATTTTGAAATGTTAAATATTTATTTAATAATTATTTTACTTATTATGGGTTAAAATTAAGGTAATGGTAAGATGGTATTTAGTATTTGTTATTTATTCTAAAATATAGTTTTTTAATAAATTATGTCTTACTATGATAAATAATAAATTAGGAGAACTAACAAAAAGTTTGTTAACTTTTTTGAGTTTTAGTGATTTTATTTTATTAATTAATAATTGCTATTTTGTTAAATGTTTTTATAACAAAATTGCATAAAAATATTTTATGTTTTAAATGAAAATATTCTATAAGAATAAAATAATAGATTATCTCTGTATTTTATTAGATTGAAATAAACAGTATTTTAATAATTTAATTTTTTATAAAGTAAATCTTAAAAATATTTTATTTCTCCTATAACTAATTAATAAATTGAAATTAATTTAGGAAATTATTATGAACAGAAAAAGAGAAGAAGTCATAAAATCAATTGAAAAAGATATTGATTATGAAAATGTAAAAAAAGAACCAATTCTTAATAAAGAAAATCAAACAATTAATGATGTGTCTAATAATGATGTAGACAGATATAAAAGTAATGTTGTTACTTTTGGAGATGTTGATAATAAACACAAAAATAAAAATGTTCAAATAATTAGTTTTAAAGATTCTATTAAGAAAAATTTTAATTTACAAAGATATCAAAAAATGGAGACAAATATCGCATGAGTTAAGATACTTGCAATCTTACTTGTTGTGTTGACACACACAATTCAGTCTTCATTAGGTTGAGCAGCTATAAATGGTGGATCAGTTACTGAAATTTATCAGTATGCTGGTAATAATGCTTATGCATTGCATTTTTTTCAAATTTTATCAATTCCATGTGTTAACTTGTTTGTTGTTGTTTCTTGTTTTCTTGAGAACAAGTCCATGAAGATTAAGTTTTATAAGCTTATAAAAATGTATTTATTGATTACATTTATATTGCTTATGATGACTGCAATTAAGTGAACTATTTGACCAAAAAAAATTAGTACTGAAGAATGGGTTAATGCAATTATTTGATTTTATATAGAAGATCCATGATATTTCACAGCTTATTTTGCTTTCCTATTAATTGTTCCTTTTGTAAACTATATGTTTAAAAAATTAACTTTAAATGGAGTAAATGTTGCATTCTTTGTTGTGATAATAGTATTCTTGTTATGAAAGTTTTTAGCAATGTTATTTGGTACAGGATTGTGAGATGGTGCTTTAGGTATAGTTCTTTCAACAAAAATAAAAGATGCTGTTACAAATCGTGGTTATAATGTAATTAACTTTTTAGTTATCTATGTTGTTGTTCAATGAATTATTGCTCATAATTTCTTTGCTAGATGAAAATGATGAGGATGATTATTAATATATATTGTAAATTTTGGTATTCAATATTTAATGATTGTTTGAACATATTCAAATATGTTGTATGAATATTCAAATCCTTTTGTAATCATATCAGCAATATCATTGTTTGGATTGTTTTACAATATTAAAGTAAAAAATAATGCATATGTTAATTACATTTCAACATTAACAATGTTTATCTTTCTATTCCATTGAAATGCTTTGGGTAAAACTTTTATCTTATACAACCAAGTAAATGCTGATCTTGGAAATATGTGATTATCAAGCATAATGCAAACATTGTTATATCAAAAGACAGTATTCATGTTTGGGTTATGAGTTGGAACTCCAGAACAATGACCAGCTTATGTATTATTAATTTTTGCTGTATTATTTTTAGCATTATTAATGATATCAATAACATTTGATATGATTTGTCGTTTTGTTACAGCTATCCCTTGATGACAAAAAATGGTGCAATGAAACAAAGATTTATTAAAACTTGATCGTTTTGAAAATCTGTTTGTTGATGACAACAAGTAGAAAAATATAACTTTAAATAAGGAGTTTTTTATGAAATTAAAAAAAAGTTTATTTTTACTTCCATTTGTTTTGCCAGTTGTTGCAGTTCCATTAACATCATGTAAAGAATCAAATTTTTCAGATTTATCATTAGGAGCATCAATTCAAAATAATATGAAACAAGCAAGAGTATTTGCTAATAATTTTGCTTTTTTTGGTGGTGATGATGTTTCATATACTAACTATAACCTATATGATAATAATGGATATAGAAATCAAGTTGAATTATTTGAAGATTATACAAGGATATCTTCTCCTTATAAATTAGAAAGTGATGCAGCTAAATTAAAATATATTTATGGTAAAAGAGTTATGTTTGATGTAACATCTCCAGGATATACAATTAAAAATGCTGTTGATCTATTTGACAATGTTACTAAAAGTTATGATATTTTAACAACTATTTATAATGTTGATACAAAAGATGTAAATGATATTAATGTAAATGATTTTAAAAATTATTTAAAAACATTTATAGATAAGTCTTTATCATTAAGAAATGATACAGGAATGGTTATTATTAAAAATCATTATCAAACTAATAATGATTCTTTTAATAATAAAAACCAATTGATAAATGATGCCATTCAAGAAACAATTGCAAAAAATTATTGAAATAATCCTGAAAAACTTAGTCGTATTAATGTTGTTAATCATGCTGAAATGTCATCCAAGAAAACTATTATTTCACCAACAGAAAAATTTGTTGATTTATGTATAAATGAAAATGGAACATTGAATCAATATGGACAATTGGAATTGTTTAATCAATCTATACAGTCATTGTATCCAGATGCTGTTGATCCTTTAACTAGAAATTTGACAAGTTCTTATATTAATTATTCTCAACCTACACATAGTTTATCATCTGGTAATTCATATGTTGTAGTTGATGAAGCTCAAAAAGATAAAGTAACAAATTTTCAATCTTATCTAAAAGAATTAAATAGTGCTAAATGATATTTTTTGGGGGATTCATTAACATCTGCATCATATAACACAAAGGGATATAAAAGTTATGTAGATTATTTAAGATATTTAATAAGAAATGAGTACAATAGAAAAAATGATGTGTTCATAAATGGTGGTGTTTATGGAGGAACATATACTGGTGAGTTTTCATTCATGAATGTTTTATTTACAAAATATAAACTTGATGTTTTCCATGTTATGATGGGAACAAATGATTTACTAAGTTATACATCTGATTCTACTGGACAAAAAGCTGCTACATATATTCAAACTAATATTCAAAAAGCATATGAAGAATATAAAAAAATTAATCCAAATGGATGATTTATAATATCTTCTATACCGAATTATTATTTTCAAACATCTAGTATTAATAATCTAAAAACATCTGTAGCAAAATCTAATGAAGCACTTAAAAATTTTGCTCAAGATAAAGCTGATGTTCTTTATATAGATTCAACCTCTTCTATTGATCGTGTTATTCAAAGTGATATTGGTAATACAACAACAAATTCTGCTTTAATGCAACAACTTTTTGCTTCTGATAATATTCATTACAATACTAATGGATATATAATCATAACAAAACAACTTTTATCTAGTCTTGGTTTTGATTATTCTAAAAGTAAATTTTTAGATTTCTAAATTTATGAAATTAACTAATATAATTGTATCCTTGCAATTTGCTTTTTCTAGTTTATCATTTGTAACATTACATTTAAACAATAAGATTGAAAATGTTATTGAAAATAAAGTATTATCACAAGAAGATAGTGATAATAAATTTGATCAATGAATAAACAGCATTAAAAGTAGTAGTCTTAATAACAATATTCAATTATTTATAACACGTGATGTTTCTTTAATTTATCAACAAGCATTAATAGCTACAAATTACATGTTAATAAATAATAAAATAAATGGAAATCAAAATGTAAATAAATATTATTGATTAGTTAATGAAAAAGATTATGATACTAATAAATGAAATTTTAATTATTATAGAGACAATTATAATAATTTAAAGATTATTACCAATACATATGATTTAAATCATGCTATTAATCATCCATATGATAATTGACTTGATTCAACAATGATTTTTGAACTAATAAATTATTTTAAAATGATTTTTAATGGAACATTTAAAATTGATTTATGGATATCTGATATTAATATAGAAGAATTATGAAATGGTAGTAATGATAATTCAAATAGCTTAGCATTTTATGAGATGTTAAAATATACTGATAAAATTAATGTTATTTCTGATGGAAATTATCAAACTAAGTATTTTGCTTTAAACTTTGTTGACAGAATAAATAGTCTCAAAAATCAATTATCAAAAATTGATGCTAATAAAAAAATTAATGATTATAAAAATGATATTAATAATAGTTTATATAATGAATTTAAATCCACATCAATTTATGATTTTTTATTAGATAATTCTTATATTAATATTTTTAATATAGCAAGTTATTATAATTCACCATATTATAAATTAATATCAGGATACAATTTTTATCAAGTTTATGAATATCAATATGATTACTATAGTATGGCCAATTTATTATTTGATAAAAATAATGAAGCAGAATATTTTAATGATTTTGTCAGTTTATATGAAAGATTTTTTAATTGATCTAATATTAATTCTTTTGAAGATTTAATTTTGGAGAATAAAGATTTATATGATAGAAATAAGAAAAATGTTATTTATATTGGAGATTCTTTAATAACAGATGAAAGTGAGTTTTATCCCCAAAGAAAAGAAGAACTAAATAAAATAACAGAAGCAATGTTGAAAAAATATAATCCTAAAGAATACAATTGAATTTTTAAAAATCATCCACGTTATACTTTAGAAGTTCAAAAATATTTAAATTCATTTATGTTTAATAATAATTTTAAACCAATTTATTTAAAGAATTTTCCTTGGGAAATGTTTTTGTCTTGAGATAATAAGAAACAAAAAGAAGATAGCAATTATCAACCTTTTTTTGGAAATTCAGTAAATTTATCAGAGAATACAAAAACTATTCTAACTGGTTTGCAATATTCATCTACAGTTATTGAAACAACATGATTCTTTTTAAAAAATGTATATAATCTTGATGATTTTTCAGCATACAATTCTATAAATGCTAACAACTTTCCAATTGCTGCAACTTTTGATATTATTAGACCAACAAAAATATATAATTTTAATCCAAATCAAAATTATTTAAAAAATTATCAAGGCATTGTTGATATTCATGAACCTTTTTATCAATTGCATAATTTCTATGATTATAAAAATGATTTAATGGATTCAAAAACTTATATTAATAATCAAGGAATAGATTATAGTTATCCTACTAAAAGTAATCCAACAATTTTATTTGCTATTGTTGGTACAATTGTATTTATTGGTATTATAATCATAGTAGTGGTAATTTTTATCAAAATTTATGTTAACAAAAAGAAAAAAAATACTAAAGGATAATTTATGAAATTTAGTTGAAAATATATTTTATTATTACCAATATTTGGACTATTGTTTGTTCTTCCAATTGCATTAACTTCATGTGATGATCCTGCAACATTTTTTCAAAAGTATGGTCAAGGGCAAAACAGCAATGGAAATAATTCTAGTAATACTGATAATGAAGAAGACGATGGTGGTTCTTCTGGACCAGTTATTCCAAGTTCTCCATATTAATAAATTTATTTATAAAAAGTAGCAAATTATTACTACATATTTGTAATATGTCTAGTTTGTTGCTTTTTATTTTTTATATAGGTGATTTATGAAAATTTTTAAAAAAATGCTTTTATCATTATCAATCATTAGTTTATCATTTCCTATAATTGCCTCAGGATGTTCTATTAAAAATGAAATTGAATATAAAAATTATGAAGAAATTTCAAAAATTTTTTCGTCCTTAAAATTAGGTTCAGAAATTGTTACTAATGCAAAAACAGTTAAAGTTATTTTTAATAATTTTGGATTTTTTGGTGGTTCTGACATTTCAGCAGATATTTATGATTGATATAAAGATGATGGTTATAAAAATCAGATAGAATTATTTGAAATTTATCAAAAATGAAAAGGACCATATGATTTACAAGGCGAATATGCTAATGTTAAATACACTTATGGTAAAAGAGGTTTTTTTGATTTTAGTCATTCAAATTACACTATTAAAAATGCTGTAGAAATTTTTGATGGTGTAACAAAAGAAAATGATATTTTAACAACAATTTATAATATTGACACAGATGATGTATTAAATGTTAATGAAAATGATTTCAAAACATATTTAAAATTATTTATTGATAAATCTTTATTGCTAAGAAACAATACTGGAATGGTAATAATTAAAAATCATTATTATACTAATGATAATGAATTTAATAAAAGAAATAGTTTAGTCAATAATTATATAAAAGAAGTAATTGTAGAAAACTATAAAAATGATCAAAGTAAATTAAATAGAATTAATTTTGTAGATCATACTAATATAACACAAAATAATCCATTTGTTTTAAATCAAGATCAAAAATTTGTTGATTTTTGTTTAACCCAAGATAATAAATTAAATGCATATGGAAATTTAGAAATGGTTTATGATTTAATTAAAACAGTTTATCCAGAGTCTGTTGATCCACCAATACAAAATATAAGTCTAAATTTACTTGAAAACAACAAGCCTAATCATAAAATAACAGGTGATAACAAATATATTATTCCATATTCACAACAATCAAATAAAGTGAATAATTTTCAAAAATATTTGAGCAATTTAAATAAAGCAAATTGATATTTTTTGGGTGATTCAATAACTGCAGGCAGTATGAATACAAAGGGTTATAAAACATATGTAGATTATTTAAAATCACTAATAAAAACTGATTTAAAAAGACCTAATGATTTGATTGTTAATGGTGCAGTATATGGTGGCAATTATAGAGATGAATATAATTTTAAAGATGTTCTTTTTACCAAATATAAGATAGATGTTATGAGTGTATTGTTAGGAACAAATGATCTTGTATCAATTAATCAAACAACCATTGATACTGAAGCTGCAAAATATATTACAGAGAAAATAACAATGACATATGATTATTTTAAAAAAAGTAATCCAAATGGATGAATGTTTGTTTTATCTATTCCATGTTATTACAATTCAAGAGCATCAGATAAAAAACTTCAAGAAGGTGTTAAGAATGCTAATAATGCATTAAAAGAATTTGCAGATAGTAAAGAAGATGTTCTATATATTGATGTAAAAGCATCTATTGATTATGTTGTAAAAAACAACTTTAATAATGAAATTACAAATACCAATCTAATGGTGCAAATTTTTGATCAAGATCTTTTACACTTTAATACAAGTGGACATATTATTTTTACAAAACAAATTTTAACAAATATTGGTTTTGATTATTCAAAGAGTAAGTTTATGAATTTTTAATTTATAATAATAATTTTTAAAAATTATTTATTTTATATATGAAGTGTTATTAAACACTTCATTTTTTTATGATAGCTATTTTATAAAATATGTATTTTTTATTTTTCTTTAGAATGTTTAAAAAATGAGAATTTAAAATATTTTATGTTTTAATTTAATTGGTAAAAAGGATTTAAAAATTTAATTTTGAAAATAGGAAGTAAAAATATGCTCTATTGTTAAAATATAGCACTTTTTTACTATTGTTTATTTTTCAAAAGGGAGAATATTATGAAGAAAAAAGAGTGAGTTTTTTCAACTTTTTTTGCTGTTGTTCCTCTTTGCTTAATTGGTTCAACGTTGGCTATATCACCTATTAGTGTTGATAATAGTTTGTCTACAACTAATAGTGATAAAAAAGTGTTTGGAAACAATCTAACAGATCATCAAAAAATAAATAAAATCTATAATGATGCTTATTCTGAACCTATTTCTACAAATGATGGATTTTTAGGTATGTCTGTTGATAAAAAAGTTATTGTTTTTACATCTTATGGTGGGATTGAGATGTGAAAATTTGATTTAACAAGTAATACAGATTTTGCTGGAATATATAAACATCAATATCCAACAGAAGATGTAAATAATGCTACAATTAAATCTTTAAAAATGATAACAGTTAACAGTAAGAATATAATTGTTTTATTGGTATCTAATGCTAATTATGAAAAAGGACTAGTTTTTGGATTAGATGCAAGTATTGGAACAATTTTTGATCCAATTAATACTGTAGCTATAAACAAAGATTATTCATTGCTTTCTTATAAAACACTTGATGGTGCTAATTTATTGTTTGAAAATAGTAGTGGAAACATTTTAGTAACAAGTGATGGTAAGTGACTTGATTCAAGTGTAATAGTTGATAATTCAAATACAAGCAAACAAAAAAAAGGATATTTTAATACCACATCATTAGTTATTCTAGATAATAAGGGAGTAACTGGTTTTAATAATGTTAATAATAAAGGTATTGGACTTAAATATACATCTCCTTCAGTTAATAATGGAAATGTTACAGATTCAACAATTGATGAAAATACAAACTATTTATTGTATGCAATCATTCCTGGAAAAAAGAATTCTGGAATAAATTTAGCTATAATGTATTTTCCAAGAAAACTTAGCTCAAGTTGACAATTGCTTACTCATTTAATATTAGTTGATGATTCTATGAATCCAATTATGCAAACAAATGATAGTGGTGATTTAGATTTTGTAGAAATTTCTAAAGATAATAATACTCCATTAGTTTACAACATAACATCTACCACTGAATTTACTTCAATTGATATGATTCCTCATTATGGATATCAAGTTAATTCAAATGATGATAAATCAAGATTTTTGGTTGTTTATTCTGGAAAAGAAAATTATGCTGTGCAATATGCTGTTTCAAAAGATAGTAATGGTAAATATGCTATTGTTGGTGAAAAAGGCGGAGACATGCAAAATGGGAATAACGATCATGATGTTTTATACTTTAGTTATAATAAAACAACAAATCGTTTATACACTTCTAATAAATGATCTAATAATTCAACAAAGGCATTAATTGGTTATGTTGATTTTAATCAAAATGTTTCACAACCAACATCATTATTAAATTATAATGCAGTTATAACTTCAGCAAATGGTGGAAATCAAACTTATGTTCCATCAATTGTATCTGTTGTAAGTGAAAGTGCTTTAACAAATTATCCATTAGTATATGCTGATCCAAATCCTTCTAATAATGATGCATCAGATACATATTTTAATACATTGTTTGGATATTATGATAATGTTGGTCAACCATTTAGATTAAATCAATTGACATATAAAGATCAACAAACTGAATTTCAAAAACAATCTTATTACAAAACAAAATTACCATCTACAATAACAGAAAATGAATTAATTAGTTTATTAGATATAACAGGGCAATCTAATAATAACTTACCATCTGTACCATCTAATTCACAAAGTTATTTAAATAAAGAAGTTAGCATAAATGCTGATGATGTTAATGGTGTTTTAGATGCAACTTATAATGTTACTTATCCAAATTTTTATAATCCATCAACAAGTTCAACTATTAAAATAAATTCTATTTTAACAATGGGAGATGCAAATAAAACTGATGGTAAATATTTGTATTTAGTAACAAATGGAAATGGAACTGAAGAAAATAACCAAAAGTATAAAGAAATAGCTGAATTAAAAGCAAAAAATTTACCAAGTCAAATCACAAAACAAAACATAATTGATAAATTTTTAATGAGTAATGTTTATGATAAACAAGGAAATAAGATAACAATAACTTCTGATGAAATTACGCTTATTCAAAATGACTCTTTAGGAGAATTGGAAGTATCAGTTGATGTGTCTAATAAAACTATTGAAGGATACAATAAACATCAATTGGATATGACATCAAATAAGTATACAGGCTTTAGAAAAATTGAAGGATATAATTATAGAGTTAGATCACAAGAAGAAATTGCAAGTTCATATAAAAGTGTTTTTGGAAAAGAGCTTTCATCATTATATCCAAGTGAAATAAATAATATTGATGTAATAAATTATTTTGTTGAACTTGGTTCTAGTTTTTCAAGAGATATAGAAAAGTGAAATGTAGCATTTACACCAAATAATCTTGATGGAGAATTAACAATTTCATTAACATCAACAGATAATACAATCCCTTCAAGTATTGATAAAAAGATTATGCAAGATGTTAAATTTTTAGGATTTAAAAAGGCTACTGATGAATTTAAAAATCCTATAACACTTGCTAAATCTACTTCATCAAATATAGCAGATGAATTTAAAAAATATGAAACAGCTTATAATGAATTTATAAAATATACATCAAGTGATGATAATTATAGTAATGCAAGATTAGAATTGTTAACAACAGGTTTAATGAAAAGTGTGTCATCTACATCATTGTTTGCAAAAACGGATTGAAAAATTTCATTAATTGGTGAGGCTACATCATATGCAGCTAAATTGAAATTTGAATTAAAAGATAATGCAAAAGCTATTATTAATGTAGGTACTGGTAATACTGATTTTGTTTTAACTGAAAGTGATAAACAACAACTAATAAATAATGTTGAAATTACATATCCAATTGAATTAAATTGAGAAACGGTGTTATCAGATCAAAGTTTTGTATGATTAAAACCAAATTTCTCAGATAGCAAAGAAGAAGAAAATTTTAATCCAAATAGTGATGTTTTATCAATTGATTTATCAAAAGCTAGTTTAAATTCAATAAATAGTGATATGTATGCTAACCAAGTTACTAGTGAGAAAATTTTAAATTTATTTTCATTATCATATTTTGATGTAAAAGATTTTTCTTTAATGATAGACAATCCTCGAGGAATAATTAATGCTACAATGGTTATTGTTTCAAATCCAAACTCATCTAATTCAAAAAAACAAATAAATTTTAAATCAAATGTTAATGTTGGTGTAAATCCTGGTGATCAAATTCTAAAAAAAATAATTATCACTGGCTTCAAGAAACCAATTAATCCTATATATTTTGTAATTCCATCTGTTGCAGTGTCTGTTGTAATAATTCTTATTGTTGTGTTGGTAGTTTATTTTAAAGTTATCAAAAGAAATTTACGTAAAACATTAACTAACACACATACAAAAAATAAAAGAGTTGATTTTAACTCAATGAAAAATAATAGTAAGGAAGGAAAAAAACCATGAAGAAAATAAAATTATTAAAAGTTGCTCCTTTCTTTGCTACTATGGGATTTATTGCACCAATTTCATTTGTTGGTGTTACAAGCCAAATAAATACATTAAATACAACAAATACTAATCTTAGTTCTAATACTAGTAATAGTGAAATTATTAATACAAATAAACAACATATTGGGTTTGTTGAGAAAACAACAAAGCATGGAATTTTAAATTATGCATTAGATACAACAAATCAAATTATTAATTCTAATTCATCTATTTCTTCATATAGTCATTTTGGAACATTATTATGACAATATAATTTTAGAAATTCTAATTTTTTTAATCAGGTTGGAGTAACACAAGGATCAAAAGTTAATACTGAAATAATTGAAACATTTAGTATTAGATATAACTCAAGCTTTGATCAAGTGATTGTTTATGGAAAAACTAAAGGATCAACATCTGGATTTTTATTTGCATTAGATGCTAAAACTGGTAATGAAGTTTTAGTATCACAAGGTGATAGTAAATATATTGATTCTTTTTTAGTTCAAAATAGATATAATCAAAATGAAAAAACTAGATTGCCTTTTACTCCTGATATTTTAGACTTTGACAAAGATGGAAACATTGTTATTTCTGCAAGACAAACAATTACAAATTTATTAACTTCTGGAATAATAAAAATTAGTCCAAGAACTTTGACAATTAGTACATGTAAATTAAATAATGACATGTTTAAAATTAATACATCTGGTACAATTGATGATTCTGTTTTATTAAATGATAAAATAACAATTCAATCTTTAGGGCATGTTAAAGATAATTTACATTACATTTTATTTGTTAATTCAGATTCTACAAATACAACTTATGCTAATGCTATTCAAGAAATGACAATTTTCTTTGTAAATTTAAATTTTCAAAATTATTATTCATATAATTCAACTGGAAATAAAAAACCAATATTTTACAATTTTTCTAGAATGTCAAAGTATTCAAATGATAATACAAGTGCTGATAAAAGAAGAATTACATTTGGTAAAGATTGAACAACTGAGGGTTATCCAAAAAATGATTTAGATTCAGTAACAGAAAAAGATAATGCATCAATTCATTATAGTATTAAAATGAATGAAAATACTTTACCTGAAAAAATGACAATCAATTATCAAAATTTAGTTAGTACAGGTTTTGTAACTCATAGTGATACAAATCAATTTTCAACAATTTCATTTTTGCATGGATCAACAGTTAATAATTCACTTTCAATGATGTCAAGAATTTCAGTTGATTCAAGTAAATTTACTAATCAACTTGAAATATCTAAAACTGAAGTTGGAAATATATTATCAACTGATGCAAAAGTAAATCTTACAACAAAATTATTTAAAGAAAAAAATAATAGTACTGAAAATTTTTGATATCTATTTAATTCATTTACATTTGATACTATCAATAATGCAGCATATGCAACAGTTGCTTATAATGCTGAAAATACAGGAATAAAAAGTTCTATTATTAGAATTGATTTAAACACAATGGAATATAATGGTTTAAATACTATTAATGTAACTACTGGAATGAAAGAAAGATATTTAGATGGTGGTATTATAAGTTTTTCTGACACAAAAGGAAAAACAAGATTAATGTTACAGTCTGTAGAAAATACCACTCCAACATTAATTGGTATGTATTCTGACAACACAAATATTACAAATGTTAATGACTTTACAATAGGCAATATAGATATTCCAACTTTAAGTAATCCTCAAGATTTAGCACAATCAAAGCAATTGCTTACAAAATTGCCACAAGATCTTACAGATCAAGAAATCTTAAATTTAATTGAGTATGGAAATGGTTATACAAAAGAAACTACTACTAAAAATAAATCAACAACTTCTACAACACTTGTAAAAAGCTATAGAGTTTCTTTGGAAAAAAAGAATGATGAAAATTTCTTTGCAGATAATGATAAAGGTACATTAAAATTTACAGCAATTGCAAACTTTAAAAAATGATGAGATCCAAATAGTAATGAATATTATCAAATTAATATTCCAACCCAAACTATTACAAATTTTTATAGTAATAACTCACTTTCTATAAAACAGGTAATTGGTCCTGAAATTGATAGTCAAAAATATAGAGAAGTTCAAAATTTAATAGAAACAGTTTATCCAAGTAATGTTACTAAAGAACAAATTTACAATAACTTTTTTGTTTTTGGTTCAACAACTAATACAATGATTACAACATCAAATATTGAAATTAAAAAAGCTACATATGATCCAAATGAAACAATGAATAGTAGTATTTATATTTTAGCTTTTGCTGATGATAATACTGGTATATTAACTATAAAATATAAAAATCCACATACAAGTAATACATTAGATGCTCAATATAGTTCAGGTGTTAACTCTTATATCTTTAATAGAAAGTTAAACAATTATGATGAAATTAAAATTAATGAGCAAAAACTTGCATCATTATCAGCATCTAAAACATTATATGAAATTACAAAAACAGATATTTTAAATGCCTTAACAATTTCAAGTGGATATAGTACTAATTTAGATAATTGAAACATTACTGGTGTTGGTTCTAGTTCTACTTTAGATGATGCTTGAGAGGGTACGCCAAATATAACAATATCTTATATTAGAAGACCAAATGTAGATCCAGATGAGTCTATAAAACCAACTTTTAATGAGATAACAATTAATTCAACTAACACAAAGTTCATACCATTAAAATCAGTATTTTCAAATTATAAAAAAATTGAAAATACTTCAAGTGGTTTATTTTCATTCAATAGCCAAGTAGCAAATAAATTAATACAAAATCGTCAAGCTGAAGAAATTATTAATGAAATATCAAATGGTAATTTAGATATTTTTAAAAATTCTTTGATTATTAAAAATGATTTAATAGATTACAACAATCTTGAATTAAGACTAATTTCAAATGAAGGAGATAGTTTACAATATGGAATTAAAATTCCAGAAGATGCTCAAACTAACATTATTTTTGGAAATACAAAATTAAAACTAAATAAAGATATAGTTAATAAAATAAATTCAAATAATGATACAATATTTCCAACAAATGAAACTTTTACTTTATTTGTAATTACACTTACTATAACAAGAACTCACTTTCATTGAAATCATAATTTATCAAGTGATTCATCATCTGTAAAAGCTTCTTCTATTAAAATTAGTAATCCATATCAAAATTTACCTTCTAAATATATGGAAAAATTTACAAAAGATTCATCACAAGGTTATATACAGTTTCAAAATGAAACACAATTATTATCTATTCCTAATGCAGTAAATGATCCATATTCAAATTATGTGATTAAAAATGTTGATTTATCAAGTAATGATTTTAATGGAGTATTACTTGTAAGTTATGATTTATACTACCCAGAATTACAAGCATCAAGAATTGCTACCATGAGTATTAGTGGATTTTTATCAACAACAATAATAATGGCTTTTTGATCAAGTCTTATTATATTTATAGGAATTATTATTGCATCTATTTGAATATCAATACATGTAGCTAAATCAAAAGACAAGAAATATAAAGTATTTAGTTCAAATAATTTTTATAAAAATTTTAAAAAATCTAAAAAAGTAAAATAATTTTTTATATTTATTTTATTTAAAAAAATATTATTTTTTATGACAATAGGTATATAATAGTATTTATAATTAGGATTTTATTATGATTAGTTACACATTTAACAAAAACAAAAAAGGATTTAAAAAAGAAAGTAAATTACAAATTTAACTTTCTACTTTTTTGTTGCATAACTAATTAATACTATTTACAAACAATGTACTAGTTATTGTAGCAAAGCAATAACTAGTATTTTTTTATTGATTCTAATTATAATTATTTTATTGTATAGGAAGGATAAGTTTTATGAACAAGAATAATAGAGTATTTAATGACCAAGAAAAAATACGACGTGAAAAATTGTCTCAATTACAAAGTTTAAATATGGATCCATATTCTGTTGAATATGTTAGAAGAACATTAAATTTGGGTGAATTTAGACAAAAATATGCAAATTTAAAAAGTGAAACACATTCAAAAGATAATCATGTTTTAGTTGGTAGAGTTATGAACTTAAGACAAACTTTTGGGGTTATAAAAGATTTTTTTGGACAACTACAATTTTATTTGAATAAAAAAGAATTAGATGAAAAAGTATTTAATTATTTCAACAAATACGTAGATATAGGAGATATTGTTGAGATTAAAGGAAACCCATTTGTAACCATGAAAGGTGAGTTATCTTTAAATGTAAAGGAAATAAGAATTGTTTCAAAATCATTAAAACCACTTCCAGAAAAATATCATGGTTTACAAGATGAAGAATTAAGAGCAAGACACAGATATGTTGATTTAATTACAAATTCAGAATCTATGGAAACATTTGTTCTTAGAAGTTTAATTGTAAAATATATTAGAAATTTTATGGACGGAAATGGATATTTTGAAGTTGAAACACCTGTTTTACATCCAATTTTAGGTGGTGCAAATGCTAGACCTTTTAAGACTTTCCATAATGCTTTAAAAAGAGATTATTATTTGAGAGTAGCAACTGAATTACCACTTAAAAAACTTATTGTTGGTGGTTTTGATAGAGTATATGAAATTGGTAGAATTTTTAGGAATGAAGGAATGGATGCTACTCATAATCCTGAATTTACTTCAATGGAAGCATATACTGCTTATCAATCAATGGAAGATACAATGGATTTAGTTGAAAATATTTTTCATTATGTTGCCCAACAATTAAAAGTTAAAGACATTCAAATACCAGCTAAAGATGAAAATGGACCTCTAGGACCAAAAATTGAAATAGCTAAGAAATTTAAAAGAATTAGAATGACAGACTTTGTTAAAGAAGTAACTGGTGTTGATTTTGATAAAGTAAAAGATGATAAAGAAGCATTAGAAATTGCTAAGAAGCATAATGTTCAATTTGAAAAGCACCAGAAAACAAAAGGACATATTTTGAATTTATTTTTTGAACAATTTTGTGAAGAAAAATGTATTCAACCAACTTTTGTTTGAGGTCATCCAACAGAAGTTTCTCCACTTTCTAAAAAAGATTATCAACGTCCAGGATACACAAAAAGATTTGAACTTTTTATAAATACAAAAGAATATGCAAATGCTTTTGCAGAACTTAATGACCCAATAGACCAATATGAAAGATTTGAAGATCAAATTAATGAAAAAGAATTGGGTAATGATGAAGCTGTAGAAATGGATATGGATTTTATAGAAGCTTTAGAATATGGTTTACCACCAACTGGTGGATTAGGAATTGGTATTGATCGTCTTGTAATGTTATTTTCAAATAAATTAACTATTAGAGATGTACTATTATTTCCACATATGAAAGACAAAATATAAATATAATATTAATATATCATGATAGAAAAAGGTTATGTTCCCAAAGTTTCTTATAGAAAAACTATTGAATATATAAATTCTTTTGAAACATCTTTAAAAAGTTATTTATCTAAAAAATATAAAGTTATAGATTTTGATTTACCAATATTAACAAATATAAATAAAAGTGTTGATATTAATTTGGAGCAAAAACGTTATATAAATTTTGATAATAGTAGCAATAATAAAATATACCAATTAATATCAAATTATAGCAATTTGATGAGTTATATTATTTGAAATTTTGAATTACAAGAAAATGAATGTGCTTTTTTTAAATACAAAGTAATAGAAAGAGATTCAATAATTACTAATAATGATGCAATGCAAAAAAATATTTATTCAATAAATTTTGTTATTCATGAAGAAGATAGAAATATAGATTTTTTAACATCAATGGCAAACAATATTATTGAAGGTATTAATCAAGCTATTATTGACTCTAAACAATATTATAAAACTAGAACATTTTTTGTTGATAAAAAATCATATGATATTTTAGACATTAAAAAAAAGTATCCATTATTATCTTATAAAAATTCTTTTAATAGATTCATTACATTAAAAAAATCAGTTTTAATCTATAATGTTATAAATGAATTTACAAATTCAAATGTTACAAATTATAAAGATCCTGATAGTTATGATTGAGAAAATACAATTGGATGATATTTATTTGATGATAATTCTCAAAAACCTTTGGAAATGTTTCTTATATCGATTTCACCAAATTGAACAATATATACTAAACAAAAATTAATTTATAATAGTCCAATTGAAGATAATGATTATATAAATAAGTTAAAATCTGATAAATTTCCTCCAATTGTTTCTATTAAAATAAATTATGATTTACTTTTATATGTAATTCTTAACAAATTAAATATTAATGAATTACCATGCATAAATAATGAATATAATTTAAATGTGATATATAAATATTTTAAGTAATAGGTGTTATATTATGAAAGAAAAGATTAAACAATTATCAAAAGAATATTTAAGTGAAGTGATTTCATTTAGAAGACATATTCATCAAAATCCTGAATTAGGTTTTGAAGAATACAATACAACAAAATTCATTCAAGAACAACTTAATAATATGGGTTTAACAAATCATAAAGTTGCTTTGAAAAGAACTAACACAGGTGTTTATGTGGATATTGATTCTAATAAGCCTGGTAAAACAGTTTTGTTTAGAGCAGACATTGATGCTTTGCCATTAGAAGAAGAATCAAATGTAGAGTATAAATCAAATGTTAAAGGTGTTGCACATATGTGTGGACATGATGGGCATATAGCAAGTCTTTTAGGTGTTGCAAAAATATTACTTCAACTAAAAGATAGTTTTAAAGGGAAAGTAAGATTATTATTTCAACCTGCTGAAGAAGGTCCTGATATGGGTGGTTGTGTTGAAGTTGTAAATGAAAAAGAAGTTTTAAATGGTGTTGATTTTGCATTAGGGTTTCATGTTTATGGAGCTGGAGATTTTGGAAAAGCATATTTTAAGTATGGCCCTATGTATGCAAGTTTTATTGATTGAGATATTAAAATAAAATCTAATGGTGGTCATTGTAGTGAACCACATAAAAGTGCAGATCCAATTATTATAGGATCACAAGCTATTAATTTATTTCAATCAATTTTAACAAAAATTAAGAGTCCCCTAGATAATGCAGTATTAGCTGTTGGAACATTTAATGGTGGTTCAAATTCAAATGTTATACCAACAGAAGCGACAATGACTGGAACTATTAGAACATATGATTTAGAACTAGGAAGAACAATTGTATCTAAAATGAAATCAATTATGAATTCTTTATGTGAATTATATAATGGAACATATGAATCAAACTTTTTAGAAGGTTATCCTCCATTGATTAATAATAATCAATTAACAAAGTTTGTTATGAATGAAACAATTAATTTATTAGGAAAAGATAATGTAAAAGAAATAGATCACCCTACATTTGGATGTGAAGACTTTTCTTACATTGCAAATGAAGTTCCATCATGTTATTTCAAAATAGGAATTCATAAAGAAAATGAGATAGAACCATTACATCATTCAGGATCATTTGAATGAGATGATTCTGTTCTTGAAACATCAATGGCTGTAAGTGCAAATGCAATAATTTCTTTTTTAAATGCAATAACAAAATAATATTAAAAAATGAAGTAACAATAAATTACTTCATTTTTTAATTGTTATTTAAATCATATATGTATTTAAAACCATATAAAATTGCATTTTCATCTATATTATATTTAAAATCTACACTTAATTTATAAGCCTCTCCACCTGAAACTATACAATGTATATTTTCTTTGTTTTCTCTTACATTATTATAAAAGCTCATTACAAATCCAGATCTTGCAATATTAAATCCTGCTTCTAAAGCTTCTGTTGTATTTTTACCATAAATTAAATTAGATTTTTTGTTTATAGTATTAGTGTTAATTAATGATGCATGATTTAACAATAAATTAAAACTTGTTCCAATTCCTGGTGCTATAGCTGCACCAACTAATTCTCCATTTTTTAAAAAAAGTGCAAATGCTGCTGTTCCAAATGATACACCAATTGATGTTTTGTTTACTCTATAACAATATTCAGCTAAAGCTATAATGTCATCACCAATTTCTTGTCTTTTAACATTTTTCATTACAAAAGATGTTTTTGTGTCATTGTTTATTAAATAAGGTTTAACATTAAAAATATCATTGATACTTCTTATAAAATTATTTGTTTGTTTTGGTACAACACTTCCAATAATGCTAGAAGATATTTTGTATTTTCCAAATTGTTTTAATAATAAAGTGTTTAAATATTTTTTTGTACATTTAATTTCTGTTTTGAAAAGATATTTGTTTAATAATTTATTTTCTTTACTGAATAAACCAATTTTAATGTATGAATTACCTATATCTACTACAAGAGTATTATTTTCTAGACTCATAATTACTTTCTTCTTCTTGTAAAATACAATATTAAACAAATTATTATAATTAGTCCTAGTACACCAGCTGTTATGCCAAATTCTAATCAAAATTTGTCTTGAGCTGCCTTTTTTTGTTCTTCAGTTACATTAGGGTCATCAATTTGTCCTGAATTTAAATTTACACTTTTATATTCTGAATTTTTTAATACATTAGTTTGTACATTTGTAGCTACTACTATAGAACATGGAATAGTGATAATAGAAATTAGATGAAAATACTTGATTAATTTCATAAATTATACTTTTAAAATAATATCTTTAGAACTTGGTGTTCCAATTTTGAATTGATAAAGATGAACATCATTTCTATTTTCATGAATAGAATAAATTCTATTTCTTAAATATTCTAAGTGATCTATTATTCAGCTTGTATATTGATTATCTTCTAATTTGTTAATTTCAGATAAAACATTAATATAAAAACTTGAATTAGATATATTATTTTCATTTTTAACTACAACATGTTTTAAAACTTTTAATGTTTTATTGTTGATTTCAAAAAATAAATCAACACCATCATTTTTTGCTTTATCATATTCTAAAAAATGTTTGTCATAGATTCTAATGTGTTTTTTGTCATTTTCTATAAGTGAATTTAATCCTTGTTTTATTTGATTCATATCCATAATAATTACCTCTCACACATACTAATTTTAAGATAACATTGATAATACTATTAATAAAAGTAAAACAAATTTTAAAGATTATTAATGTTAATATATTATTAATATAAAAAAGGACACATATAATGATAAGTAACATTATTTTTCTAAAACCAATATTGATACATAAGGATTGAGGTAATAATGATTTAGCTCAATATGGTTATAAAGAAGATGGTATAGATGTTGGTGAATTAATTTTATTATCTGATTCAGAAGATGTTTCAAATCAAATAATAAATACTAATTTTGTTTATGATGATCTTAATTTTTTATATAAACACAATAAAAAGTTCTTTAACTCAAAAACAGGTAGTATTCCAATAACAATTAAAATTATCAATCCTAAAGTTGATCTTGACTTAATGTTATCTGTTGATTCTAAAAATACAAAATATTATTCTATTAAAGGTAATGAAATAGCTCAAAATAAGTTGTGAATATCTTTAAATAAAAATAAGCAAATAGTTGTCTACAATCATAAATGTGGTTCTAAAAAAAATGTAGAAGAATTTTTAGAAAATCTAAATAATGAATATTTAAATATAGTTGAATTAGATTATCTTAATGCATTAGTTATAAATCAAAATGTAATCAATCAAATAAAACAAAATGATATTATTTTTGAAATTTCATGTAAAAATGGTATTGAATTAAATTTAAATGATTTATATCAACAAGAGTTGAAAAAGCAAACTTTTGATTATTTATCAAATTCTTTTCATAGTTCATTAACACATCAATATCAATTGTTAGATAAAGAAAATTATTATCTTGCAAATAATCAATATTTTGCAACTAAAATCATTAATCATGTAGGTTTAGAATACTATAACTTTAAAATAGGAGTTATTACTCATGTTTTTGTAGTTGAAGGCGAAGGAAAAATTAATTCATTTAATATATCAACTGGTAGTAATTTTATTATTAAAAATAATGTTGATGTTCAAATTGTAGGTGTATTAAAAATGATTGTTACTCATATTTTTGATAAATAATGTGATAACAATCAATTCTTTTATTTTATATTTTATTCATTTTCATTCATTTTATACATGCTTTAAGTTCATTAACAAAATCATTTAAAGTTCAAAAACTAAATAGTCATTTAGAACTTTCAAAATCTTCGTTAAAAACAATTTTTTTAGAAAAAACTACATCAAAATTTTCGCTTTTTTCTTCATTATTTGTGATTATGTGTAATGTTATATAATATGTTATTCATTCTTGTTCTGTTTCATAATTGTGTGTAAAACTAATTTTACTATTATCAATATTGTAAAATACTCTTTTAAGTAATTTTTTATCAAAATATGATCCTTCTATAATTGGATGAAGTTTTGTGTTCATGTATTTGACAATTTGATTGATTTTTGTTTGTTCAAGATAATATATATTTCCTTCATTTAACAAATCAAATAAAGTTTCAATAAGTTTGGGAAAGTTTTTTGTTACAACAAGTCCTTTTGAATCAATTTTAAATTCAGCTTTATCTAATGATGTTTTTAAACCATCAATTTTTGTTATTAGATTGATTGCATTATTGAAATTTAAATTAGTTTTATTTGTATATTGGTATAAATTATTTCCAACATCTTTTATGATTTGAGAAGAAATTTTCTTCTCTTTTAATTTATTAATAAATATTTCTTTTTCCATAATCTATCCTACTATTGATAACAATATATAAAATTATATTAAAAATGATTAGATTAATTATATTAATTAATATTTTATTATTTAAATAATAAAATTTATTGATTATAAAATTGATTTCTGTTATATCATTTATATGTCAGGTGTAATTGGTTTAACTGACTTTAAAACCATATTTGTAGGTTATGAGACATTTTGAATAAGATGCAAATGTCTCTCAAAAAAAGAAAGCATCTATTTTGTGAAACAAAAACATGCCAGTGGCATGTTTTTTATTTATGTTAATGGATGTATTTATTTTTAAAAAGAAATTAATATTAGCATAAGTGTTGTTTAAGTTTATTAATTAATCCTTATTAATTTTATTATAATGAGTAATTATATAGTGATTGGTGAAATTTATGAGAGAGCTAAATGATAAGACAAGAATTATTTTTACTACTGGTGGTGTATTCTCTGCGTTAGGGAAGGGTATAGCATGTTCAAGTATTGGTTCATTGTTAAAGAATCTATCTTTTAAGGTTTTGAACATGAAACTTGATCCATATTTAAATATAGATGCTGGGACAATGTCTCCTTACCAACATGGTGAAGTTTTTGTCACACAAGATGGAAAAGAAACTGATTTAGATATTGGAAATTACGAAAGATTTTTGAATCAAAATTTACCTAAGGAATCAAACATTACTTCTGGTTTAATTTATTCAAATGTTTTAAATGAAGAAAGAAATGGAAAATATTTAGGTAAAACTATTCAAGTTATTCCACACATCACAGATGCAATTAAGAATGAAATTATATTTATGGCAAATAAACATGAACCTGATTTTCTAATAGTAGAAATTGGTGGAACTGTTGGAGACATTGAATCTGTTCCTTTTATTGAATCTGCTCGTCAATTAATTTCTAAATATAAAAATAAAATTTTGTCTGTTCATATTGTTCCAATTATTCAAATGCTAACAAGTAGTGAAGAAAAAACAAAACCTTTACAACACTCAGTAAAAGAATTAATGGGTATGGGAATAATTCCTGATGTTTTATTAGTAAGAGGTAAAGGTATTGTTAGTGAAGAAAATAAAGAAAAAATTTCTTTAATTTGTGGATTGGATAAAAATAACATTATTAGTTTACCAAATCAAACAAGTGTATATTTTCTTCCAGAGTTTTTATTAGAACAAAACTTACATAACATTATTTTTAATAAAATGGATTTACAAGAAATGAATTCTAAGGATTTGGGTGAGTGATCAATATTCACTTCTAAAATAAAAGAACCAAAAAAATATGTTACTAAAATAGCTATAATTGGAAAATATACTGAAATTACAGATGCTTATTTATCTGTTATTACAAGTTTAGAAATAGCAGCAATTCACAATAATTCTGAAATTAAAATTGACTTAATTAATGCTGAAAAAATTAATGAAACAAATGTAAGAGGATTAAAAAGATATTCAGGAGTTGTTGTTCCAGGTGGTTTTGGTGATAGAGGCATTGAAGGTAAAATTGAAACAATTAAATTTGTGCGTGAAAATAATATTCCTTTTCTAGGAATATGTTTAGGAATGCAACTTGCAGCAATTGAATTTGCTAGAAATGTTTTAGGTATAGTTGATGCTAATAGTACAGAATTTGATGACAATACTATAGAACCTATTATTACTATATTAGATGGTAAGTACAAAGAAAAAGATCTTGGTGGTACATTGCGTCTTGGTAATTATAGTTGTGCAATTAAAAAGGATACAAAAACTTTTGATGCATATCAAGAATCAATTGTATTTGAAAGACACAGACACAGATATGAGTTTAATAATGATTATAGAGATATATTTGAATTAAATGGTGTAATTTTTTCAGGTGTTAATGTTGAAAATGATTTAGTAGAAATTATAGAATTACAAGATCACAAATTTTTTATTGCTACACAATTTCATCCAGAATTAACAACAAAAACTTTTACTCCTAATCCACTTTTTAATTCTTTTGTAGATGTAACAAAAGAATTAAAAAATAAATAATTATGTTTGATAGTCAAAATAAAGAAATTGTTAATTGATATCCTGGTCATATGAAAAAATCTATAGATATTATCAAAGATAAGTTGAATACTATAGATTTTTATATTGAAGTACTTGATGCAAGAGCAGTTGTTTGTAGTTCTAATAGTGAATTAAATAATATTTTTAATAATAAACCTAAAGTAACAATTGCACTAAAATCAGATTTATCTGCAGTTGAACAAAATGATAGCAACATTTTGTTTGGTTCTATTTATGATAAAAAATTTAGATTAAAAATAATTAATAGAATCAAATTAGTGTGTAAATCCAAAATTGATTCTTTGAGAAAAAAAGGTTTAGTTAATATTCAACTTTGTGGAATGGTAGTTGGTTTACCAAATATTGGTAAGTCAGCATTAATAAATTTTTTAGCAAACAAAAATTTATTAATTTCTCAAAATCAACCTGGAGTTACAAAAAGAGTTAGTCATATAAAAATTGATAAGGATTTAGTTTTGTTTGACACACCTGGAATTTTTTTTAAAAAGGTGGACAAGTTTGAAATTGGAGCAATCCTTACATTAATAAAATCTGTTAATTTTGAAATTGTAAATAAATATAAAATATTAGAATATGGATATAACTATATTATTAAATATTATAGTGAAGAAATTTATAAATATTTTGGTTTTAATTTGCCATTAAATTTTAATGATTTTCTAAATTATATTTGTGATAAAAAAAGATTTAAATTACAAAATAATGAAAATGATTTTGAAAGATGTTTTAGTTATTTGTATTCTGAATTTTCTGACTCAAAAATATGTAATATAAATTATGAAAAAGATCTTTAAAAATTAATGATTTTTGTAAAAATTTTAATTTCAAATTTCCTATAACAAAACTAATTATTTGTCAATACTTAATTAGCCTAAAATGTCTAAAAAAAGCAATTTTTATGTCAAAATATGGATTTTATAAGTATTTTTGCTATAATTTAAATGTGTTTATCTTTGGAAATATGGGATAAACCAACTATAAACACAAAAATAAAACTTAAATAACTACATATAAAAAGTGTAAAAAATTTAACTAATGATATATTGGTTGGGTTTGCTATTTCTAAAACCCAATTTGTGCCAATTTGAGCTTGGATAAATGTGTTGATTCTGATTTAAATTTATTGATAGAATAAACTAAATCACTATAGAATCTATTAGTTAATTATATGGGCCTTTCAATCATAATATTCTCTATCAATATTAGTATTATTAAATTTTCTCAATTGACTGGCTTGCAAAGTAATCAACATAGGTTTGTTATCTTAAATATTTGATTACAACAAGATTAATTTGTTAATTAAGTAAAAATTTTCTCGAACATATGAAATTGGGGTACTCAGAGTTTGAGAAATAAAAATATGTTTATTTACTTAATATGATTTCTAATAATTTTTAAATTTTGCTTTATAAGCTAATCGATAGTGGACTTAAAATGTCCAACTATAAAATGTAGTTATCAACAACAACCTTGGACTAAGTAAATATTCAAATTATTAAATGAATTATTACTTAAAATGATTAGTTACCAAACAAATAGGAGGAAAGCCTATTTGTTTTTTTTTTTTTTTTTAATAGATTATTTGTTAATTAGTGCAATATTTTGCTGTTGTCACTTTTTTAGTGAATTTTAAAATGATATAATTTATATGATATTTATGAAATTTTAATACATGGAGTTAAAACATGGGCTTATTCAAAAATAATAAAAAAGAAAAAAAACAAGTAGAGCAAAAAAATGATGTTCAAGTTAATGATGGATGAATGAGAGAAGATTTTATTCTTGTAAGTAACAGAACAAAAGCAAAAGATTTAAAACCTTATCAAAGACTTGTTGTTTTAAGAAAACCAGATGGTGAACAAAAATGTATTATTGATAAGTCATTGCCATTTAAAGAAATTGAAAGAATTCAAGAATTAATTAATAAAAAAGGTTTTGTTGATATCAACTCAAAGGAATTTACAAGAATTATTCCTAATGATTTTAAAACTGAAAGTGATATATTTGAAGAATCAAAAGAATCTGTTGAAACTAGTGCTTTAGCAATTAAGAGAGCAGATAATTCTGATTATATTGATTTTTTAGTTGATCCAAACAAAATGCCAAAATCAATTTTAAAATTAGAAGATGATAAACTTAAATATAAGCTTGATCCAAAACATACTTTAAAATCAAATAAAGTTGATGATGTTGATTTAATTGATGATATTGAAATTTATATTCCTCATGAAGATAGAAAATTGAGATGAGATACTATTGATGAAAATGATTTTTCTAACAATGTTAACCATGACTTGAAACAAGTTAGTGATTTAAAAGTTGAAGAAGAAATAGTAGAAGATACTTTAGATGATACTATTCCTCCAAGTGATTACATTGGTAATATGGAAGAAAGTGTTGAAGCATCTCAAGAAGATAACTATAAATATGTAGATCAACAACAAGAAGTAGATCAACAACAAGAACAACAACAAGAAGTTTACAATGAAAACATCTATGAACCAACTGATGAATATGCAAGTGAACAACCAGAATTAGAAATGCAATCAACAGAAGAATTTGTTAGTGATGAACTTACTACAGAAAATTTTGAGCATGAAATTCCAAAAGAAACTGTAACTTCTTTCTTTAAAAATACAGTTGAATATGACTCTAGTATATATGACACTAATCGTCAACCTTCAGGAAATTATTATAAATTTTATGAAGATACAAATAATAATCCTTTAGAAGCTAAAGTTGTAAATAAAAAAGTGAAAATGATTATTAGACGTAAAAAGATAGATGAAAAATTAATTGAAGCAAATGCTTTAAAGCGTCAAGGATTAAGATAATTATTAGTAATAAACTTTAATTCCTATTTATTTGTTAAATAAATAGGATTTTTATTTGTAAATTTATTGAAAAATATTTCTATAATAAATATAAGTGTAATAGGAGATAGTTGTGAATTATAAAGTTTATATTGCTGGTGGATTATTTAATGAAGCTGAAATAGCTCAAAGAAAAAAAGAAGGTGAATTATTAAGACAACACTTTAATGATAAATTGATTATCTTTAATCCAATTGAACAACCTTTTAATCAAGATAAATCAAATAATTTGCCTACACCAATTGATATTTTTAATGGTGATACAAAAGCTGTTTTAGAATCTGATATTTTTATTGCTGATATTACAAATGATGATCCAGGTGTTTTAGTAGAACTTGGAATAGCTATAAGAAATAGAACTAAAATTATTATTTGTGTGAATTCAGATATTAGATTAAAAGGGTCTAATAAATATGAGATACCACCATATTCAATGAATCATTATGTTCTGGGTGGCATTTTAAAGTATGGACATTTAGTTAATAGTTTTGATGAAGCAATTAATAAGTTAGAAGAATTATTGAGTGTTTATTAAATAAGGTAGATATTAAAAAATTAGTAACAATATTTCATGTTACTAATTTGCTCGATTGAAATATGAAGTGCAACACATATTGTAAAATATATGTGCACTTC
>CANSNC010000005.1 GCA_947648205.1 uncultured Mycoplasma sp.
AGTGCACATATATTTTACAATATGTGTTGCACTTCATATTTCAATCGAGCAAAAATCTATAACTGATGTTAATGTTATAGATTTTTTATTTATGATATTTTTGATTATTGATTATTGTTAAAGATCTATAAATTTGCTCTGCAATAACTACTTGAAACAATTGATGAGGTAATGTCAGTTGAGAAAATGATATTTTAATAGAATTATTAATTTGATATATAGAGTCATCTAAACCATATGATGATCCAACTACAAAATTAATTGATTTAATTGTAGAGTCATTTATTTTGTTTTTAATTAAATTGGAAAAATCAATTGAATTAAATTGTTTTCCATTAATGCATGTTATAAATGTAAAACTGTTAGCTTCTATTTTATCAATAATTTTCTTTGCTTCATTTTTTAAGCATATTTTTATTAAACTATTATTTAATTCATCAATTACTTTTTCTTCTTTTAATACAATGTATTCAACATTAATAAAATGCTTAATTTTACTAAGGTAGTTTTCAAAAATGTTTAAAACATTTTTATCTTTAATGTTTCCTACACAAATTATTTTTATCTTCATATTTTATTCATTTATCTTACTAACAGTCATTTTTAATTCTATTGCTTCATTGGGACAAACAGCTACACAAGCACCACAAGCTATACATGTATCTGAAATTTCAGCTTTTCCATCTTTTATAGTGATTGAATCTGTTGGACATACTGAGATACAAAGTTGACATGTTTGACACTTTGGCTTATCTACAACTGCTATTAATCTTTGATTTTCCTTCATATTTTTCACCTTTGTAATTATTAAATGTTAATATATATTACTTAATATTATTATATAAATTTTTAATAATTATATGTTTATTATCATTTACTATTAGAATATAAATATTTTTAGTGCATTAATAAAGGATAAGTTATGAAAAATATTAAAAGATTTTTTGACGGTTATGAAATTATTCAATATGGTAATTTTTATAAAGTAAATTTAAAAAATAAAATTACTTTTGATAGTAAAAAATCAAAATTAATTTTAGTTACTTCGATTAATCCAACTCCAACAGGAGAAGGTAAAACAACAACATTAATTGGATTAAATGATTGTTTTAATTATTATGGTTATAAATCTATAGCTGCATTAAGACAACCTTCTATGGGTCCATTTTTTGGTATAAAAGGTGGTGCTACAGGTAGTGGTAATTGTGAACTTATAAATGCTAATAAGATTAATTGTGGTTTTACAGGAGATTTTTTTGCAATTGAAGCTGCTAATAATTTAATAATGTCTATTATTGAAAATGAAATATACCAAAATTCTTCTTTAGAAATTGATGAAACAAAAATATTGTGGAATCGTTGTATTGATATGAATGATAGATCATTAAGAAAAATAGAATATAGTTTATCAAATAAATTATCAAATAATTTTTCATCAAAATTTAATATAACAGCTGCTTCATATTTAATGGCTTCTTTTTGTTTGGCAAAATCAAAATTAGATTTTAAAAACAAATTATTAAACACAATTGTGGCTTTTAATAAAAAAAATAATCCAATTTATGTAAAAGATTTAGATATTATTGATTCTATTATGATGATACTTGATGATGCATTAAATCCAAATTTAGCTTTTTCAAAATATAACAATCCAGTTATTATTCATGGTGGTCCTTTTGCCAATATTGCACATGGGTGTAATACAGTAATTGCAACAGAACTTGCTTTATCTGTTGCTGATTATACTTTTACAGAATCTGGTTTTGGAATAGATCTTGGAGCTGAAAAATTTTTAAATATTAAGACAAGAGAACTTAATAAAGTACCTAATTTAGTTGTTATAGCTGTAACAATTAAATCATTGAAATATCATGGTGGTACTTTGGTTCAAGATTTAAACAAAGAAAATTTATATACTCTTGAAACAGGATTTAGCAATTTATTAAAAAATATTGATTCAATAAAAAGTTTTGGGTTAAACTATGTTGTTGTTATCAACAAGTTTAATGATGACACACAAAAAGAAATAGATAAATTGTTGCAACTATGCAAAGACAAAAAAATTCCATGTGAATTGTCTACTATGTGACAAGATGGTCCTAAGTCTAATAAGCATTTAATAGAATTTATAAATAATAATTTAAGTGATAAAAATACCATTAAATATACTTATAAATTATCAGACTCTATAATTGATAAAGCAAAATTGGTAGCTAAAACTATTTATGGAGCTGATGGAGTAAATTTTAGTGAACAAGCCATTAATAAATTAAAAGAAAATCAACAATTTATTAAAGATTATTATATATGCTTTGCAAAAACATTCTCATCACTATCAGATGATGCTAAAAAATTAAATGTTCCTAAAGGGTTTACAATTTCAATAAATGATGTAGAATTTAACCACTCTGCAAGATTTGTTATTTTAATTACTACTCAAATCTTCTTAATGCCTGGATTACCAAAGATACCTAATGCAAAAAGGATAAGATATGAATTTAGATAAAGAAAAAGAAAAAAATGACACCAGTTTTAGCAATAAAAGTGTTGATTCAGTTGTAAAATTATTTGAAAAAACTTCAGTATTTAAATCTTTAAACAAAATTGTTTTTTTGGCTGTTGTTGTTTCACTTGCAACTGGAATATATGTTTTTGTAGATCAAATTTTAATGGTTAGAATTTTGCCATTAAATCCAATTTTTAAAGATGAAAAATTTTTTGATTTTGCCTATGATTCTCAATGAAAACAAGCAATTGATATTATTAGGACTCAACAGTTAAATATACAGACATCAGTTGCTAGTATTATTAGAACTTCAATTTCATTATCATCTCCATTAACATTAATTTGTACAGCTATTACATTAATGTTAGGTCTTGGAATATCAATTAATTATTCTAAGATGCTTGGAAAACAAGATTATGCAAAAGCAAAAGTAGTTTGAAATAATGGATTTTTTCTTACATTAATTACATCACTTGTTACTTCAGCAATTTTAATAGGTTTAACTTTTTTTGTTGTTCCCATTCAATCAAAAACAACTAATATTGATAGTTTTAATTTAACAGGAAATGATAAAATTCTTGTTCAAGATTTTGTTAATTATTGTAGAGATTTATCTATAAAATGAGCAAAAGAATATGCATTAATATTAATAGGTTTTAATGTATTTAATTGTTTTACAATGGTTTTTATTTCTCTTTTAAATAGTGAAGGTAAAAATGGTATTCCAACTGCATTTATTCTAACTGCTAATGTTATTAATATTGGATTGGATGTTATATTATTATTATTTACAAAATTAGGTATTTCAGGTGCAGCAATTGCAACTTCAATTAGTTGAATTGCTTCAACATCAATCTTTTTGTTGTATATTTATATATTAAACAAAAAGAATGATACTTTACTACAATATAAAAGTTTAAATATTAAAAATTTTAGATTTGATAAATCAATTGTTATTTTTATTTTTGCAATTGGAATGTCAAGCCTTTTCAGAAATGCATCAACAGCTATTTTTTCTTTGGTTCAACAATCCATTTATGGATCTATTACAAATCAAGTTACTGGATTGGACAACTCATATTATTTAACCATTCTTGGTGCAGTTAGTCCTATTTATAATTTGTTTTATAGTGCAATTATAGGAATTATTAGAGGTGCTAGAACTGTAATAACATATAATCATGCTAAGAATAATATAGATAATGTTAAAAAAGCATATTGAATGACAATGGTTATGTCACTAGTATATGCATTAATATTCTTTATTTTAGTTTGTTTTGCATTACCAAAACAATTCTTATGATTATTTGACATATTACCAGAAAATGACAATTTTAATGATGCTTCAAAATTATTAATGATTACTATGGCACAATTAGTATTATTGGTATTAGCAATTTCTGGAATGTTATATTTTCAATCAACTGGAAAACCTATAACATCTTTAATCACTTCAATCGCTTATGGTATTATTTTTGGAATACCTGGATTATTCATTGCTAGAGCTATAGCAATAGCTACTGGAAATATTGAATTCTTTGTATTTGCACCATTAGCTATTATGGGAGTGTCTGGAATAGTTGTTTGTGGTTATAGTAGTTGATACTTGTATCTTAGAAAAGAAAAACAAGATGATACACCAATTGATATTAAAGTTGTAAAAAATAATAATGAATCTACTAAACTATCTGCTCAAAGCTAGATAGTTTTTTATTTGAAAAAATAATTTTATTTTTATAAAAATTATTTTTTATCAATATAATTAATTGAGTACATTGCTAAATATTTATAATTTTATAATACTTGTTTCATATTTTTAAAAAAGGATTTGTATGTTTGGAACCAAAAAATATTATAGTGGACATCAATTAAAAAATTATGATATCAATGAAAGAGAAAAAGTTTTGAAAGGTGTTTATTTAAGTGATTTTAATGGATATACACCTAAAGATTTTTTAAGTTTAAAAAAAATATATGATTCAAATAATTTAAATGTTGTTTTAGCAAAATTAAAAAATCTTAAATATAACAAAAATAAAGTTTCAGTTCCATTTTTAGAAACATTGTTTTATTCAAAATATGATTTAGAACTTTTGCCTTTTGATTTAAAAATTAAAAATGTTTTTGATTCTATTCAAGATAAATTAAATGATAATTATAAAATAAAAGAATTTTTAATTCTTACTAAATCAAGTGATACATTTAATCTTAATTTGTTGTTTATGATGACTTATAACAAAAAAGGTAAATTGTATTGTGATTTAATTTATCAAGATAAATGTGATAATGCAATTAATAATTTTAAAAAACTTTTAGATAGTATTCTTGAAAATAAACAAAGTTATTTTTTAAAATACTTTGATGACAATAATTTTTTTCAAGATCATATGATAAGTTCATTTTTAAAAAACAACAAAAAGCAATCTAACAATTATTTTGTAAATAAGTTTACTTATGATTTTGATTCTCCATTTTTTAGACAAATAAATCGTAATTTCTTATATAAAGATAAACACTCTTTTGAAGATGATGATGAATTTGATTTTGACAATTTTGATGAATACTTTGATGCTGAAGTAGATGAAATGTTTAATGATAATTTTAATCCTAATGTATTAACAAAAACATATTGCTATGAATTGTTTGGGTTAACAAGTAATGCATCAATCTCAGAAATAAAAAGAGCATATAGAGCAAAAGCAAGAATGTATCATCCAGATATTAACAAATCAGCAGATGGAGAAAAGAAATTTAAAGAAATAAATGCAGCTTATAGATTGCTAATTGGTAAAGATTCTAAAGAAACAAACATTAATTAGTTTTTATATTTAATGTTTTATAAATATTTTTTGGTGTTAATATTAATACATTTTAAGGGTACTAATTATATGAATAGTAAAATGACTTTATTAACAAAAGATAACTATAAAAAATTACAACAATATATTAATATGATTTATCCAAATTATTATATTTCTGCTTTAAATTTGTATTTGTGAAAACATTATGGATTAGAAATATACTACATTTATGAAAGTGATGTTATATACATCTATATAAAAATTATAAAAGATAAATTAATTGTTAATGATAATGAGATTAATAATTTTTATATTTTAAGACCTATTATAAAAAAGAATGAAATTTCATATCCTTACTTTATAAAAGCTATTGATTATATTAAACCTTTTTTAAAAGGTGTTAATGCTTTATATTTGGATAGAGTTTTTGCATCAGATTTAAAATATCTAAAAAATTATTCTATTGTTTCAAATTCTGACTCTTCTTATATTTATCATACAAATAAATTAAAAGGCTTCCCAGGAAAGAAAATGCAGAAAAAAAGAAATTTATATAATTTCTATAATAAAAATTATGGAGAAGATACAACTTTTGTTTTTTATGATGGAACTCAAAACAGAGAAATATTATCATATGTAAAAAATCATATTATACAAAATCAAGGTTATTTAAGAGAATATGAATATAATTACATAAAAAATTTATTATATTGTAATGATTCAAATTTATCTGGTTTACTAATGTATTATAAAAATGAACTAATTGGTGTCACTATAGGTTATAGTAGAAATGATATATATGAAATTTTCTTAGAAAAAGCTTCTAAGAATTATAAGGGTAGCTATCAATATTTGTTATCTAATAATTTAGAAAAAAATAATATTGAACAAATTTATGTTGATCGTCAAGATAGTGAAAGACAAGAAGGATTAGAACAATCTAAAAAATCTTATAAACCATATTACATTGTTAATACATATTTAGTTAAGGTGGATTTTCATGGAATTAAATAAAGGGTTGGGTAAAGTTAAATTATCACAAGCAAAAACACTATATAAAGAAGCATTTGATGATAGCAATGCTTATATTGAAGTGTATTTTAATGAATACATGAAAAATAATGATTATTATTTTATTGAAAAAGATAATAAAGTCATTTTTTCTTGTTGTAACAATAAAAAAAGAGTTTATATAAATAACAAAAAATATGAAGCTGCTTTTATAGTGGCTGTTTCAACAAAGAAAGAATTTCAAGGTCAAGGATTAATGAAAAGTGTTTTTCAACAATGACTGGATAAATTACATCAAGAATATGATTATATTTTTATTCAAGCATATAATTGAGACATTTATAAATCATATGAATTTTATCCATGTACATTAAAAAATACATATGAACTTAAAAATGATCAATATTTAAAACCCATTGAATATACATCAGATATTAATTATTCAAAGCTTACAAAAATTCAAAATAAATTTATTAAGCTAAATAAATTTAAAAATTTTAGTTATAAAACAACAAAAGAAAATCAGCAATATTATAAAATGCTAAAAATAGAAGAAGAACAAAGAATTGCAATAACACATGATGCTTATATTATTTTTGATAAAAACAATATAGTTTATGATTTTGCATTTTTAGATTTAAAAAACTTTATTAGATTATTGTCTAATTTTAAAGATAATCATCTTAAAATTAGATCTTATCTTAATTTAGATAAAAGGTATTTTAAACTTATATCTGAAAATAAAATAGATACAAAAGTTTATAAGCATAATAAATTAGATATTTATTTTAATGAATCATTCTAAATATAATTAAATTATTTATATTTTTTTATAAAAATACTAAATTATATTTATTTCATTGTTTCCAATATGAAAATAGTTGTATAATATTTATGGAAGCATTGAGTGCCTGTAGCTCAGTTGGATAGAGCATGCGCCTTCTAAGCGCAGGGTCAGGAGTTCGAATCTCTTCAGGCGCGCCATTTATATAACTGAAAAGAGCAAGCAATTGCTCTTTTTTATTTTTTGTATTGATTTTTTTCAAAAAAGAAATAACATATTATTTGACATAGCAAAATGTGCAATGCTATTATTTTTTAATAATGTATTATTAATTTTAAATAATGGTTAATCTAATTTATAATAAATATATTGTAAGGAGTATGAATATGGAATGATTGGATATATTATTTTATGTTCTAGCAATTATTGCATTAATAATTGCACTTCTTTTATCTGGTAGTGGTAATACAGGTGGGATCATTCCATCATCTGGAAACGAAATAGAACTTTTTAAAAAGACAAAAGATAGAGGGGCAGTTAAAGTTCTTCAATTTATTTTATTTATTTTTGTATTTGTTTTAATAGCAATAGGAATAGTTATTAGATTGGTAGTGTATTCATAATGATTTTTAGTGATGAATTAATTAATGCAATAGTTCAAACTGTAAAAAACGAAAAAGGAACTCCAATTCCTGCAGGAATAATATATAAAAAGTTACAAAAAAAATTTAAAGACAAAATTATTGTTTTTAAATGTATTGATTATTTAGTGGAAAATAATACACTGAAGCAGCTTTATACAAAGAAATTAGTTATGGGTTATGAAAATGGTCCTATTCTAAAAGAAACTGCTTTTGAAGGTATTATTTTTCTTAATGCTAAAGGTGATGGTTTTGTAAAAAGAGAAAATTCTGATCAAAGTGAAGTTTATGTTAACAAAAAAAATATTAATAATGCTCTTCATGGTGATAAAGTTTTAGTTTGCTATATGGATAAAAAGAATGATAATCCAAATCATGTTTTTAAAGATGGTGTTGTCTTAAAAATAATTGAAAGAAATAAAGAATATTATACTGGTATATTTATAAAGCAAAACAACAAATATGGTTTTGTTTTTGATGATAATAAGCACACATATAGAGTTGTTTTAGATAATATTGATGGATTGGTTGATGGACATAAAATTTTAATTAAAATTAAAAACATTATAGATAATGTAGCTTATGCTACTGTTTCAAAAGTTATTGGTCACAAAAATAGTGTTGGTGTTGATATTTTATCTATTGTATATGATGCAGGTTTAGAACCAGAATTTAATGAAAATGTTATTAATGCATCAAAAGAATTTAACTCAATTATAAGTAAAGAAGAATTTATTAAAAGACATGATTTAACATCTCTTGATATTATTACAATTGATCCAGCAACTTCAAAAGATTTAGATGATGCTATTTATGTAAAAAAAATTAATGATAATCTTTATAAACTATATGTATGTATAGCTGATGTTTCACATTATGTACAATATAATTCAATTGTAGATAATGAAGCATACAAAAGAGGAACATCAGTTTATCTTGTAAATCAAGTTATACCTATGTTGCCACATAATTTATCAAATGATATATGTTCATTAAACCCAAATGAGGATAGATTAAGCATGGTTTGTGAAATGGATATTGATAATTTTGGAAATTTTAGAAATATTGATGTCTATAATGCTGTTATTAATTCTAAAAGAAGATTTAGTTATGAAGAAGTAAATGAATACTTTGAACAAAAAACAGATTTTTCAAACGAAAAACAATCCATTAAATCTATGCTTGATCAAGCATATGAACTTTTTTTTATTCTAAAGGAAAAAAGAGAAAAATTAGGATACATAAATTTTGAAATTCCAGAACCTAAAATTATTTTGGATGAAAATGAAAAAATAATTGATATTCAACAAAAAAAATCAGGACAAGCACAAAATTTAATTGAGTGTTTTATGGTTGCTGCAAATGAAGCTGTAACAATAAAATTTAATCAATTAAAACTAAATTCTGATTTTATATATAGAGTTCATGATAAACCTGATGAAAAGAAAATAGCAATGTTTGAAATTGAAGCAAAAAAATTAAATTTTAAATTTGATTCTGAAGTAAAAAATTGACAACCAAATACAATTGCAAAATGATTAAAAAATAATATTAACAATCCCAATAAAGAATTAATTAACATAATTTTATTAAGAACAATGGCTAAAGCAAAATATAGTATTGTTAATGATCATCACTTTGGATTGGCATTGGATAATTATACTCATTTTACATCTCCTATTAGAAGATATTCAGATTTAGTTGTGCATCGTCTTTTTAAAATGTTTATACTTAATAAAACTGAATATACCAATGAAATTAGATATGATTTGAATGCAAGATTGAAAGATATTTGTGAACAAGCAACTAAAACAGAAATTGTAGCGACAAATACTGAAAGAGAAGTAAATTCAATGAAATTTGCTGAGTATATGGAATCTAAAATTGGACAAGTATTTAATGGTTTTGTAAGTTATATTACTTCTTTTGGTATTTTTGTTCAATTAGAAAATACAATAGAAGGCTTAGCAAGGCCTGAAAATATATTAGGTGATTATTATGAATATAGTGATGAACTATCAATATATTTAGGTAAAAAAACAAAAAAAATTTTGACTCTTGGCACAAAAGTTAAAATTAGAGTTGTGGGTTCAAGTAAGATAACTAAGAAAATTGATTTTGAAATCATCGAGTTTTAAATTTCAATTTATTAGGTATTTTATTTTTTTATTTATTTAAACTGTGATAGAATAATTACTAGGCAAGAAGCCAATGAAAAAGGATGTCAGTATGTCTTATACTCAAATATCTTTAGAAAAGAAAAAAACAATTACAGGTAGAATAGCATTTATTGCTGCTCAATTTGCAATTATTTTTCTAGGTGTAATGGTTGGATTGTGAGTTGTTACACTGATAAGAATTAGTGAAGTAGAAACTAATAGTCAAATTGCTTTAGTTAGAATACTTGCTATAGTATTTACAGCATTAACAGCAGTTGCAACCATTCTAACAATTGTTTCATATTTGTTACATATCAAATATAAAAATTTATTGGATGGATTTGTTGATCAATCATTGAAAAACATTCAAAAAGAAAAAGTTGATGTTAACAAAAAACAAAATATTAATATTAAATTAACAGCTCCTGCTGTTCCAACAGCAGCTCCTGTTTCTAACACAACAAAAACAGTACAAAATGGGCCTGTAAAAAAAGTTGTTACAACTACAACAACTACAACTTCTAAACCAGGAACTGTAGTTAGAACTATTAATGCTATCCCAGCAAAATCAAAAACATCAGGTACAAAGCCAATGTTTTCAGGTTTAAAATCAATGTTTAAAAAACCAGCTGATGCAAAAGCTTCTCCAGTAGATTCTGCAGCAGCAAAAACAACAGTTAAAACTCCTGCAACAAGACCAGTAGTTGGAGGTGTAAAACCCCCAGTTAAAGCTCCTGTAACAAAACCTGTAGTGGGTGCAAAACCTGTTGCAACTCCAAGGGTAGCTCCAGTAAGACCATCTGTTACTGCTACTTCTAAACCTAAAGTAGGTGTTTCAAAACCTGCTGTTGGTTCAAGACCTGTAGCTGGTAGTCCTAGACCTGTGATGCCAATAAGACCAGGTGTTGCTCCTGCAGCTAGAAGGTAAAAAAAGTAAACTCTAAATATAATTATTTAGAGTTTTTTTAATTTATATCTTCCATAATTTCTTTATATGATTTGTGTTCAATTATATCTCCAATGACTATATAGCATCAAATTGTTTTACCAATATTTAATCCATTTGAATTTATTGCTTCTTTTTCCAAATATGTATCTCACAATTGCTTTTTAACTTCATAATCATATAATTTTTGCTTTTCTTTAAATTTTAATTTCATATGATAGTAACCATAGAATTTACTATCATTACTTATTAATATGTATTCAAGTGATGATGATAAAGGGACATCTATTTTTTTCATATATACAACACACCTTTTAATTTTAATTATATGTATTAATAAAGATTATTTAAGATTTTTTTGATTGGTTTGTAAGTTAATCTATAAATTTCTTTTTTTACTCCATATACTTTTAATAAAGAAATATGATTTTTAGTTAAATAACCTTGATTGTTAATGAAATCATATTCTGGATATAAATTGTTCAATTTTATTATTTCTAAATCTCTAATATGCTTTGCAATAATTGATGCACAAGCCACTGAAAAACATTTGTTATCACCTTGTTTTAAATTTATTTGATTAATATCTAAATCAATATTTTCATAATCTGTAATTGCAATATCAAAATAGCCATTAAGATTTATAGCTATTTCTTTCATACCTGACTTTGAACATTGTTTTGGATTAATTAAATCAACTTCTTTACTATTAAATATTACATATTTATATTTAATACAATTTTTAATAATTAGATTTGCAAGTTCTTTTCTTTTTTCTAATGTTTTTATTTTCTTTGAATCTTGTATTCTTGAATCATAAAAATCTTTTTTTAAAATAACACCAGCAACAACAAGAGGGCCTGCAACACACCCCCTGCCTACTTCATCTATTCCTAATATATTTTTATAAGAATTTCTTATTTTGTTATCATATTCAAATAGTTTATTTTTTATCATAATATTAATTATATTAATATTTTATTCTATATAATAAAACATATTATCTATTTAGGTATTTATGTATGAACGTTAATTGAAATGATATAGAAACTTATATAAGTGAAATTGATAACCCTAAAGGGAATATTTTATTTTTACATGGTTTTACTGGTAATTTTAATAATAAAATTAGTTTTAGATATTTTTTTAATGAGTATAATTTCTATGGTATAAATATGCCAGGACATGGCAATAGTAAATTTTTAAGTTTAAATGAACTAAATCAAAATTATTATGTTGATTTAGTTGTTGAATTTATTAAAAAAAATAATCTTAATAACTTAATTATTTTAGGTCACTCTATGGGTGGCGGAATTGCTTTATTGGTTTATAAAAAAATTAAAGAAAGAATTACTAAATTAATTCTTGAAGGGCCAGCAAATAAAGCAGTTTTTGAAAATTATGAAATGTCAAAAAAATTAATGCCTGAAACTTATGAAGATACAAAATTTATTATGTCAAAACTTTTTTATGATCCTATAAAGTTTTTTGGGACAAAAGAAAAATTTGAACTATATTGTTTAAATGAATTTAACTCTTTAAACACTAAATACAAAGATTTAAAAACATTGCTTAATAAAGAGTTAATGCAACAATTTTTTGATAATATACAAGAGGCTATGAAAGAAATAAAAATACCTACACTTTTAGTTATTGGAAAGCATGATGAAATAGTACCTTATAAAGCAACAGTGAATAATTTTGTTGAAAATGTAAGTGGGAATTATTTATCTTTGGTTGAATGTGATAATTGCAGTCATTTACCTTTAACTGAAAATAGAGAAATTTTACCTTTAATAAAGCAGTTTATTGAAAAATAAAAACTTACAAACAAAGTTTTGCTTGTAAGTTATTTTATTAAATGGAGCAGATGACGGGAATCGAACCCGCGTCTCGACCTTGGCAAGGTTGTATTCTACCATTGAACTACATCTGCAACAGAAATATACCTTATAATTATAATATATTTTCTAAATTTATATATAGTTTTATAATATTAAATAATAGTATTAACTTTTTAAGGAGTTTACAGTGGAAAATAATAAAGTGATTAACCAGAAAGATACTAGTAATACCAATCATTTAATTAAAAAAAATAATGTTGATAATGATAAAACTAAAAAGAATATTCCTGAAAATAAAAATACTAAATTGTCTCAATTAATCAACCAAATGGAATGGTTATATAAGCAAATACAAGACATTAATACTCAAATTGATATTAACAAAGAAAATACAACTAATAAAGTACTTATTAATAAGCAAAATAAATTGTATAGGTCACTTAATTCAAAAATTTCTAAAGCAGAAAAATTAGTAAGTAGTGATAAATATTCATCTTTGCCACCAGATATAGCAATATCTTTAACAAATGTTACAAAATATTATAGTTCTAAGACATTTGCATTAAAGGTATTAGACAACATTAATTTAAATATTTATAAAGGTGATTTTGTTGTTATTTTAGGACCTAGTGGATCAGGAAAAACAAGTTTAATGAACTTGCTGTCTGGTATTGATGTTCCTACATATGGGGATGTTAATGTTGAAGGATTTAAATTACAAAATTTAACTAGTAGACAATTAACAAGTTTTAGAAAAGATGTAATAAGTTATGTTTTTCAAAGATATGGTTTACTACCAAATTTAACTGTTTATGAAAATGTTTTAATGGGCAGTTTTCTTGGTAAAAATACTTATAGTGAAAAAGTATTTCAACAAGAGAAAAACTTTAATGCTTTAACTGAGTTAAAAGAAAAAGAACGTTGTTTGAAAATTTTAGAAATTATGGGTTTATTATCTCAAAAAGAAAAATATCCTTATGAAATGTCAGGTGGACAAAAACAAAGAACTTCTATTGCAAGAACTATGGCTAAAAATCCTTTAATTATATTTGGAGATGAACCAACAGGTGCTGTTGATGAAGAAATGTCTCAAAATATAATTGATGCATTTGTAAAAATTAATCAAGAATTGAAAACTACAATAATAATAATTACTCATGATGAAAAAATATCTACATTTGCAAATAGAGTAATTTTTGTGTTAGATGGTAAAATTAATAATGTAGTGTGCAAACAGAAAGGTGTTAAGCTATAATGAAAATGAAAATCAAAAAAATTAAAAAAAGATCAAAAATTTTAGTTAGAGCAAGATTAATTGCTGAAGAAGTTGAATTAAATAGAAAAGAATATGAAAGTCTAACTATTGAAGATTTAAAAATTAGAACAGATTATTTAATAGATGGATTGGCTAATAATAAATTCACACTAGATGACATCATCGTTGATGCTTTTTCTATTGCTAGAGAAATAATTTATAGAGAACACAAATTGCTTGCATATACTGTACAAATGATGGGGGCATATGTTGTTCACTGTGGTGATTTTGCTGAAATGTATACTGGAGAAGGTAAAACATTAACAATTCTACTTGTTGCTTTTTTAAATGCATTGATGAAAAAAGGTGTTCATATTGTTACTGTTAATGAATATCTTGTTCAACGTGATGCTGAGTTTGCTCAAAAAGCATTTGAAAAATTAGGAATAACTGTAGGTTATAATACATCTCAACTTAATAAACAAACAAAAAAAGAAATGTTTGCAAGAGATATTACTTATACAACAAATTCAGAACTTGGTTTTGATTATTTAAGAGATAACATGGTAAGAAGTATGGATGAAAAAGTCATCCGTGAACTTTTTTTTGTAATTATTGATGAAGGTGACTCTGTTTTAATTGATGAAGCAAGAACGCCACTAATTATTTCTGGTAACCCAAAAGAAGATTACTCTTTATACCTTGATGTTGATAATATTGTATCTAGTTTGCAAGAAGAAGATTATTTTATTGATGTTGAATCAAATACAATTTCATTGACAGATTCAGGTGCTAAAAAAGTAGAAAATTATTTTGGTTTAAAAAACTTATATTCAGTTGAATCATCTGAAATTGTTCATAAAGTAACAAATGCTTTAATGGCTCATTATGTATTTGCAAATGGTAGAGAGTATTTAGTAAAAGATGACAAAATTTATTTAGTTGATCAATTTACTGGTCGTATTCTTGAAGGAAGAAGCTATAATGCTGGTTTACAACAAGCTATTCAAGCTAAAGAAAGGGTGAAAATTGAACCTGAAAATGTTGTCATGGCAACTATTACATATCAATCATTTTTTAGACTTTATCAAAGATTAAGTGCAGTTAGTGGTACTGCAATGACAGAAGCTGAAGAGTTTTTAAAAATTTACAATATGGTTGTTGTTAAAATACCAACTAATCGTCCTATTATTAGAATTGATAAAGCTGACTACTTTTTTGGTACTAAAAAAGTTAAATGAAATCATGTTATTGAAGAAATTGTTAATAGACACAAAAAAGGTCAACCAATACTTGTGGGTACAAGTTCAGTTACAGACTCTGAAATTATTCATGATAGATTGCAACAATTAGGAATTCCTCATCAAGTATTAAATGCTAGAGACAATTCTAAAGAAGCAGAAATTGTTAAAATTGCAGGTCAAAAAGGTGCTATTACAATTTCTACAAATATGGCAGGTCGTGGTACTGATATAAAAGTTTCTGATGAAGTTAAATCATTAGGTGGATTATATGTGATTGGTACAGAACGTCATGAATCTCGTCGTGTAGATAATCAATTACGTGGTAGAACAGGTCGTCAGGGTGATCCTGGTGAATCAAGATTCTTTACATCTCTTGAAGATTCACTGTTTAAAAGATTTGCCACTGATAGATTTGCAAAGGCATCTCAAAAACTTGAAGAAGATTTCTTTGATTCAAATTTCTTTTCTAGAATGCTTGATAGAACTCAAAAAAAAGTTGAAGGTTTAAACTTTGATATTAGAAAAAATTTAATGGATTATGACCATGTTTTATCTTTGCAAAGAGAACTTGTTTATAAACAACGTGATCAAATATTGTTACAAGAAAATAATTACAAAATAATTCAAAATATGGCAAAAGAATATGCATCAAATCTTGTATATTCTTTAAAGGATAAAGATAATTCTGCAATTATTGATTCAAAAGCATTTGTAAAAGTTGTTAATGAAGAATTTTTGAAATTTAATTATTTTGGTGAGAATGATTTTGATAATATCATTTTAGATTCTGCAAGAGATTTTTTACTTGAACTGTTTGACATAATTATTAACAAAAAAATAGAAATATTAACTAACATAAATGCAAGCAATGTAATTGGTGAAATTTTATTAGTTAATTTAGATCAAAAATGAACAAATCATATTGATAAAATGACTAAATTAAGAGAAGGTGTTAATTTAAGATCTCTTGAACAAAGAAGTCCATTAAATATTTATATAGAAGATGGTAATAATTTATTTGAAAAAATGAAGAGTGATATTGTTAGAGATGTTATTAATGGAATTTGTAAATTAAGTTTACCAAATGAAACTGCAGAAATTACTGATGCACTTGACATGGCTAAGATTAAGCAATTTGATAAAAAAAAAGTGCAAAACTTTTTCAGACAAACAGACAAATCAAACAATCTGATAAGCCAACCGATAGATTATTCTGATAATAAAACTATCCCTACTATAAATGAATCTAATGATAATTTAGAAGATATTGATAATTTTGAAATGTCTAACAATTCAGAAACTATTGATAATGTTGCAAGTCAATTAGAAGATTATGAAAATGAAACTAATGATTTTGAAAATATTGAAAATGAAAAAGATAAACTTGATTTAGATTATATTCAAAACAATCCTCAAGAAATTGTTTCAGAATTACAAGATGAACCAATTGAAGAAGAAAAAGATGTTTTTTTTGATGAATATCCAAATGAAAATGTTTCTTTAAATGAAATTGAAAATAATTTTGCTTCTTCTGATGTTCCAATTAAATTAATTCCTACAATTGATAATCAAATTGAAAATATTAATTCTATTGATGAAGATAATTCTGAAATAATAGATGGTCAAGAAAATGATGAACAAATAGTTAATAAAGATGATTTTATAATTGATGACAATAATAGTTTAGAAGAAATTTCTAATAATTCTAGTGAAGAAGATGAAAATGATAATCTTGGTAAAGAGTTAGAAGAAACAATTCAAGCAAATGATGTTAATGAATTTGAAGATATTCAACCTGAATTTACTCCAGATGTATCTATTGATGAATATGCTAATAATTTACGTGGAGAAGTTCCTGTAAATCAAGAAGTTATAGAAAATGATAAACCTATTAATCCTGAAATTATATCAGATCAAAATTTAGTTAAACCTAGTGGTAAAAAACTAAGTGAATTAAAACCTAAAATGAAAAGATATAATCCAAATGAAGACATTCAACAAAATCCTCATAATCCAAAATATCTTTTCAATCCATATTATAAAGAAACAGATGTAGATAATATTTTAAGTCGTGATTTTGATGAAGCTTTTGTTGAAAATGAACCTTTATTTGATTTTGATATGTGGGATGATGATGACAAAAGAACACAAAAAATTCATGATGATAATTTTAAACCTGTTTTAATTAAAAAAAATGAAATAGAAATAGAAGATATCAAAATTGAATATGACAAACCAGAAAACAATGTTCATACAGTTTTTGATAAAGATATTGAACCAATAGATTCAAAGCCTAAGGTTACTATTGATTCAGAACCTGTTGTATATGCAAAAAATGTAGTTAATTCAAATAACTATCCTGATGATTTTGTAATAACTCCTCATGTTACAACTTATAACAAAAATGCTGATAAATTAAGTGAAGATACTTTTGAGAGTTTGAAAAAAGAATTTAAATTTAATCAAAAAGATTATAAAGATGCAATTGAAACAGAAATAATAAAAGAAACAGCTAAAAATTATTATGATAAAAAATATCTTGAAAAAAAGAATAGAAAAACTTTTGACCAACAATTAATGGATTTAATTGTTGAAAAGTCTAAAAGTAATTAATGTATAATTAATTTTAGTATTTAGCAAAAAGGACAAGCTTACTATGGAACAAAATTTTATTAAACCAAAATTTTTGGTTTTTCCAACTAAAGATAATGCTAACAAGTATGTTAGTGATTTAATTGTGAAAGCTGTAGCAAATAATCCAAATTTAATTTTGGGGTTACCAACAGGTGTTACACCATTAATTATTTATAAAAATTTAATTGATGCTAATAAAGCAAATGTTATAAGTTTTGCAAATGTTAGTACATTTAATATGGATGAATTTATTGGTATAGAAGATAAGAATTATGAGTTTTCTCGTCATAATTATATGGATCAAAATTTATTTGACCACATTGATATAAATAAAGACAATACTTTTTTCCCTATTCCTTTTGGATTTGATTTTAATGCAGATCCAAATTATGATTATGTTGATTATGATAGATTTATTGAATCAAAAGGTTATATAGATTTATTATTAATGGGTGTAGGTAATAATGGTGAACTTGCCTTTAATCAACCAAATGTTTCTTCTTTTGAAGATTTTACAAGTGTTGTTCAGTTAAGTGAACCTACAATGAATAGTTTATCAAAAACATTTGGTCATAGAAGTTTGGTACCAAATTATGCTGTAACAATGGGAATACAATCAATTTTATATTCTAAAAAAATTGTTTTAGTTGCTTATGGTGTTGAAAAAGCTGAAGCTTTATATAATTTATTTTTCAATAATGAATTTGATGAAAATTGACCTATCACTTCTTTAAATTATCATACTGATGTAGTTGTTGTTTGTGATAAAGAAGCTGCAACATACATTATGGAAAGAAAAATACAATAACTATTTTTATATTTAAAATATTGACTATTAAAGTCAATATTTTTTATTTATTTTAATTAGTAAATAGATAATGAAAATTTTGTTTTGTAAATTAAAATTTATATACATTTAATTAAGGCATATTTATGAAATTTGAATTACAAAGTAAATATAAACCAAGTGGTGATCAACCTGAAGCAATTGCAAAAATAACTGAAGGATTTAAAAAAGAAAAATTAAAATCACAAGTTCTAGTTGGAGCAACTGGTACAGGTAAAACTTTTACAATGGCAAATATTATACAAAATTTAAATTGTAAAACTCTTGTAATGGCTCATAACAAAACACTTGCAGCTCAATTATATAGTGAGTTCAAAGAAATGTTTCCTAATAATAGAGTTGAATATTTTGTATCTGCTTTTGACTTTTATCAGCCAGAGGCTTTTTTGCCAAAAACAAATACTTATATAGAAAAAAATTCACAAACAAATAATGATATTGAAATGTTGAATTTGTCAGCTTTAACATCATTAACTGAAAGAGATGATGTAATTGTTGTAGCAAGCGTTGCAAGTATTTATGCTTCAACTCCACCTGTTGAATTTATGAACAATAAAATTATTTTACATACAGGTGATGTTATTAAAATTAAAAATTTACAATATCAATTAGTAAACTTAAATTACCAAAGAAATGATATAGATACAACAACTGGTAAATTTAGTGTTAAAGGAGATCTTGTTGAAATAGCTCCAGGATATACAGATGAATTCAATATTAGAATTTCTTTTTTTGGTGATGACATTGAAGATATTAGTATTATTGACCCTTTAACTAAAAAAGTGATTAGAAAAGAAAATAGAATTACTATTAGTGCAGCTGATTTGTATTTAGCAAATAAAGCCACTCTAGAAGAATCTTTAAAAAGAATTAAAGAAGAACTTGATGAAAGACATAAATATTTTATTAAAAATAATAAATTAATTGAAGCCCAAAGAATTTGAGAAAGAACTACACATGATATTGATTCTTTTAAAGAATTTGGATATTGTTCTGGAATTGAAAATTATGCAAGGCACTTAGAACTTAGAGAAGAAGGAAGTACTCCATATACAATTTTTGATTTTTTTAAAGGTAGTGATTGATTATTAATTGTAGATGAGTCACATATGATGGTTCCACAAATTAGAGGTATGTATAACACTGATAGAAATAGAAAACAAACACTTGTTGATTATGGTTTTAGACTTCCTAGTGCTCTTGATAATAGACCATTAAATTTTGACGAATTTCAAAATAAAATTAATAAAGTTTTATATGTTTCTGCTACACCTAATGAATGAGAAATCAATCAATCTAAAAAAATTGTCGAACAAATTATTAGACCAACAGGTCTTGTTGATCCAATTGTAGAGATTAGAAAAACAGAAAATCAAATAATAGATATTGAAAATTTAATTAGGGATCAAATTAAAAAGAAAGAAAGAACATTTGTTACTGTTATGACAATTAGAATGGCTGAAGAATTAACTCAATATTTAAAAACTAAAAATATTAAAGTTGCATACTTACATAATGAGTTAAAGACATTAGAACGGTTTAAAATTTTAAACAACTTAAGAAAAGGTATATATGATGTTGTTGTTGGTATTAATTTGCTTAGAGAAGGACTTGATGTTCCAGAAGTTTCTTTAGTAATTATTTTAGATGCAGATAAACCAGGATTTTTTAGAAGTGATAAATCTTTAATCCAAATTATAGGAAGAGCTGCTCGTAACGCAAATGGTAAAGTTATTATGTATGCTGATAATATGACTGAAGCAATGGAAACTGCAATCAAAGAAACAACTAGAAGAAGAAATTTGCAAATAGAATTTAATAAAAAACATAATATTATTCCAAAAACAATTATTAAACCAATAGCATTAGATCTTAATAGAAGTGATGTTAATCTTGATTTTAAATCTTTAATGGATAAATCTAAAAAAGCAAAACAAATGAGAGGACAAACAATTGCTAAATTAAGAGAAGAAATGTTAACTGCAGCTAAAAATCAAGAATATGAAAGAGCTGCATATTTAAGAGACATAATAATTGAGTTAGAACAGGGAAATTAGTTTAATGTAAAATCTTAGATTTTGATAGTAATCACAAATGTTATTATACTGCTTTACAACTTGTAAGATTGTATTGATTTGAAAAAAAAAAAAGTATAATCAACATAATTGATAGAGGAATGTTATGAAAAAATCTTTAAAAAAAATTTTAACTTTATCATCATTTTTTCCTTTGGTATCTTTTGCTTTTTATAGTTTTAGTTTTATCCAAAGAGAAAGTTTTTTAACTAATAAAGATAAAGAACAAGTATATGAAGGAGATGTGATTCATAGGGATTTTAGATCAAATGAGGTGCTTCCAACAAAGTATGATCCTAGAGGAACAGAGTTTGATGCACCTGTAAAAAACCAAGCTATGGATCCTTTATGTTGAGCATTTTCAACTGCTTCTCTTGCTGAAAATAATTTATTGAAAAATAAAATATATCCAGATATCAATAAAAATAACATAAGAGACATTTCTATTAATGCAAACAACATTAATTTTGCTACAAGAAATTGATTGAAAGAAGCTGACAAATTAAATTTAACTTTTGATGACTACAAAGAAAGCAATTTAGTTAGTGGGTTTTATACTTCATATGCAAATGTAAAATTATCTATGTGATATGGAACAGTGGTGTTTGAAAAGGAGATGCCAGCAAACAAAGGTAATGAATATGGTACACCTGCAGCTTATCTAAATGAATATGTTTTTTTAGATGATAACAATAAAACTATTGATAATATTAAACAAGCTATAAAAAAATATGGTGGTGTAACTTGTAGTTATAATTCAGCTATTTTGAGTACAAATGGATCAAATTATTATAATTTAAAAAAAGGAACTGTTACTCACAATTCTGTAATTGTTGGTTGAGATGATACTATATCAAAAGACTTGTTTACAAGAGGTGATACTCCTAGTAGAGATGGTGCTTGAATTGTAAAAAATAGTTGAGGTTCAGGAGCACATGATAATGGATATTATTATGCATCATATGATTCTTATATTGTGGATGTTACAGCTGCAAATTATGGATCACCTAATGAATATAGAGATGCTAATTATTATCATTATGATGTTAACTATGAATCATATACTTTGCCTATAATAAAAGAAAGTGCTGCTATATATCCTGCTCTTAAAACATCATATAATAAGAAAGAATTTTTAAAAGAAGTTTCATTTGAACTAGGCGGACAAAATGTAACTGTTGAAGTAAGTGTTTATACAGATTTAAAAAATATTGATACTGGAATACCAAAATCCCCTAAAAATAATCCTACAAATGGTACTATTGTTCACCAAGAACAAGCAACATATCAATTTCCTGGTATGTATTTTTTGAGATTAAATAAACCAGTGGAATTACCACATAACAAACCATATAGTGTGGTTATAAAAATAATAAGTGGTGAACATGATGGTACATCAGAACCAATAATCAAAACAACAAAAGAACCTTTATCAAAAAATGATATGACTTTTTATAAAGATAAAAATAATGAATGAAAAAATTTATTAGATAACTCATCAGTAGCAAGAATTAGAGCTATAACATATACAGAAGATGATAAGAATGCTAATTTAGAAAATTCTAAAAATCTTAATTATGGACAGGTTGTTTTAAATCAGCATTATTATAACTATAAATCTAATAAGTCATTAGATTTTGATGTTTATATCAACGATAAAAAATTAGTTAGAAATCAAGATTATAAATTAAAAAGTAGAATAGAAAGGTTAGGCACTAAGGGTGTTGATTTTCCTGCTGGAAGAATGGATGAAATTATAGGTAGTGGTACTCTTATAGTGGAAGGTATTGGAGAATATTCAGGACAATTATCTAAAAATTATAGTTTATTAATGCCTTATACTCCAAATCTTGATGAACTAGGAGTCTATAAAAAAGATTATTTAAGTCAATATATGGAAATGAGCATTGATCCAAACATTACAAAATATTCTCAAATTAAATTACCAAAAGATTGAAAATGGCTTGTTGATGAAAACAAAGACATTACTTTTGATACATTGGTAACTGAACATTTGATGTATACTGGTTCAGAAAATCAAGATTATTATTGAACATTTTATCCTAAAATTATATTTAAAAAATCAAGTGGTGGTGGTTCTGTTACACCAAATCCAAATCCAGACCCAACACCAACTCCAGATCCTACTCCAACTCCAAACCCAAATCCTGATCCAACAATTAAAAATTTAAGTAATGCTATTATAACTTTTTTAGATGTTTCATCTTATTACTATACAGGTAAAGAAATTAGACCTACTGTAAGTGTTTCTTATGAAGGTAGTACATTAGTTGAAAACACAGATTATACTTTAACTTATGAAAATAATTTGAATGTTGGAGCAGCCAAAGTCATTGTTAATGGTTTAGGTAATTATAATGGTGCAAAAGAAACTACTTTTACAATTCAAAAGATAGTTTCAAATACAATTACACACTTTGAAATTAAAGATAATAAACCAGTTGCTAATGCAACTTTTGGAGAAGTTAAATTTAGATATTCAACAGATGAAACATTTAGTAGTGGAAAAATATATGATGAATATCCTAATATTGAAGGAACATATTATGTTCAAGCATATGTGGTTGGAACAAACAATTATAATGAAGTTGTTTCAAATAAACAATTAAAAATTTTTGTATCAAATTCTTCATCACAAAATCAAGATGATTTAAATGTTAATAATACTAATAATAAAAATAGTTCATCACAAACAAAATTAATAATTATTTGTTCAATTGTAGCATCTATTATTGTTGTTGGTAGTATAGTAGGAATTGTTAGTTGAATGTTGTTAAAAAAGCACAAGAAAAAATAGTAATTAAATTAAAATTTATTTTTAATTCATTAATTTTGTTAAATATTAAAAATTAATGAATTTTTTTTATTTATTAGATTTACAATATATTTATAAAAAAATTTTTTTATAAAAAAGGATATAAGTGTTATGAGAACAATTGTAATTGGTGTAAACCATGCTGGTACTTCAGCAATTAGAACATTACTTTCTCAAAATCCATCAGCTGATGTTGTTGCTTTTGACAGAAATGACAACATCTCTTTCTTAGGATGTGGGATAGCATTAACAGTTGGAGGTGTAGTAAAAAATACACAAGATTTATTTTATTCTAACCCAGCTGAATTAACAAAAATGGGTGCTAAAGTATTTATGAAACATGATGTTAAAAAAATTGACAGAGTTTCTAAAACTGTATATGTTGAAGATTTATCTAACAATAAATTGACTGCATGAAAATATGATAAATTAATTTATGCAGCTGGTAGTTGACCTATTGATAGACATGTAGAAAATCAAGATTTAAAAAATGTAGAAATTTGTAAGATTTATCAACATGCTTTAAAGTTAATTGAAAAAGCTAATGATCCAACAATTAAAACAGTTGCTGTAATAGGTGCAGGTTATATTGGTATTGAATTAGTTGAAGCTTATCACCAAAAAGGAAAAAAAGTTGTTTTAGTAGATTTTGCTCCAAGAGTTTTAGCTAATTATTTTGATAAAGAATTTTCAGATGTATTAGAAAATAAATTAGTTTCTTCAGGTGTTTCAGTATATTTAGGACAAGGTGTTACTAAATATGTTGGAGATTCAAATGGAAAAGTTACTGGTTTAGTTACTGATAAAGGTAATGAAATCCAAGCTGATTTAGTAATTCAATGTTTAGGATTTGCTCCAAATCATTCATTGTTACCAGATCTTGAAAAAGTTCAAAATGGTGCAATTAAAGTAAATGAAAAAGTTCAAACAAGCGATCCAGATATTTATGCTATTGGTGACTGTGCTGCTATATATGATGCTGCAACTAAACAATATAGAAACATTGCTTTAGCTACAAATGCAGTTAAATCAGGTATTGTTGCTGCTTCACAAATTAATGGTGCTGAATATGTACAATTAAAATCAATTGTAGGTACAAATGCATTGTGTGTATTTGATCATAAATTTGCAAGTACTGGTGTAAGTGAAGAGGCTGCTAAAAGATTTGGTTTAAATGTTAAATCTGCATTCTATGAAGATAATGACAGACCAGAATGAATGAACACAGTTGAAAAAGTTGGTGTTAAAGTAGTTTATGAAGAAGATACATTGAGATTAGTAGGGGCTCAAATTTTATCTTATGGAGATGCAAACCATACAGAATGAATTTTCTCATTAGGGTTAGCAATTCAACAAGGATTAAGTTTATTAGATGTAGCATTTACAGATGTTTACTTCTTGCCTCACTTAAACAAACCATTCAACTTTGTATTGTCAGCGATTTTAAAAGCCATCGGAATGAAATATATTGCTTAATTAATAAAATATGTGAGTGTTTTTAGCATTTACATATTTTATTGGTATATATTATGTATTCGATTAAACGTTATATTATTTCTTATATTTCTTTAAAAATATTAAAAGGTGAATTTCCTGTTAATGAAAAATTGCCAAGCGAAAATGCTTTTGCTAGAAAATTTAATTGTAGTAGATTAACAGCTCGTAGTTCTCTTGTGGCATTAGAATCTGCTGGAATATTAAAACCTGTTCGTGGTTCAGGCTATTATGTATCAGACAATTCTGTCATAATAATCATGTTACCTAAATTCATTCAAAATAATTCAAAAACCCAAAGAACAAAAGTTATAAATACTCAAGAAGCTGTTGTGCAATTAATAACAGAATACTATGATAAAAATAAAAGTGTTATAGGTGTTGTTAAATGATCAGTATCAAAGGATTTGTATGTTGATATTGCAGAACAGTATGAATTAGATATGAATATATGTGATTATATAATTGATTCTAATGTTAAGGGATTTTCATTTGATGAATATATTGAGTATGATACTGAATTAAACAAGATGTTTATTACTAGAGAATATTATGATGAAGAAAGATATGTAATATTTAAAGCTTCTTGTTGATATATAGATTTTAAAAGAATATCTTTTAGAAGTTTTGGAATTAATTAAAATAATAAGTATGAATTTTAATAATGTTTATTAAAGTAGGTTTAAACCTACTTTTTTATTTTGTGATAAAAAAATAACAATAATTTTTTTATATTTTCAATATTGAATGAGATAAATTGTTTATATATAATCATATTATTGAATTAAAAGCATGGTTGTTTAGTATGAAAAAAAATAATAAGATATTAATGAATGCATTTTTTTTATTTTCTGTAGTTGGTTTATCTACAGCAACTATAGGTTTTTTAAAAAATGACAATGCTTTTTATAATGTTAGTAAGAATAATTTAAAATCTGTTTCTTTTGATGATATGTCCTTAAATATTAATAATAGAAATAATAATAATGAAACTCCATATGGAATTGTTAATATTTCTGGAACAAAAGTTAGATTAATTTCTTTTTTTAACACAGTTGTTTGAGAATATGATTTAAGTTCAAATAATTCAATAATAAAGCAAATTAATAATTCAGTACCAAGTAGTGTTGCTAATAACTTTTCTGTAAAATACAATCCATTTACAGATCATATTATTGTTTATGGAAAAGTTACAGTTAGCAGTTCTACTTCTCCTTTTATATTTCAACTAAACTTACAAACTGGATTACCATACTATGCAAAGTCAAATAATACTCTTGGAATTTTATCAAGTTCTACGCTTGGGAATATGGAAATATTTGATTTTTATATTAATAAAAATAATGGTGTGATTTTTCCGATACCAAAAAATGGTTTTAATAATAATGGAAACAGTGATATTAAATTAGTTAACTCAATAAGTTATGATGTTGTACAAACTAAGTTTACAGGTTTAACATCTGCTGGTTTTACATATGAAGCAAGTAAATCTATTCAAGCTATTTTTGATATAAGCAATGATGTATGAGGATTTACTCTTTTTACTAAAAATACTGGAACAACTAAAGATAAAATTCAATATTTTTTATTTGATAGTTCATTAAATTTTGTAATTAAATCTAGTGAAATTGAAGTTAATTCAACAAATGGTAATGCAACTACAAGCTCTCACTCAGAACATTCAGTTGCTGCCCCTGTTGTAATCCCTTATATTGAACAAAATAAACAAATGTATTTGCTAATGGACTCAAGTGTTGTTCCAATAGGTGATTCTAATTATACTAATAGTTTTATTTATGGAACTGAGTCATTTTGAACTTTTAAATTTTATTATGATAAAACAGGAAATAGTCATACATTTACTCAAGGTAATAGTACATCAAATATTATGATGAGTGGTTCACCATACTCTATTCTTTCTTTTGATTTGGATAAGAAAAACAATGTTTTATATTATATAGCATATGGAACAACAAGTAGCACTCCTAAAACAATTGATTGAGCAAAATATATAATTGGGTCTTTTAAAATAGAAAATTCAACAATATCTTCTATGCATACAGCATTAACTATTACAACTGATGCTAATGTTAAAACTATTCCATCTTTTAGTTTGATCAATGATACTAATATTAAAAATAATAATGGATGATTTGTTTTGCAAGAGTCAACATATACAGCAAATTTTAATTCAACTCTAAATGTGTCAACAACAAATCCTGAAAAAATAAATTTTAAACGTGGTAGTGGTGTTCCAGGAACTTCAAGTCTTGGAACTATTACAGCATCTAATAGTTGAAATCGTGTTATAGAGAATTCTTATTCAACTGCAGCTGATAGTTCTAATTATAAAAGTAAGTTACCACAAGATGTTCCAGAGAGTGAAATATTAAATTGAGTAAGTTATAGTTTTTCAAACACAACTAATAGTTTTGATTATAGCATCACAAAATCACTAGAAAATATGACAGCTGTAAATGGTTATACATTATCAGGATCTAATAATGTTTTGTTTAATAATTCTACAGGAGCATTAAAAGCTAGAGTAAAAGTTGATTTTGATGAATGATGAAATACAGGTAGTAAGTATACAAGATATATTGATATAGATTTAAATATATTCAGTACAATAGAAAAATTAAAATTTATTTTAGTTACAAATGATACTGTAGATAGCACAAAGTATCAAGCGATTGAAACTTTAAAGCAAACTAAAAAACCAAGTGAAGTAACTACACAGGAAATATTAGACAACTTTTTTGTTGTAGGAGCAAGTTCTTCATTAAACTTAACTATAAATTCAATTAGCATCAATGGTACAGGTAGTAATACAACACCAAATTATAATTATCCAATAAAAGTTACTACAGATGATGTTGGAGGGATATTATCATTAACATATGATTTATCATCTCTATCATCACTTAGTATGGAAAGTACTAATGTTAGAGGAAGATATGATTTTACAAATTTTGTAAAAGAAATAATACAAACCCAAATAACACTTAATGAAACAAAATTTAATGAAATTAAAAGAAATAAATTACCTTATGAATTTGATTTAGATGATATAGTTTCTTCATTAAATGTTCCAAGTATTTATAATAATTATGCAAATTGAGAACTAACATATAATGATACTCCTTATACTGAAGCTTATTATAATAATTTAATGACTGGAACAACATCTTTTACAATTAAATATAGAAAAGATAATACTGTACCATCAACTATTCCTGATACTGATTTAATTGTTACTGTTGATTCAAATTCTAATGGAACAGGTTGCAAAAAAATATCTGATGTAACAGGTAATAGCATCACATTTGATGAAAATATAGCATTATCATTAACAGGTGATATGTCTTTTAGTGATGTTAATGATAATTTGGGAACTTTATTAAGAAAAACGATTGGTATTAAAAATAATTGATTTAGTTCAAGTGAAATCAATTTAACTTTAAATAGTGATAAAACAACAAATAATGTTGCAACATACAATCTTTCTTTTAACAATAATCAGATTAATTCTAATATTAAATTGTTTAATACAGTGGATAACACTTATTACAATTTATTAGTAAAACAAGAATTTATAGAAAAACTTAAAACAAATCAGGAAACATCAAATTTGTTTAGTTTGACAGAAGTTTCTTTCAAATATAGTTTAGTTAAATATGATTGAAATTATGGAATAACTCAAACAAATACTATTCCACAAATGAATTATGAAACTATGTTAAATTCAATTAATGAAGAAAGACAAGCTAATAATAAAAACAAAATTGAATATGAATTTTTGCTTCCATCTCAATTTGTTAACAAATATAAAAATAATTGACAAGAATTTAATGAATTATATCCTTTAATATCACCAATAAAAAATTCTACATCTTTAAACTCAACAAACACAAATCCTGAATATTTTGAAATTGATGAAATAGTATTTATAGGTAATGATTCTTTAGGTACTGTAAATGTAAGATATACATTACTATATAAAAATCTAGGATCTAGTGGATTAAAATCAAATGCTGAAATAATATTAACAAATTTTAAAACGCTTGAAAGTAATTCAAACAATTATTTAACATTAGTTATTATACTTAGTGTTATTTTAGCTTTAATTGTGATTATTACTCCTATTATATTAACATTTAGACGTAATAAATATTTGCATGCAAAGAAAAATAGTTCAAATAACAATGGTGAATTATTAAAGAGATTAAATAAAATTAACAAAAATGTAATTCCTGTAAAAACAACAAACCAAATTTATAATAAGAAAATAGTGGATAAATTAGTTAATCCAAATGCAGTTTCTAATAATAAGGCAAATAATAAAAATTTATTAGAGCAAAATAAATTAAGTAATCCAAAAACAAATAATGTAAATAAACCTATAATTGTTTCTAATCCTAATGTAATAAGAACTAGAGGAAATAAAAATATTAATAATCCAAAGGACAATAAAAAATAATTTTTACTTATTTTTGATATGATAAAACAATAGTATAAATATAATACTATTGTTTTTTTTATTAAAATTATATATACAACTTTATAAATGCATATATAAAACAATTCTAATAATATAGAATTTTCTAATGAAAGTAATATATTTGTATAATGTATCATTGTATATATTATGGATGTATATATGTTTAATATTTAAACGTATTATAAGGATGTGTTATATTATGTCAAATAAAATTTCTTTAAATAAAGTTAACCTTAGAAAAGGTACTGTTTCAAAGCCGAAAAAAGAAATTAAAGTTTTATCAAAGAAAACAATATTATTAGGAACAATGTCAACAATTTTAGTTGCAACTCCTATGACTTATTGTGTTTATCATTTAACAAATCAAAGTATAAACACTGTATGATTTAACGGAAAGTCTTTTAGCAGCAAAAATGATGTTTATAATTATGTTGAAAAAAATTCAATTGTTGAAAATTATAAAAGAGAAGATGAAACAAAATCTAAATGAGTTCTAAGATTAGGAAAATTAGAACAAGTTTTTGAAACGCCAGAAGCTTTAAGAGAATATATCTATAAAAATCAATTAAGTGTTGAAAATTATGTTACATCTTTGGATTTATCACAATATATAGATCAATCTACAGGTATTTTACAAATAGATCAAGTAATTGGACAACTTAATAAAGAAGATAGTAACAATAAAGTAAATACTTCAACAATATATAAAGGTAAGAATGACTCAATTAAAACTTCAAATGATGATGCTTATTCATCTTATTTTGAACCTAGAGAAGCATATTATTTTAACAATATGTATTTTAACTCAAAAGAGCTTTTAAGGTCTTATTTGCTTTCTGATTATTTACCAAATAATAATTCTAGTTTTAATTCAATTACTATAGTTGCCCCTAATGGATCAACTTCTGCTCCAATTAATGTTAATAGTTCTAATGCTGTATCATATTTAACAAACTTTATAAATAGTAATGTAAGCAAAGTTGTAGAATATGTAAATCCAAAAAATGATCAAAAAATAAATATAACATCTGAAAATGTTAATTCAGTTATTAATGATATTGATGTTAGTAATTTTTCATATCAACATGTTCAAAGCAATCAAGGTGAATCAAGATATGTTATAGATAATAGCATTAATGATAACTATAACTTAATAGGACCATATTTTTATAATGGTAATTTAGATATTGGTAGTTTTACAAACAAAAGTATGTGAAAAAAAGTTAGTGGTATGACAAATAACACAAAACATAAAGTAGCTTTTCAAGAATCTAAAATTGATAATATGATTGGTTCATTTTTTACAATGATTATGAATGATGATAATCAATTAAATATGAAAGAATCAGAATATGAAAATAAAAATGTTAGAATTTTTAGAACATTACTTCAAGATGAAATGGGAAATTCTTTAGATGAAACATATTTATCTGACTTGAAAGATTTTAGTCAAGATTTATATAATGAAGTTATTTCAACTAATATTAACTTAATGAATGGGAAGAAATATAATACATTTTATAAATTCCCTATAATGTATAGTTTTATATTGCAAAGATTAATTAGTAGAAATGCTAATCAAAAAATTATAGATAAAACAATTGATTATTTTGGTCAAGTTGCTGATTTTTTACAAGATATATTAGACATCATTGTTTTAGATGAAAAAATGTTAATTGGAAAAGATGGTTCAAAACTTGATATTAAATCATTATTTAAAATTGGGGATAGTACATTAGATTTAAATACAACTCCTGAATATTACATGAATAAATTAAAGGAATATCCTTTATTAATTGCTGCAATTAGTTCATATATTGGAGCAGCTAATAATTTAAATATGTTGAGTGGGTTAATGACTTTTTCAGGTTATGATCAAAGTTATTTATTTGAATTTAACGTAATGAGCAAAGATGAATTTTATAAAGAAGAAAATTATAGTGTGTTTAAAAACATCTATGAAACTTTTTCAAAGTTAAATATTACTGATATATTTGAAAGTTTTGCAATTCATAGTCAGTTAAAAGAAGTAAGAGATGTTGTTGCTTTAAGTACTGAAGAAAAAATTAAAGTTTTATCATCTACTTCTTTAAGAACTAAAAATGTAGCAATTTATGATATTTTGGTTGGTGTAACAGCATCAAATGCTACTATCCATGAATTAAGTGATGCAGCATTACGTGCTGAAATTGATGAATACATAAAAACTGGTAAATTTGATCAAACAGGTTACTTATATAAAATAAAAGATAAAGCTAGTTGATTCATTGAATATACAAAATTAAATCCTAATGCTGATTGATACAAAACTTATTTGATAGTATTAACAGATCATAGATTAAATAAAGGAGTTTTTTCTACTAAAGAAACTCTTACTAATCAAGCAGCATACAAAGCAGCTGTAGGAAAATTAACAAGTATTTGTTTTGCTTCAAGTATTGGAGTTATAGATGCTCTAAATGACTTATATTGATCATATCAAATTTGATCAACGTTACATGATGTTGATAGGTTTTGAGATTTAATGAGTACTTTAAATAATGCTATTAGACGTAAGTGACATGACATAAAAGATTATTTTACACCTAATTTTGTGTGAAATTATTTACATTTCCATCCAAATGCTATAAAGTTAGATTTTGTAAAAAGATGAACTTCATTTAAAATTATGACAAAATTTGATGACTATGTAATGCCTGTTCTTAACGCAATTGGTCCTGCTTTTGGTATTGCTTTTGCAGCTTTTGAAATATTTGCAATTGTTACTGAAATTTTAAAAGTTGAAAAATTTACTGATTACTATATTTATACAACAGCAGATGGTACAGAATTTATTTGAGATGGTGGGCAAACTACAAGTAGATATTTTGGTTTAGAAGTTAAAGAAGTAAATTCAATAGATGACATGAAACTTATTGAACCAATTCAATTTACTCTTCCTCAAGTTCAAGAATTTTATTATTATAACCAAGTTAAATATTATAGTCCTGAAGAATTGAAAAGAGATCAATTGAAACAAATGTTATATGGAAAAATGGATTTATCTAATAATAAATACTTTAGTTATAAGTATACATTTGCAAATGTGAATAGTTATCACTCTTCATCATTTAATTCAATAGAAGAAGTTTTAAATCATGTTATTTCTGATTTAGGTATAACTAATAATGCAAATGGAACAATTGATATTTCAAATATAAATCAAACAAGTGTTTATTTTGGTAAAAAAGTTTATTCATTTAGCAATGGAATTTCAACTAATACTGCAGAACATAGTGTTATAGCTAATAATATACTTAATTCTATTAGACCTACTTTAATTGCAAAGATTCCAACTTTAGTTGATGGTTATGCTGATAATATTGATTCTAAAGAATTTAAGTTGCCAGGATTAGTTTGAAACAATGGGGCTATCATTAATAATATAGAAGAAGCTTCAAATTATGTTGTTGATAATAGTGCTAATGCACTAAAAGATGGGTCAACTATGCCTTCTGATGGAAACATTAGCAGTGATATGTTTGTTGAAAAGGACAGCAAACTTGCTATTAGTAAGGCAAAAGAATCTTTATTAGCTACTTTTAAATCTAAATTTAATATAAAAACTAAAAACATTTTAACTTCATCTTATATTTTGAATAATAGTTTTGAAAATATACCAAGTGATATTAATAATGTAAGTATTTATAAAGCTACATTACCTGATTTGGGAACAATGTATTTTTCAGATAGAATAAGAGCTGAAAGATGATTAATTAAAAACATTAATTTCGAAAAATACATTAACTTAGTTGATGACAAGAAATATATTTATAATAATCAAATATTTAGAAGTAAAAAAGAACTAGAACAATTTGTTGATAGTTATATTCGTTAATAATTTAATCCAAAACAAATTTTTATTTGTTTTGGATTTTTTTATTCATTAATTAAATATGGAATTATAATATATTTATTGTTTGAATGGGTTTATAATTTGGCAATTAATTAAATTATTATTAATTTTATTAATATAACTAACAAAATAACTAGTATTTTTAAAATACTTGTTTTTTATAAAAAAACATTTTATATTTGTTTTATAAATTATAATTTAATGTGTAAAAAGGAAGGGGAATGTATGAAAATTTCAATAATATATCATGTTTATAAAGAGCATTTTAATTTGAATGAATCAATTGAAAGTATACTTAAACAAGATAATAAGAATTTTGAGTTAATTTTAATTTTAGATGCCCCTTCTGATAATGCTTCAGATATTATAGAAAAATTTGATTTGTTTAAAGATAAAAGAATAAAAATAATTAAGTTTATGGAAAATTTTGGTAGATCTTTTACCTATAATTTTGCATTAGATAAAGCAAAAGGTGATTATGTATACTTTACAGAATCTAAAGTTATTTTAGAGCCAAATTTTATTGGTGAATTATTAGATGTGATTAAATCTAATAATAACAAATATGACTATATTAATTTTTTGGTTAGCAATAATGATTCGTTAACTAATTTGCCATATGAAGTTGGTGCTGGATTTGATAATGAATTAGACAATATTGTTAATATAAAATTAACATTGAAAGATAAAATTTTTAAAAGAAAATTTTTAATTGATAATAAGATTGAGTTTGCTCAATATAAAAACTTTCACTCACTTTATATTTATAATGTTTTAGAAAATTATAAATATGCATTCTATCTTGATAAACAATTAGCTAATTGAAAAAGAGAACTTAAAAAAGGTTATGAATATAATTTGTATAATATATTAGAATCTGCTGAAATGTTATGTGAAATATTGATGAAAAAGAATGAGTATGATGAAGATAGAATTAATGCATATTTGACATGAATACCAATTTGTATTTTGTATGAATTTGTTAAAAAAATGTATTCGTCATATCATAATAATGAAAAAATTGTAACTAAGGCAATTGAAAATGCTGCAGATTTAATAGATAGAATTTATCCAAATTATAAAAAGAATCCAAAATTGGAAATTTTAAATAGAAAATTAATATCAAAATATATTCTTGAATTTAAAAGAAATTTTTCTTATGTTAGAAAGAATTTAAAATAGGTTTAAAAATGGGAGCTTTAAAGAGTAGTAATAAAGCAAAATATAATTTAGCAAATGCTTGAACTAGATTAATATCAAAATTTTTTGATTTAGTAATTATTATAGGTGCAGTAATTGGACTAGTTTTTGCACTTTTTTATAATGATGGTGAAGTAGTATATTCTTGAAAAGTTTTTTTGTTATCTTTATTAACTTTCTTTTTATTTTTTATTTGATTTGTAGTTATTCCTTTTGCTTTCAATGGTTATACAGTTTTTTCTGCTTTGTTTAAGATAAAAATATATAGTGTTTCATTAAAAAATATTTATTTAAATAAATGATATAAAAAAATAGATCTCAAATTTTTATTTGAATTGATTAAAAGAGAATTATTTTTGTGGGGATTACCTTCAATCATTTTTCTTGTTTTTGGAATTGTTAGTTTTACATATCCTAATGAAGCAACAGCATTAATAAAAAATATTATTGGATATAAATCTGATACATTAACAAATGTAATTGGGACTATTTTTACAACATTAATTTCACTAAGTTTGTTATGTCCTTTAGTAATAATTATAAATATTATTTTTACATCAAGAAAAAGAAGTTTGAATGATTATTTTAGTAATACTGTTGTTTTAAAAATGATTGATGTTAATAGTACAGATATTGATAATAATAAAAATATAAAACAGTCTAAAACAATTAATATTAAGTATGGATTGCCAGGCGAAATAGATCCAGAAGCAATTATAGATTAGGGGGTAATTTCATGAGTGATAACAATTATTTATCAAAATTGAATAATAAACAACTTTTAGCTGTCACAAGTGATTTATGTAGTACCCTAGTTGTAGCAGGGGCTGGTAGTGGAAAAACAGCTGTATTAGTTTATAGAATTGTTCATTTGGTTAAAGAGATAGGTTTTGATCCAAAAAGGATATTAGCATTTACTTTCACAAATAAAGCAGCAACAGAAATGAAAAATAGAATAACTTCTATTATTGATAATTTTCAATTTAATTGAATAGGTACATTTCATAGTATTTGTTTAAGAGTTTTAAGAGAAGAAGTGCAATATACAAATAGGTATTCTAATTTTACTATTGTTGATGAAGATGATCAATTATCAATTGTAAGAGAGATTTATAATAGATGTGGAATTGATAAAAATATTTTATCTGCAACAAATTGTTTATATTTTGTAAGTACTTTAAAAAATAATAGAATTCCAGTTAATGATTGTGCAGAGGAAATAAAAAATTTATTAGAAAATGATATTGGTAATAAAAAAGCTAATGTTATTGAAAGGGTTTATTTAGAATATGAAAATTATTTAAAAGAAAATAATCATTTTGATTTTGATGACTTAATAATTTACACATTACATATTTTTAAAAATAATCCAAATATTTTAGAGAAATGGCAAAATAAATTTGATTATATATTAGTTGATGAATTTCAAGATACTAACTATGATCAATATGAATTAATTAAATTATTATCTAAAGAAAAAACTAATATTCTAGTTGTGGGTGATCCAGATCAAATGATTTATTCTTGAAGAGGTGCTTATAAAGAAATATTTAAAGAATTTGTAGAAGATTTTAAAGATGTTTATACAGTGATTTTAGATAAAAATTACCGTTCTACTAAAAATATATTAGATGTGTCAAATTCTTTAATTAAAAATAATGGAAATAGAATTGATAAAGAGTTATATACAGACAATAAAGCTGGAACAAAAGTATTGTATTTTAATGCATCAACACAAGATAGAGAATCAAGATGAGTTTTGGAAAAAATAAAAATGCTTGTTAATGGTAGTGTATACACTTATAATGACATAGCTATTTTATATCGTAGTAATTTCGTGTCACGTAATATAGAACAAGAATTAATTAAGGCCAACATACCTTATTTTATATTTGGAGGTTTTAAATTCTATCAAAGAAAAGAAGTAAAAGATATTCTTGCTTATATGAAACTAATTTGTAATAATGATGAACTTTCTTTATCTAGAATTTATAACACCCCAAGAAGAAAAATATCTGAAGCAACTTTTACAAAATTAAAAGAATTGGCTTACAAAAAAAATATTACTACTTTTGAAGCATTTGATTTTTTAGATGAAATTGATATTAATAATAGTACTAAAAATGCATGTATAGAATTTAAAAATTTAATAAATGAGTTTAAGGAAAGAAAATTCAAGTCTTTAACAGATTTATTTGACTACATATTAGAAAAAACGTTATACAAGCAAATGCTTATAGATCAAGAAGAAAAAAATAGATTAGAAAATCTAATAGAATTAAAATCAGCTATTAATCAATTTGAATTTAAAAATCCAAATTCTACCATAAATGAATATTTACAAGAAATAGCATTATATACATCATTAGATGAAAGCAATGAAAAAACAAAAAATAATGTTGTTTTAATGACTGTTCATTTAGCAAAAGGATTAGAATTTAAAAATGTTTTTATTATTCAATTTAATGAAGGAATCTTTCCTTCACAAAAATCAATTGATTCAAATGATATTAGCGAAGAAAGAAGAATAGCATATGTTGCTATGACAAGAGCAAAAGAAAATTTATTTCTTACAAGTTCTGATGGTGCAACATTTAATTCAGATTCAAAAATTATTAAAACACCAAGTAGATTTTTTTATGAAATAAAAAGTAACCCTAATGTTGAAATAATTAATGAATCATATAAAAGAATAACTGGAACAGAAAATAATTCTTGGTTTAATAGCTCTGAAAAAATTAAATATGATGATTTTTATCACAAAGAAGATAAAGAATTTAATTTAGGTGATGCTATAATTCACTCAACTTTTGGAAGCGGGGTAATTGTAGGGATAAAAAATGATGTTTTAGACATTGTCTTTAAACATCCATATGGAACAAAATCGATATTAAAAAATCATAAATCAATTATTAGAAAACTTTCTTAATTGATTGTTAGAATGGAAAAAAATGAAAATTTTATTTATTGGAGATATATTTGGTGAATGTGGAAAATATGCAATTCACAGTGAACTATCAAATATTAAAAAAAACTATAACATTGATTATGTCATAGCTAATGCTGAAAATACTACTTTAGGTAGAGGTTTAAATTGAGCAGATTATAACGAATTAAATACTTCAGGTATTGATTTTTTTACAATGGGAAATCATACATGACATAAAAAAGACATTTTTGAAATATTGTCTAAACAAAAAAACATTATTAGACCAGCAAACATATTAAATGAATTAGAAATTGGTAAATTTGGAGTTGGAAGTAAGACTATTTTATTAAATGAGAAATCAGTTAGAATAACTAATTTATTAGGTTCTACAGTACATTTTAAAGATCAACAAACAAATCCTTTTTTATATTTAGAAGAATTATTAGAAAAAGATAATTCTGATATTCATATTGTTGATTTTCATAGTGAGACAACAAGTGAAAAAAATGCATTTTTATTAAACTTTGCAGGAAGAGTAACAGCTATATTTGGAACTCATACTCATGTTCAAACAAACGATACTAAAATTTACAATAATACAGCATATATAACAGATGTTGGTATGACTGGTCCTAAAAATGGAATTATTGGAGCCAAACCTGAAAGTATTATTAATATGTTTATGGGAAATAGTGAAAGATTTAGATTAGAAGAACAAGTTGGAAAGTATCAATTTAGTGCTGTTGTATTAGAAATTGATGATTTATCTAATAAACCAATAAATTTAACTAATATTTTAATTTATCAAAAATAATTTATTATTTTTGATTTTTTATTATTTTAATAATGTGTTTTAATTTTCATAATTACTTCTTATAAATATCTTGTAATTTATAAAATTAATTTTTATTTTTAGTTAATTTGAAACAATAATTATAAATTATTGTGTTATAACAAAAATCATAATAAAGCTAGAGAAAAAGAATGAACAAAAAAATAGTTATTATTGGCGGACTAAATTTAGATATTTGTCATGCTATAAAGGATAATATTAAAATGAATGAATCTAACATTGGAGACATTAGTTTTTCATTGGGTGGTGTAAGTTATAATATATTTATTAATTTATTTAGATTAAATGTTGATGTTGAATTTATTTCAAGTATTGGTGATGATTATTTTTCAAAATTGGCACTAAAAATGCTAGTTAAAGAAAATGTTTCAATTGAAAAAATAAAAATAAATAATAAGACTTCTATGCCTATATATTCATATGTTTTAGATAATTACAATGATATGTTTTTAGCAGTTAATGATATGAAAGCAATTGGTTATCTTAACATTGATTATATTAAAAAATTTGAAGACATTTTAGAAAAGGCAAATTATATAATTATTGATACTAATTTAAAACAAGATGTTATTGAGTATTTATGTATTAATTTTCCAAATAAAATTTTAGTTGATGGTGTGAGTTATATTAAAGTAAAAAAACTAAAAAATGTTTTACAATACATTCATAGCATCAAAATTAATAAGAATGAATTAATTTCTTTGTTAGATAAAAATGAAGTTAATATAAATATTTACAAAGAAATTAATTGTCTTTTAAATAAAGGATTAAAAAATATTTTTGTAAGTGATGGGCGTAATGGTATTTATTATAATGATGATTTAACTATCAAAAAGTTAACTAATAAACCTTTTGAAGTAATAAATGCAAGTGGTGCTGGTGATGCTTTAGCAAGTGGCATTTTTTATGGAATAATTAATGACTTAAATAAATATGAACAAGTCATTAATGGATTAAAGATTGTTAAATATACACTATTATCAAATAGCTCTACTTCACAAAATATAAGTGAAAAAATATTAAAAAAAGGAGGATAAAAATATGAGTAAAATTAGTCAATATATAAAATTTAGTAATGAAGTAAAAAATGCTTTGAAAAATAATTTGCCAATAGTTGCATTGGAATCAACAATTATTTCTCATGGAATGCCATATCCAAATAATTATCAAACAGCAATAAGACTTGAAAAAATTGTTAGAGAAAATAAAGCTGTTCCAGCCACTATAGCTATCATTAATGGTTATATTCACATTGGATTAGAAGAACATGAAATAGAGTATCTATCTAAACCAGAAAATAAAAGTGAAATTAAAAAAGTCAGCAGAAAAGACTTACCTGCTATTTTAGGGCTAAAATTTAGTGGGGCAACAACAGTTGCTGCAACAATGATGATAGCAAATTTAGTTGGTATTAGAGTTTTTGCAACTGGTGGAATTGGTGGTGTTCATAGAGACGCACAAATAACAATGGACATTTCAGCTGATCTTTTAGAATTAAGTAATACAAATGTAACTGTAGTTTGTTCTGGTGTTAAATCAATATTAGATATTGGATTAACTTTAGAATATCTTGAAACTCATGGTGTTCCAATATATGGTTATCAAACAGAAAAATTCCCTGCTTTCTATTTGAGAGATAGTGGATTTAAAGTAGATTATGTTATTGAAAATGCTTTAGATTTCAAGAAGATAATTGAAGCGAAAACTGCACTTAAACTAAAAGGTGGTCAAATTGTTGCAAACCCTGTTCCAGCTGAATTTGAAATCAACCCTGAAAAAATTAATAATGCAATTAATATTGCATTAAATGATGCTAAAATGGCAAATATTACTGGAAAGCAAGTAACACCATTTTTGCTTTCTAAAATTTCAAATATTACATCTGGTGATAGTTTATTAACAAATATTGAACTTGTGTGCAATAATGCTTATGTTGCATCTTTACTTGCAGTAGAACTTAAAAAAAATTAATTTTCTAATGTAAAAATGACAAAATATTAATTGTTTTGTCATCAAGCAAAAGGAGAGAGCATGAATTTTTTTAAAAAGAAGCGAATTATTAGTACAGAAATGGGACAATTGAAACCTGATTTAAAAAAAATTAAAGTATCCAATTCTATTGTTATTGGTGGAATGATTGCATTTGGGAAAAGTACACTAGCCAAAAAGTTGAGTGAGAATTTAACTGACTCAAAAGTTGTTTATGAATTGAATGATGAAGATCAATTAATGACATTGTTATTGGGAAAAATGTATGAAAGAACAAATAATGTATTGTATGGATCTGTGTTTCAATTATATTTTGTGTTAAATAGATTTGAAAATTATAAAAATAATTGTAATGACAAATACATTACTATTTTTGATAGAAGTATATTTGAAGATTGATTGTTTGCACATGAGAATATTATAAGACCAAGTGTATTTGGTTACTATGATAGCTTATGGAAAGATGTTGCTACAGAATTAATCTATGAACATGGTGTTCCAAAATTATATGTAATTTTAACAGGAACTTGAGAACTATTTAAAAAAAGAATTTTTGAAAGAAACAGGACTATTGAAATTGAAAATTTCAATAAAAATAAAACCTATTTTAAAAAACTTTTAGAAATATATGAAGATTATATGATTAATGTTTGTAAAGATTTTGGAATAGATTACATTTTAATTGATGCTTCAAAAGAGCTTGATGAAAAATTAAATATTGTTTTAGAAAAAATAAAAACAATATCACAGTGGCATGAAAAAATGAACACACATGAAATTAATAAAATTGTTAATTTTGTAAAAACTAATAATTTGATTGTTGAACGAGAAGTTACTGCATTGCCATCTTTCCCAAATAAGTTCATCAATTGTATGAATGAAATATTAAATGATATTGAATTAAATATTATTAACATGCTATATGGTATAGGACCATATAAGACTAGAAAAAATTATGATGAAGTTTCTAATGAAACAAACCTTAGTATTGCAAAAATTAAATGATATGAGAAGAATTCTATTAAAAAAATAAAAGATGCTACAAAGACAATAAAGTTTAATATGAATAGGAATTAATTATGTCAAATATTTATGATTTTAAAATGAAAGATATATTTGGTAATTTAGTTGATTTTAAAAAATATAAAAACAAAGTATTAATTATTGTAAATGTCGCAAGTAAATGTGGAAATACAAAACAATATGCTGATTTACAACAGCTTCATTCTATGTTTTTTGATAAAGGACTTTGCATATTAGGATTTCCTTGTAATCAGTTTTTTATGCAAGAACCTAAAAATGAAAATGAAATATATCAATTTTGCACGTCAAAATATAATGTTGAATTTGAAATGTTTTCTAAAATTAAAGTAAATGGTCCAGAAGCATGTGAGCTGTATAATTTTTTAAAAGAATCATTTCCTTGAACTTCTAGAGCAAAAAATGTAAAATGAAACTTTGAAAAATTTGTAGTAGATAAAACAGGAAAAACAAGATATAGAATTGGTAATAAAGATAGCATTTTAAATTATAAAAATGAAATTGAAAAATTATTAAATGAATAACTTTAATAAGAATGTTATAAGTATTTTTTATAAATATTGTCTTTATATAATTTAATATTATAATTTGAGTCTATTCACAACTTTTATAGTTGTGAATTTTTCTTGTTTATTATGCAAAAATGTATAGAAATTAATAAATTTAAAATTTTATTTTTTGTATAAAAATATTATATTAAAGTTATAAAATTCTATAACTATAGATTAAAACTATTTAAATAACATTTATAAACTTATGTATTAAAATTATTATTAGTTTATTGGAGGCATTAATGAATTTTAAATCAACATTGTGATTAAATTATTTAAGACCAAATTTATTTGTTAGAGATGTTTCAAAAATAAATTTGACATCACTAAAAGCAAATGGTGTTAAATTAATTATTTGTGATTTGGATAATACATTAGTTCCTCATTTTAATAAGTTTCCCAATAAATTTGTATATGATTTTATTAATAATGTTAAATATGAAGGATTAAAAATAGTTATTGCATCTAATAATACAAAAACAAGAGTTGAAAAATTTGTTAATAAATTACAAGAAACAATAACTATTGATGGATATTTATATAGTTGTAAAAAACCTTTAGTATATAAAATTAAAAAATATTTAAAAGAGAATAATTTATCTCCTTCAGATACTGCAATAATTGGTGATCAATTTTTAACAGATATCTTTTTGGCAAATAGATTACAATCAAAAAGCATTTTAGTTATTCCAATGGTAGACCCAAACAAATCAACATCATATAATTTACTTCAAAAAATATTAGAAAAATTTATTTATAAAAAATTGCAATTAGAAAATACATCAATTCAAGAAGAAAAAAATGAAAGCGATTTTGAATATGAAGAAGAATATGAATTATTATAATAAAAAATGTTTGGGGTGTGGAAATTATTTTTCAAATGATATTAATAATCCAACCTATGTAAAGAATGCAGATAGCACAACAAAATATTGTAAAAGATGTTTTAGGTTAATAAATTATAATGAGCTTGATAATTCAAAAATTGATGAAAAGCAAATAATTAAAACATTAGAAAATATTGACTACAAAAATAATTTAATAGTAATGATATTAGATATTTTTGATATAAAAAATTCAATAGTTGAACAGATAAAAGATAAAGAAAACATTTTAGTTCTTGTAAACAAATTAAGTTGTTTACCAAAAACATTTAATAGATATACAACGTTACTTAAAATAAAAAATATTTTAGATGAAGAAAAAATTAATTTTATAGACATTATTTTATATGATTCAGTTAATAATATGAATATAAAAAAAATAGATGATGTATTATTTAAATATTTTAAAAATAAGAAAACAATTTATATTGTTGGTAAAACTAATGTTGGTAAGTCTAGTTTAATAAATGCATTGTTAAAGTACAATAAAGTAAATAAAAAATTATCAACTAGTCCATTCCCAAATACTACAGTTAATTTATCAAAGATTGATTTAAATAAATATACATTGATTGATACACCAGGCTATAAAAATATGAACTCAGTTATTAATTATATTGATCAAACTTCTATTAAACAAATATGTGATTTTAAAAAAATTATTACTAAAAATTTTTTAATCAAAGACAATAATCAAGTTTTTTTTCTAGAAAAGTTATTTTATATATCTGTTATTAATCAAAATGCTGGTTCAATAGGTTTTTATTGTTCTTCAAACATAAAAATACATAGAACAAAACAAGATAAAATTAAACAAATTTTGCAATCTCAAGAAATAAAATTAATAGAGTTTAAGGATGATGTTTGAAAAGAAAATGAATATATTTTGGATGAAAATAAAAAATATAATATTTTTGTAAATGGAATTTGTTTAATTTCTATTAAAAAGATTAGTAAAATAATTATTGGTGTTAATTCAAAAATAGAAATTTTTATAACAGAAAATGCACTTATTTAAAAGGGGGTATAAATGAAAAAGAAAAAGATAATTATTTTTGGAGGTTCATTTGATCCCATTCATAAAGGTCATATAAAAATTGCTTTAAGAGCATTTAATAGAATAAAAGCAGATAAATTATTTTTTGTGCCTTGCAATAACCATCCACAAAATAAAAAAATGTCTGCTTCAAATAGTGATAGATTAGAAATGATTCGTTTAGCGATTAAAGGATTTCCAAGATTTGAAATATGTGATTTTGAATTAAAAAGAAATGAAATATCATACACTATTGATACAATAAATTATTTTAAAGAATATTATAGTGATTATGAATTATATTTATTAATTGGATATGATCAATTAATAAACTTTGATAAATGAAATAGGTATCAAGATATTTTAGAGAATTCTAGAATAATTTGTTATAAACGTTTTTTAAATAAGCAAAATGAAATAAATAATATAACAAATGATGAATTAAATACTGTTGATAATAGTGCACAAGATTTATCTTTACAAAAAGAAGATGATAAAAAAATAAATATAAAACATATTTCTATTGGAACTATCTTTAGAATAAATATTAGTTCTAGTGAAATTAGAATATCTCCAAAGAAAAGACATCTTTCTTTAGATGTTTTAAATTATATTAATGAAAATGGTTTATATGCTATTGATAGATTGGAAAAAGTAATGAGCACTTATAGAATAGAGCATTCTATAAGGGTTGCAGAAATAGCTGTGGACATAACAAAATCATTAAAATATTATCCTTTGTTAAAGCAAGCTTATGTATCTGCTATATATCATGATTATGCTAAGGAATTTAGCGAAAAATATCAAACTAATTTTTGAACATTGTTTAAAATAGGTTATTTGTTTAAATACAAGAAAATGTATAATAAAGAAAAAACAGAAAATAAACATAAAAATTTATGAAAAATTATTCATGCATGATTAGGAGCATATTTAATAAAGAAAAAGTTTTTCATTAATGATTATCAGGTCTTAAATGCAATTAGAAATCATACTATTCTTGAAACAGATGACAATATATTAGCTAAAATAATATTTTGTTCTGATAAATTGGATGTAAGAAAAGATGGAGAAATTAGTGATAGAAAAAAAATGTATGAATTATGTAAAAAAGATATAAATAAGGGATATTTAGAAATATTAAATAAATTAAAAAGGAATGATTAATAATGCTTGGAATTATTGTAGCAATGGATACAGAATTGTCTAAAGAATTTAAAACAAATAGAGATTGTTTTATTCATATGTCAGATAATAGAAAATTTTATATTTATGAAATCAAACATCAATCTGTTGTTTTATGTTTTAGTGGTATTGGCAAGGTTAATGCTGCAAGTGCTACAGCATATTTAATTAAAACATTTAATATAACACACATTATTAATATTGGAACTGTTGGTACTCACATTCCAAATATTAATATTTTTGACATATTATTAATAAATAAGTGTTATTACCTTGATGTTGATGTAACATCATTTAATTATGAACTCGGGCAAGTTCCAAAAGAAAAACCATTTTTTGGTTTATCAAATTCTTTAAATCAAAATTTAATTGATTTATTTAATGAACATGGGGTATTTTATAAATTAAAAAATTTAGGTACAAGTGATTGATTTATTGATAGAAATAATTATTTAAAATTTAAAAATAAAAATTTTGAATTAGTAAGTTGTTTTGATATGGAATTAACAGCTATTGCTCAAGTTTGCAGCAAAAGTAATGTTAAATTGAGTGGTATTAAAATAGTATCAGATAATTTAAATAATATGAAAATTAGCAGTGAGCAATTTGATAGTACACTAGTAAAAATTTCTTCAAAACTAACTGAAATACTTTTTCTTATACTAGATAGTAACATATTATCTACAAATAAAGAGTCATAACACTTTTATAGGGGTATAGTTCAAAGGTAGAACATTGGACTCCAAATCCAAGTGTTGTGGGTTCAAATCCTACTACCCCTGCCATTTTTTTATCAATTCATATTATTATCTAAGTATTCAATATTACTCTAAAAAATATTGATTACTTAAATAACATAGTAGAACTTTTAATTTGTTAGCATTAAAAATATGAGATTTTAATTCATTTATGTAATGATTAAATCTCATATTTTTATTTTTTATTTTTTGTTTTACTATGAACTTTATCATTATAATTTTCAATAAAAAGTTTCATATCTTTAAATTGAATAAAAGCTTTATTTTTATTAAAAAAATTGTCACACAAGTTATTGTATACACCTTTTAAAAATTCATCTTTTATTCCAGGATCTATTCCATTATAAAAATCAATTATTCCATTAATTCCTATTTTTAGATTTTCAAAACTTGCATGGTCATATTCATATTTTGTAAATATATTAGGAATTCAATCATCCACTAAATCATTATAGTAGTTTTGATCTTTAACAAATTGATCTACACTATCATTTGCTTCATTTTCTATTCATCCAACTATTATTTTATTATTTGTTAAATTTGAAATAAATTCATTGTAATTTTGAAAAGTTTCTAAATCATCTTCTGTTGCATTATTAGTTATTATACAATTTCATATAGATGGTTTTTTCTCATTGTCTCTTCTATCTTCTGTTCAATATACAAAATATTTCATTGAGTTCTTGCCCCTTGTTATTTTTACACTAACATTATAATTATAAGAAATTTATAATCATTTTAAAAGTGCCAAAATACTTTTATTTATGTATTTAACTTAATAGAGTATTTATATAAGAGATAAATTAAATCGATAATATGTATTATCATCGTGTGTTATTTTTTTAACAACTAAAGCTCCAAGATTAATTAATAGTTTATTCAACTCTATATTGTTACCTCTTGTAACTAATGATAATTGATCAAAATTTTCTTTTTTTGCATAGTTTATAGAACTATGTATTATTTGTAATTCATATCCACTATTTAATGATTCATCAAAAAAATATTTAATTTGACTATCAATAATATTTATTTCTAAATTTATATTTTTCTTTATTAATACAATACCCACTAATTTATCATCTTCAATAGTTTTGCAAAGTAAAAAATGAAAAATATTAAAGTATTTTTTAAGTTGTAATTTTGGTTGGTTTATTAAATCAAGTCATTCTTGATTGTTTTCAATAGAAAGTAAATTATAATCAAAGTAATTCAAACTAATTTTATTTTTTTGAATATTGATAAAATCTTTTAAATCATTTATGTCAATTACTGATGGTTTTACTAATTTTACTGTAGCCATTTTTAATACCTATAAATAAATTATTTTAGTACAAATATAATTATAAATAAAAACTCAAATAAATTAAATTGATGTAATTATTTTAATATATATGATTGTAATCCACTAAACCTTATATATCTATATTCATATTTACAATGATTAATGTTATTTATTAGAAGATATTTTTTTCTATTGTCCTTGTTATTTTCAAATCAATTAATAAAATCTCTCCTAGAAATTATTGTTATTTTTGTATCATCTCAAAATTTTGCAAGATTCTTTTTTATAAACAATTCTTTTTTAAATTCATCTATATTTTCTATATTCAAATATATTATGTATCAATTATTACTTTTAAATATTTTGTTTAGTTTATATTTTTCTATTTTAAACACCTTTACTCTGTATCATCCAAAATTTCATAGAAATTCTAATAATTTATTTTTTTTCATTTTTTATAATCTCTCTTATATCTTTAATAAATTGTTCATGATTTTCTATAAAAAAAGCATGACCACAATTATTATAAGAATAAATTTTAACCTCATCATCAATTTGAGTTGATAAATATCTACTCACAATATAAAAATCAACAAGTTTATCTTTTTTTCCTAAAAATACATGTGTTGGAATTTTAATAAATTTATATGAATCATTTAGATTTTTTAAAGATATTAAATGTGTTAATTTAATTAAAATGTGAAATACATATTTATGGTTTCTTTTGTTAAAGTCAATAAATTCTTTAAAATATTCTTCTTCACTTCTACCAACTTTTTTTAAGGCATTTCTATAGTCTACAAATAAAGTATTTTGTAATTTAATAAATTGATTTTGGTTTTTGATATGAAACATAAACACCTTGTCAATGACACTTGGAATAGAAGCTAGTGAATAAGGTGCTAATAATATTAGGTTTTTAATTCTTGTATTTTTTAATTCTTTATTAATAAGTACACTAATTGCAGCTCCTAATGAGTGCCCTATTAATACAAAATTTTTTAAATCATTTTTTATTATATATTTAGTGATTAGTTTAGCCATAACCTCTAAACTTAAATATTTTGTAGGATATTTAATATTTGGATCATTTCCACATCCTGGAAGGTTAAAACAAATACATTTATGTGTTTTTGATAAAACTTCATATATTGGTTCAAAACATCTATGATCTGTATAAAAACCATGAATAAATAAAATAATTTTATTATTTTTTTTATTACCATATTCAAACACTTGTAAATATTTTAAATCTAGATTATCATTTTTAATTTTTGAAGAATTACTCATAATTAACCTTAATTTATAGCTTGTATTTCTATGTTATTAGTATTATATTAATATTTTTTATAAAAAAAAATATATATTTATTTTTTGTCTTTTTTATTCATTTTATTCATATAAGTTAGTGCAATTAATTTCTATTATTATTTAGTAAAGTGTAATAAATTGAATATTATTAATTACTTAAATTGTGAAATCATTTTGTAGGTGTAAAAGTAAAATAAAATTGCATAAATTCTTATAAATGTGTTTTTAATTAAAAAATATTGCTGTATAAACTAATATTTAAAAAATTATTATAATTTTAAAAATGTGACAATATTTGCTATTGATAAACTAAATGATATTAATCCTAAAAATATTTCAATATCCTAATCATTAGACAATAAATATAATTTTATATAAATTTATTAAATATACTATCATTATTTTATATTTTAAAATTATTACTAACTTTTTTATTAAAAAAATTTATTATTTTTTAAATAATTTTGTTATCATTTCATAGAGTTAGTAAGAGTTAGTTGCTGCTTTATTTAGTAAAGTAGAGGAAAGTCCATGCTAGCATTGCCTGAGATGGTGATAGTGTTTGTGCAGATATATAAAAAATAAAATCTGATATAGTGAACAACTATAATGACAGTTAATAACCTAAGTTTTTTATAAAATATGGTGATTTAATTTAAAGTGCCACAGAGACGAGATTAAAGAAATTTAATTGTGAAACGCGGTAAACTCCACAAGCTAGAAACCTAAATTTTGGTAAGGGAATTTATTAACAAGAAATGAATTGTTAATAGAATGTATTTTGTACATAGATAAATAACTAACTAATACAGAACATGGCTTATTTTACTAATGCAAAAAAACTAGCAATATAAAATTGCTAGTTTTTTATTTATTAATATTTGTGATTTTAATAACTACATTTTAACTTTAATTTAGATTTTAAATTTATGAAGAAAATTAATAATAAATTAATACAATTTTAATTGGTGAATTATTTATGGACAAAATTATAGTTATTAATAAACCTGTAGGGTTAACATCTAATGATGTTGTTCAAATTATTAAAAAAAGTTTTGGTTTTAAAAAAGTTGGACATGCTGGAACTTTAGATCCAAATGCAAGTGGAGTTTTAATATTAGGCATCAATCAAGCAACAAAATTACTAAGTTCATTATTATTAGATGATAAAGAATATATTGCTTCAATTCAATTTGGTTATTCTACAAATACATATGACATTGAAGGTAAAATAACAAATCAAACAAACAAAAAGGTTGTTATTGACAAAATAACAAATCATATAAATAATCTTCTACAACAAACAATTATTAATCAGAATCCCCCTCTTTATAGTGCTATTAAAAAAGATGGTAAAAAGTTATATGAATATGCAAGAAACAATATTAGTGTTCAAATAGAACCTAGAAAAGTTAAATTATTAGAAGCAAATATAATTTCATTTGATTTTGAATCTCAAGTTTTAGAAATAAAATTAAAAGTGTCTAAAGGTTTTTATGTTAGAAGTTTTGCAAATGACTTAGGTGTTAGTTTAGATAATTATGCAACACTTATAAAATTAATAAGAACTAAAAGTGGAAATTATTCATTAGAAGATGCAATAGATTTTGACTTTTCAAAATATGTTGATAATAAAAAACTGGATAACTTAAAAAAGTAATCCAGTTTTTATTTATTAATTATCAAATCATGTATCTTGAGTACCTACAAAGTCTTCTACAGCTTTATTATCTGTTGCTTCTCCAAATTTTGTATATTCTTCTTTCATTCTTGTATAATCTGCATTCATTTGGTTTTATTAGCTTCAGATGTATTATTAGATAAATTTAAATTAGGATTTTTAGAATTTAATTCTGTATAACCTTGTGTATTATCATTATTATTTTGTATGAAAAACATAGGGATTTTTACACTAATTTTTTCAACTTTGTTTGTTGATGAATTTAATTTATAAATTGAAACAGTTTTTTCTTCAATATCATATTTTCTTGATGTTGACACTCCCGTCACAGAATTTTTAGACACCACAAATTTTGATGTACATAAATTAATTATTTTATGTTAGCATTTTAAATTTAGAATTAAAATTATTAATTGAAAATTATTTTTAAATTACAAAACTTTAAATTTATTAAATCTTCTTTTTTAAACTATGCAGATCTTTATATGGAGCAAATAAAAACTTCATATTTTTTTTAGCTTTAATAATTGTTTTATTATAAGTAAACATGTTGTAGCTATGTTCAAATCTAAAAGAACCATGACCTGAATTTTTTACACCTCCAAATTGCACTTCTTTATATATTTGAACAGCAGCATCATTTAATAAAAATGAATTTGATTCAAAATTATTTTCAATTTTTTTATAAAAAGTTTTGTCTTTGCTAAAACAATATATAGAGTTTGGACATCTATTTAATTTGATTCACTTTTCAATGTCTTCAAATTTTGAATATTTAATAAACAAAAATATTGGGCCATACATTTCTTCTTTCATAAGTTCATTTTTAGTATTTGTTACTTCTATAATCATTGGAAAGAATTTTCTTAATTTTGGTTTATGCGTTTTTTGATAAATAATATTTTGGTCTTTGGTTAATTGTACTAATCTATTGAATGCATTTTCATTTACTATACATGGTAAATTTATATCAATAGTATTTTCTGGAAATTGATTTTCTATACTTTTTATTGTTTCCTTTAAAAAAGAATCATATATACTTTCATGAATTAAAAAATAATCAGGTGCTATAGAAGATTGGCCAGCATTTATTAATTTTGCTCATGTTAAAGTATTTGCAGATTTTTTGATATCACATGTTTTATCTATAATTGCTGGACATTTACCACCTAATAAAATTGCAGTAGGTATTAATCTAGAAGCGAATTTTTCACTAACAAGTTTTCCTATTTTTTGACTTCCTATAAATAAAACAAAATCAAAATTAAAATCAAATAAACCTGTTAGATTGTCTTGAGCATCATTTATAACAAATACTTCTTCAACAGAAAAAACAACATTTATTATTTTCCTAATAACAATGTTTGTATTTCCAGCATATGGTGACAATTTTAATATTACTTTATTACCAGATGAAAATGCTCCTATTATACTAATTAACGAAAATAGAATAGGATGACTAAATGGTGTCATAATTAACATGCAACCGTATGGTTTTCTTATAATATAATTTTTTGTGTACCCATGTGTTTTAAAAGAATTTTTTATTTTTTTAGGTTTATATAATTTTTTAATATTTTTAATAAAATAATTTAATTCTTTTTGAACATGAACAATTTCGCTATAATAAGATTCAAATGGTGTTCTATTAAAATCTTTTTTTAAACTATCATATATTTCATTGTCAAATCTTTTTAAAGATAATTTAAATTTTTTTAATTTATTAATTATCTTTTTTAAATTTATTTTTTCATTACTAAAACTGTGTTGTTGTAGTTTTAAAACATTTTTAACATTATACATAATATAACCTCAATGCTTCTATAAATTATATTAAAATAATTTATTAATTAAGATTTTTTTTACATCTATAAAATGTAATGAATATTGTAAAAAAAAAAAAAAACTCCCTTTTAATAAGGAGTTTTTTCAAAAATATGTTTTTAGTTAGCTGGAGTGTTGTTAGTAGTTTGTTTTAATCATGAAGTTTTAATTAATAATTTAACTTCAGTAATTTCTTGATTAGTTTCATTATTATTATTTGATTCTTTTGCTTCAACATTTTCATTAGGAGTATTAGAAGAACCAAATTTAATTATTACATCAAGAGTTTCAACAGTAGTAGATGGAGTTGTTGATTCTGTTGTATCTACAGTTGAAGGTTCATTATTAACTACTGTTTCTGTTACAGCAACACTTTGAACATTAGTTGCACTTGGAATTGCTACCATTAAAATTTCATTAAGAGTTTCTTTTGAATTTATTTTTTTAACATCATCAATTGTTTTTTGTGATAATTTTGAATAATCAAAAGTTAAATCAATTCCATTAATAACTTGATCTGGAACATAGAATTCTGTAATGACACTACTAGGAGCAAAAATTGTCATTTCATTTTCATTGTTTGTAGTTGATTTAGGATTAGTGTTATTAGATGATGGAGTATAACTTAAATCTGATAATTTAATTTCATATCCTAATAATCCACCAAGTTTATTTTCATTTTGTAAACTAAATGCTTCTACTTGTTCAAAAATACTTTTTTCATTATCTTCTTTATCACCAATGTATAATTCAATTAAATCATCTATGTCAGTGCTGAAATTTGAACTAGTTTCACTATCTTTTTTATCAGCGTCAATTAACATTTTTTCAATAGATTTAATTTCAGCATATGTAGCAAATTGTGGTTTAAGTTGTAAAGTTTTTTCTTGAGTTTCTAAAACCTTTGTCTTTGATTCTTCATCCTTTTTATCATTATCAACTTCTTTTTCTACTTCATAAGTAACATTAAGAGTTGCAGTTAAAGTTTCAGGATTGTAATTTTTTACTTCAATCTTTTCTAATTCAGATTCAATTTCAACTTCAACATTTCCTGAATCAAATTCAGCTTCATATTCATATGTTTTAAAGAATTTAGTTAAAACATTATTGAAATCAGTTTGTAATTCATTTTGATCTAATGTTTTGAAAGTAGCTTGAGCTTCATTCATAGCGTTAGGGTTTGCATTAGGATCTAAAATAAGTGTTGTATCACTTGAAGTACTGTCTGAAGATTTTAAATTTGTTGTTTTATTTGTTGTAGTAACTTCACTTTTAAATTTCTTTTGAGTTACTGTTCTATCTGTATTTGTTGTATTATTTGTTGAACATGATGTTAGTGCAACAGGAACAGCTATTGCTGCTATGGCAAATGGAAAAACATATTTTAAAATGTTTTTGAATTTCATAGTAATTTTAATTCCTTTTTTATAATTTTATTTGTATATAAAAACTTATAAAAACAAAATTCTTATAAGTTTTACCAATATATATAACCTGTACCAGAATATTCCTGGTAATTATATTTTATCAATAATTTAGTTTTAAATAAATTTTTTTATTTATGAATATCATCAAAATACTTTCTTAACTTAAAAAAATCATATATTTTTTGATTATTTATTATTTTTGTTTCATCACATTTTGAATTTCATGGAGATGATGGATGACAAATTATTTTTTGTATGTAATTACTACTAAACTGTGAATAATAATCATATACTGCTATTAACAATTCTATTTCTTTTGAAACAAAAATACTTATATTAAATTCACCACTATAATCATCAATAATGTTATTTTTGTATTTATTAAATTTGTTATATACATTTTCTATTTCTATATGGTTATCAACAGAGTATATTTTTTCAGAAAACAATTCACAATTATTTTTAGCATAAAATCATCCATATGCTAGATATGTTAAATGATTTATTAAATTATTTGTTAAAGTTAATTCAAATTCTTTTTTGTTTAAATAAATAAAAAAATTTGCTACATCAATTGCTTTTAACATAGTGTAAATACCTCAAAAATTTATAATATTATAATTGTTAAAATGTATTTTTATTTTAATTTTAAGCCATTATTTTATATTAATTAAAATCTTAAAATTAAAAAACTATTATCAGTTGATAATAGTTTTGAAAATTATTTTAAATTTGTATTAAATTGTTCATTAAATTTACTAATAATATTATATGGATTTGATATTACATATTCATTTTGTTGATTTGTATAATCTTTAATTTTAGTTTTTACAGTAGAATTTGAAAATGATTTAAATAAATCAATAGTTCCTATTTCCCTTCCATCAGAAGTTCCATAAGTTCCTCAATAAATACCAACTATCTCATTTTTGCTATTTATTGCCATACTACCACTTGCTCCTGCAACAAGATTTAAATTTTCAAATAATACTTGATTAGCAACATTTCTTTGACTAGCATATCCGTCTGTAATGTATTTAATATCTGTTTCTAATGAATAATCTTTCTTGATTGTTTCATCATTTATATTAGTATCAATTTTATTTCTTCAATTTGTTCTATCTAAAACTAATCCATAATATTTTTTATTACTATATATATTGTTTGCAGATTCTCATTGTGCACTTCCACTTTTTACAGGAAAACCTCCAACTGTAATTGCCTCATTGTCAACAAATTCATTTGCAAATTTTGTAGGTTCTTTATGAAATTGATTTAATGCTTTTTGCATAGGTTTTTCATTTATGTTTGGTAAATTACCTGGAGGTGTTACATTTGACAACTCTTCAAGATGGCTAAAATCAACTTTAATAACTGCAAAATCCATTGTTCCATTTTGAATTGTATTTTGATTATAAACTTTAAATGGATCTGTAAAATTCATGCTATTAAATATATCAAATGTTGTTCAAGCTACATTAGCATATTGGATTTCTATTCTTGAATAATAATTTTGATCATATTTTTTTGCATTAGGAAGAACTCCTACTTCATAATTGTTATCAAATATTGAAGTTATTTGTCCAAATGATAAATATTTATAATCTGATTGAGTCATAGGTATATACCCATTATTTACTCCATTATTAATATAATCATATGTTTCTCTTTTATTGATGTTATTAAGTGCTGATGCTACATGAAGATTTGTTCCAAAATAATACTGATTTGTATCTGTTTTATCTTGAGCCATTAATCATCCTGTTCCAATCAAATTATTACCATTTGTTGCTCCATCAAATTTCAACGAAAAACTTCTTTCAGAAATGTATTTAACACCTGTTGTATTTTCAGAACTATATTTGTTGTTTTTTGATGATGTAAAATAAACAACCATAAATATTATTCCACCTATTATAAATAAAGAAGCAATTACTAATGCAACTGTTAATCATATATTATTTTTTTTAATTGATGCTGTCATATAAAACCAACTTTACCAAAATATTCATATAATAAATATTAAGTATAAAAATATTTATTTCAATATGAAAATATTAATTTGTTAAATAAAAAACAATTAATAATTACTATCTTTATATTATAAAATTATTCTAGTGATAACAAATTATAGGAGATTTAATATGTCATTGATTAACACAATTAAAAAAGGATTAAGTGCTTCTGGAAGTAAAACAACTATAGTTTTTGCTGAAGGATGAAATAAAGTAATTCAAGAAGCTGCACTTAATTTACAAAAAGAAGGAATTATTGAACCTTTATTAATATTTAGAAATGAATCTGAATTTTTATCAAATCCAAATTTGTCTTCAATTAATAAAATCATAATTGATAAGATGGATTTAAAAAAATATGCATCAAAATTATTTGAATTAAGAAAAGAAAAAGGTTTGACTCAAGAAGAAGCAAATAAACTAGTTACAGAACCAAACTATCTATGTTCTTTAATCGTAAAAATGGATGAAGCACAAGGTGCTATTTGTGGAATAGAATATACTACAAAAGACACTTTAAGACCAGCTTTACAGATTGTAAAAACTTCAAAGTCTTCTGACCTTGTAAGTAGTATTTTAATCTTAGAAAGAAATAATGAAACATTATTCTTTTCTGATGTAAGTCTTGTAATTAACCCAACTCCTAATGAAATTGCCTACTTAACAGAAAATGCAATTGATTTTTTAGAAAATAAACTTCATTTAACAAATAACTATTATGCTTTATTAAGTTATTCTACAAATGGTAGTGGTGCTGGAGAATCAGTTGATAAAGTTAAAGAAGGATTTAAGATCTTCAAAGAAAGAAATAAATATCCAAAAGCAAATGTGTTTGGTGAAATTCAATTTGATGCAGCATATGTTGATGCTATTAGAACTAAAAAAGCTCCAAGTTTAACTTGAAAACATGGTGCAAATGTATTTATTTTTCCAAATATTGATTCTGGTAATATTTCTTATAAAATGATGCAAAGATGTGCAGGGTATGAAGTTACAGGTCCAATTATAATAGGATTAGATAAACCAATAAATGATTTAAGTCGTGGTGCTGGTTTATATGAAGTTATATCATTAAGTTATATAACAGCTATTCAAGCTAAAAAATAATTAAAAGAAAAATTTGATGTTTTTATAGCATCATTTTTTTTTTTTTTTTTAAAATTATATTATATAAATTTAATATTTAAATTATCCAACTATAATATGTATACTAAATATAGTTTTGTTTAAAATAAAAATGTATTTTTATATTTAAAGGATTTGATATGAAAATTAAGTTAAAAAGAAAAAATAAAAAATTACCTAAAATAATTACTTTTTCAATAACAGCATTTTTATCTTTTGCTTTAGTAATTATATTGCCAGTTTCATTATCATTGCCTTCTTTAAAAAATAATAATTCTTTAAATGATGATTCAGTTTCTAATAAAAATATAAATTCAATTTTAAATACTACTTTAAAGTCACATGATGGTAATTTTTCTTTTAGTTCTGACATTAATAATAATTTAAAAATTTGAAGTAAAAATGAAGTTAAAGAAATTTTTGGTCAAGGTTCTGAAAATAACAATCCTAATGGAAATGGAACAATATTAAATATCCAATTAGAGTCTAATAAAGAAGCAATCAATATACTAAAAGAAAAATTTACTTCTTCCTTCTCACAAACAAATTCACTAAATGTAGATAATATACCCATTGTAAAATTTAGTGATTTAAATTTAGATGATTTTATAAAAAATAGTGGTTCAATAATAAAACTTTCATTTGGATTTAATAATGCTAACAATTGTGAATGAGTTAAAGTTGGTTTATTTCTTAAAGAAGGTTTTACTTGATCAAATGGTGAGATTCAAAATAAACCAGAAAGTGGATGAGACAAGACTTTTGAAGATTGATCACCAGAAATGTTAAAGAATGGTAATGGTTCTGGATATATATTTTTGGCAAATGCTGACAATACAAAATTAGGTGAAAAAAATAAATTATATTCTATAACACAGACTCCACTAAAATCATCTGATGGTAATTTTACATTGACATCATATGGGAATAATGTTTTAGGTACATGAACAAAGTCTGATTTTCAAAGTATTTTTGGTTTAGGAGATCAATATGGAGGAGTTCTTTACTACACTTTAGACCAATACACAAAAGTTGGACTTAGCACATTAAAAGAAAAAATTACAAGTTCATGTAGTCATAATAATTCATTGGTTCCTAATGCTATTTATGATTTTAAGACATTTAATTTTTCAGATGTCATTAATAATGATGGTGCAACTGTTGTAATGTCAGCTCAATTTGATTCAAACAATAATTGTTCATGGGTTCAATTAGGTATATTTTTAAAAGAAGGGTATTCATGATCAAATGGAGAAGTTCAAAAAAAACCAGAAAGTGGATGAAATAATGTTTTTCAATCTTTAGTTCCAGAAATGCTAAAAAATGGTAATGGTTCTGGATACATAATATTATTAGTTAAATAATCATTTATATTAATAGATAAAAAAATCACAAAAGCAACTTTGTGATTTTTTTTAATTATAGTTAATTTGACTCAATAAATAGTGCAAATGTTCCACCACCAGTATGTAATGCAATTACAGCTGGAAAATAATGTCATTTTTTAATTGGATAATTAATTTTTTCTGATAACATTTTCATTAATTGATTATTTTTTTCATCATCTACATATGTTGTATAAATATAAGAATCTTTAATTCCATTTTTTTTGAAATTTGTTTTTTCATTAATGTAATTGATAACTTTATCTACTGCTTTATCTATATCTTTTTCTTTATCTAAAAATTCTAATTTACCATCATATGAAATTAAGATATTTAGTTTTAGAGTTTTTGCAAAAAATGCTTTAAAACTGCTAATTCTTCCACCATTTTTTAATTCAGTTAAATCATTCACAACTAAAACACCAGCTCAATTGTTTTCATTGTCTTTTACATATTTTAAAATTTCTTCTTGTGTTTTGTTTTCTTCTATCATTTTTGCCATTTGTGTGACATGATTTTTTATACTGATATTGATATGTCCAGAATCAATAACAATTATATTATTATTCTGAAATTCTTCTTTTGCCATGTTTCAAGTATTATAACTACTTGATAAACCTTTTGATATAGGTCAAACATAAATTGTTTGATATTTTGGTGTAAGTTCCTCTAATAAAGTAATCATTTCACCAAGCGATGATTGCGATGATTTAAATGATGCTTTTTTTGATTGTTGAATTTTAACAACTTCTTCTGTTGTTATTTCCATTAAATCCTTGTATTGAGTTTCTACTCCATTTTCATTTTTTATAATATGAAGTGGCGTCATATAAACATTTTTAATTTCTCCATTTTTAATTCCACTAGATGAATCAACAATGATACATGCTTTATTGTTATTTTTATTCATAATTTACACCCCTTCATATTAATATCAATATTTTTTAGTAGTAATAAATTAATTATAATTTTATTTTAGAAATATAGTCATTAAATTATTCTAATTTTCTATATAATAGATTTATGGTTATATACAAATAGGTGATGAAAATGAAATTAAATGTAACAATTGAAATTCCTAAGAATTCAAAAATTAAATATGAGTATGATAGAAAAACAGGACAAATATTAGTTGACAGAATATTATATGGACCAAGTGCATATCCTATGAATTATGGTTTTATAAAAGAAGCCTTGGATTGAGATGGTGATGAACTTGATGCATTAATCATATCAGATCAAGAATTTATTCCAGGTTCTGTTGTTCCTGTAAGAGTAATTGGAGCAATGGAAATGATTGATGGAAATGAAACTGACACTAAATTAATTACTGTTATTGATTGTGACCCAAGATATAAACATATTAATAATTTAAAAGATGTAAATGAACACCTTCTTTTAGAAGTTAAAGATTTTTTTGAAACATATAAAAATTTACAAAATAAAAAAGTGTTAATAAAAGGTTTTAAAGATGTTCAATGAGCTGAACAAGAATATAAAGAATGTGTAGAACTTATGAATAAATATGGAACAATGGATAAAGATGAATTTGTAAAAAAAATGCAAATTGAACATCCAAATAAATATACAAAGTAATTACTTTTTATAATATAATAAAAAATCAAATATAAATAATTAGGAAACAAATTATGTCAAATACTAAAATTAAAATTGAAATCTCATTAGAGACATGAACAAAAGTTAAAAAGATGTTTGAAGAAGGAAGAATGTCTTATGAAAAACTTGGAATTAACAATGTTGATGAGTTTGTAAATTATGTAATAGAAAATTTTGCAAACAGTTCAAAACAATTTGATCAATTAAGTGATTCAATGAAAGCCCTTATGGAAAATATTGACATTGACAATTTGAGTTTTGAAGATTTATTTAAAAATATTGCTTCATCAAGTCCAAAAAAGAAAGATGACAATAATAACTCTAATAATGGAGAAAATAAAAAAAGTTAATTAAAAATAATTCATAGTAATATCCAAAAATATATTAATTTTTGGGTATTTTACTTTTTAAATAAGGAGATAAAATGAGAAATAAATTTAAAAATATTTTTTGTGCATCATTACTTTTTATGTTTCCCATTTTATCAATTTCGCTTACATCTTGTAATGCGAGTTCTGAAACATTAGATTATAGTGATTTGCCAAAAGAATTTAACGTAGTAGAAGATTTTAGAAATAAAAAAGTAACAAACAGTTCCATGATAAAAGGAGTTGATGTATCAAGTTATACATCAGTTTTAACAAATTTTTTATATGAAAAGAAAATACAAGATTCTACAATATTAGATAATTCAACATTAGTTACAAAATATAATTTTGATCAAATGGATAATTTGAAAGTAAAAAATAGTGAAATGTCTTTATATGAATATACAAACAAAAACTTGTACTCATATATAGATGAAAATGGAAATAGAACCTATGACAATATTTTCAAAATACTAAAAGAACAAGCAGGTGTGAATTCAATTAGATTAAGAGTTTGAGTAAATCCAAAAGATGAAAACAATAATTGATATACTAGTGGAATAAATTCAACACTAGAATCAACAATTTGAACAATAAATAAAGCTAAAGAAAATGGTATAAGTCATTTTCAAATTGATTTCCACTATTCAGATTTTTGAGCAGACCCTGGAAGACAATATGTACCTAAATCATGATCTAATCTAAATACAACTGAAATGAAAACCAAATTAGAAGATTATACATACTCTTCTATTATGGAAATATATAACAAAACAAATTTATTTCCAGCAAGTGTTCAAGTTGGAAATGAAATAACTGATGGGATGTTATGAAAAACAAGTGAAGATCAAAAATTTGCTGATGGATACAAAAATATAAATAACACAATAGATTATTTTAATGCTGGAGCAAAAGGTATTAAAAAAGTTAATCAATATATAGAAGATAATAAATTGGGAAATAAAATAGAAACTGTATTACATATTGAAGGAGCTCAAAGCATAAAAAGAAGAGGTATATTTAGACAGTTTATGAGTAACAAAGAATTGTTTGACAATGTTGATGTAATAGGATTAACATATTATCCATTCTGAAATTCAAACATTGATTATTTTTATAATGTTTTATCAAATGTTTATGGAGTGTATGATAAAAAAGTTATTATTGAAGAATTTTCTGTTCCATATCACGTTAATCCAACAGGTTATATTGGCGACATAAATACAAAAGATTTTAAAGGTAGAATCCCTGTCACTTCAAATGGACAAGTAATACTTCTTAATAGTTTCTTAGAAGCAATTTCAAGAGTTTTCCCTAATGTGGAAACAGGGTTTTATTATTGAGAACCAGGATGATTAAATGTTGGAAATTCATCATGAGCAACACCTGAAGGAATTAAATATGCTTATAATAATAATTATGAAAGTTTAAAAAATCAGAAGGATGGATTTAGTTGATCAAATCAAGGACTATTTGATGAAAATGGAATTCTTTTACCAATTGGTAGAGTATTAAAAAATTTTAATAGAATTAAAAATGATAGTGATAGACAAATAAAATTTGATAATCAATTATCTATTGATACCATAAATCCTGTATCTGATGATTATTCTGCTATCAATACATATATATGCAATAATACTCTTTTATATGTAGATCAAAATAATTTTTATAAAATTGATATAAGCAAAGAACTATATCAAAATTATTCAGGAAAATATAGTAATGAAATTAATTATTATAGCAATAATAAAGATATAGAATTTAGTGAAAAACAAATTATTAATTTAATAAAAGAAACTTATCCTAGAATAATGTGACATCAAGTAAATTTTAAAAATTTTAAAAAACAAGAAAATGGTTATACTATTGACATTATTTCAAATGTTGATTCTTTTTATTATAAAAATACTGCAACAATAACAATCAACTTAAAACAATATAGTGATAATCATATAGATTTAACAGCAGCTCCTATAACACTAAATAAAAATGATAAGGAATGAAGTAGTAAAATAATAGACCATATAAAAAATAACGTTAATGATATAGGGACTATTATTTATAATTCATTAAAAATAACAGGTGGTATTGATAATAGTAATTTCTGATTATATGATAATCAATATGATGTAAATAGATATGCAGATTGATTATTATTAAAAAATAGTAACATCTTTTTAGAAGGCAATACTAGTGGGTTTGATAGATTAAATAATATTAAACATGATTGACCATCAAATGGTATTATTGATAATTTAATAGATGCAAATGGATATTTATATTTTGGAATAAAGAAACAAATAAATGATATTGAATTCAACAAAGATCTTTCTTTTAAGAAATCAACTTATAATTTAGTTGGTAAAGAATCATGAAAGTATATTGATGTTTTAGTTTTTAAATTAAAGGTAAATTTAAATTAATTTCATAATTAAAAAGTGTACACATTAAAAAATTAATGTGTACACTTTTTAATATTATTAATTTGAATAAAATAAATTGTTTTTAAAAATACAAACATCTTTTACTTCACATTAAAATGCATTATATTTTATATCTAATATTAATTTTGAAAAATTAATTTGTGGTTATATTATTTTTATAATTAAAATTAATTTTGATTTTTTCTTTTTTTATCATATAAACATACAATAAAATGGTTGGAATAAAATCTAATAGCATTCCTCCACCAAACATTATTGCAATTAAATAAATATTTGGAACATATACTTTTACTAAAAATAAAATAAATATAATTCCATAGTAAATAATATCTATAACTATTGATTGTATTAGCATATAGTATGTTTTTCCCATTCCATAGAATGTACTATCTAATATACAACTATTAAAAATAAATGTTAAATAAAATCCTAATTGTATCAATAAAATATTAAATATCAAATCGACATTATTTGCCTTTAAAACATATTGAAGAAGTGGTTTTCAAGATGGAATTGATGCAATTCATAGCATAGCAAATATTGTGCAGATTATTATATAACCAAATGTTTTTTCAGAAATATTATTTTTATTTTCTCCAATTTCTTTTTTTACTAAGTCAGCTAGTGCTAATGATGGCAATAGTAATAAATCTCAAATAAAACTGTTTGCTATTCAATAATTACCTTGTTCATTAACCATATTTACCATTCTTACAATCATCAGCATAAATGCTAAGTTTCTAAATAAAGATTCTATTAAAGAAAATATTCCTATTTTCATTCATTCTTTTAATCATTTAAAACTAAGTTTTTCAATAGTAAATACATTAATATTAATTTTAATTAACAAGATTAATGTAACAATAAGAATAATTATATTGGTAATAATATTTGTTATAGGAATACCTATTGCTCCTAATTTTGCTGAAAAATTTAAATTACTAACAAGAAAAAGATCAAATATGATTGATAATATTAACTGAATTAATAATGTTATATAAATGTATTTATCTGATTTTACTGTAATTAACACAAGTGATATAAATTTTCATATCACTAAAAATAAAAATGCAACAGTTTCTATTCTTACATATGTTATTGTTTGATCAATCAATTCCTTTTTTTGGCCCATGAATGATACCAATGGACCTGCTGTTGGAATAATTATTATAGCCAAAATTAGATATACTATTAATATTGTTAAAATTCCAGTTTTCACTTTATTGGTTGTTTCATTTATGTCATTTATACTTTTTCCCAAGAGGAAAAATAATGGTAATATCAAAGCTTCTTGGATGATCTCATAAAACAAATTAACTCATGATAATTGACTTGCTATATTTATTTGTGAATCATCTGGCATTGAACCAAGTCAAAATATTCTTACTAATTTATATACTGATGGTATTAAAAAGATTAAAAAAATTGCAAGTCATAATTTTCAATTAAATTTTTTAATTTGATATCAAATACTATTCATTAATTAATTAATTAATTAATTACCTTTAGCATATTTATTTATACTATCTGAGTTTTCAATTACTCATTCCTTTGAGAAATCAACTCACTTTTTAATTCTATTATATTGATAATTGTTTGGATCAATTTCTTTCATTAATTTATCCATTCTTCAAATTAGTTTTTCAGAAAAATTATTTCTAGTATAAAAATCAGCATCATATACATCCAATATATATTTTATTTTGATAAGCAATTCTTTTGTATTTCTATTTATGTAACCTATATTAGCTCATATTCAAGTGATGTATGTTAAATCTTCTCATCTTTCTCCAACAGATATAGAATCTCAATCTATGATAGAAATTGGATTATTATTGCTATCAAATACAGTATTGCAAGGTGATAAATCATTATGACAGATTACTTGATTAGACTTTGTGAATTCCAATGATAAATCATGTATTGTTTTTACAATATGTAAAAACTTATTTATTTGTTCAAAAGTATAATTTTCAACATCATTTGGTACATATCCTTTTATAAAAGAAAAAACATCCTGATTATCAATTTCTTTTATATATCTATATGTATATGGGCAATTTTTAATTTCTAAAAATCTTAAAAATTTCTTTATATATTTACTATTTTTTTGAACTGGTCTATAAAGCATTCCATTTTTTAAATAAACATTAGGGGTACTTCTTCCACCAGTTAATTTTATTATTTTTTCCATTTTTATATCCTAAAAATTCTCCAAAACATACTATTTGATGATAACACATTAGAAATCAACAAAAATAATAATTAAATTTACATAATGCAAAATTGTCTGTCTAATAATTTAAAAATTTATATTAATCTATTTATTAAAATTAAAATAAATTATACAAATAAATAATAATCAAAAACAAATTAATTTTATAGTGTTAATAATATGATAATTTTGTAAAAAAAAAAAAAATACTTCATTAATATAAATGAAGTATTTTTATATTTTAATTTCTTATTCTACCTATGATTTGAATTACTATATAAAAAATTCTTATCAAATTAATTAAAATAATAAATCCAAAATAAATAGCATAATTTCTTGCAACAATTGGATCCATTTGATCTCTAAATTTATCCATATTTTGAATAACATATAAATTATAGGTTAAGAATAAAATACTTAAGAATCCAGAAACACCAATGACAATTGCATATATTCATTGTCCAACTGAATTATTTTCATATGCATAAACTGATGGCAATATATTAAAAGCACTTAAAATAATCGAAACTAATAAAAATACTAAATATATTAATGAAATAATCATTATCATCTTTCCCATTGCCATAGCAACTTTATGACTTATTATTTTTGAAATTATAAAAGTAATAAGTAAAGTTAATCCAACAAATCCAAAAGCTAAAATTATTTCAGGAACATTTACAAAATAAAATATACCACCAAAAGTAATTCCATTAGATAAACAATAAATTACAATTATAGAAATTTGGAAGCCAAGAGATGCTCTCTCAATTCTAAATATCCAAATAAAATACATTATTAATGAAACTATACCAGCAATTGATGTTATTGATACAAATCCATAAAATATGTTTGAAGATGTGTCATTGCCCATCATGGATTGTTTAATCAATTCCATAAAACCAAAACCAATTAAACCTGTTAATAAAAATCCTAACCCTGCTACTAACATCGCTATTGACATCATAGACATTTGACCAAAAGAATATTTATTAACTTTCTTTAAACCTCCATAATTTCCTGAATATGCATCTTGATTGTATTGATTATTTACAGTATTTGAAGAACTATTATTTTCTTGAACACTATCTTCATTAAATAAAGATGAATTATTATCACTCATATGTGTTCTCCATTCTTTAAATTATTGTTTAATATTACACCATTTATTTAAAATAACAACATAATTATAAAAAAAATAAAAACATTATTTTAAAACAATGTTTTTATTTACACAATAATTTTAATAATTCTATTGATGATTTTTTCAATGTAGTATTAGATTTGTCTAATGCTAATAAAGTATAAATCTCACCAATATAAATATTGTTTTCTAACAATAAACCAAATTGATGGTCTAATAATTTTCTACATTCTTCTTCTTTTTGAACACAACCAAAAGGGTTAGCAAAAAATGTTGTAGATATACCAACTTCATTAGTGGTACCAATTGCCATTCTTTTTGCATTAATAAATAAATCTAAAACTAATTCTTTTTCTTTTAATCTTCTTATACCAACTTTATCTTTTTCATAATTATTAGCATACAATACCATATCAATTCTATGTAATTTTTTAATTTCTTTGTAAGTATTAACAGGATTAACAAGTCTTGCATTTAAAGATTGTTCAGCATTAAAAAAAATGTTTCTATCAATATCTTTATAAATTGATTCTTTTTCAAGATCATCCAATCTTAAAAAAGCTCCAATTTCTGTACCACTTGCTTTAATGTTGTTTCCTACAACTTCAAAACTTCCCATGTCATCAAATATAACATTTATTGATTGAATATACTTTTTACCAACATAAGTTAACATTTCTATTGTTTCACTTTTTCCTGTTCCACTATCTCCAACAAATACAACATTTTTTTGCTTTCCATTTTTTAATATAATGTTAACCATTGATCCATGTACTGGTAATTTTTTTTGTTTTATATTTGATAAATTATGTAGAGTTAAAGTCATTTTTTTGATGTATCCAAAATAATCGTTATTTGGTTTGTTAGATACTTGACCAACATAAATATCATTTTCTCAATCATAATAAAAATTACCATCATGGTTACAATCTTGAACTCCATAAAAAACAATAAGATTTGGTTTTTTATCTTCATAATCATCAACTTTTGCTAATTCAAATAAATTAGCTAATCCTATTCCATCTATGATAAATTCTTTATGAAAATATATGAATGCTAGATTATTTCCAACAAAACATGGATAACATATTCAATCATTAGAATTCTCATTATTTTTAAATAGTTCTAATAAATTGTCTTGTGTCTCTTTAAACTTACCTGTTCTTTTATTTGATTTAGTTTTTAAAAATAAAGGGGTTCTCAACATTAATGAAGTAATAAAATTAATATTTTTAAAAAAATCTATATGCTTAGTATTTCATTTGACCTTACTCACTTGTAAACATCCATTTGTACCTGCATTTAATTGTCTATAAACAAGATTATTATGTTCTTGTAATTTTTGACCTATTGTTCTATACAATGACAAAACAATATCATTAAACTTTGTATCTACATCTATAAAACTACTTCTTATAACAGCATCTTTTACAGAATAGTAAATACCTAAACGCAACTTACTTCTATAAAAGTCATATAACAATTCAAAAATATGACTTGATGTCTCTATTTTTTTTAAAAAGATAGAATTAATATCATTAATATTTTTTACAAAAACTTCAATTAAGAACTCTTGATATTTTTTAACTGTTTTATTTTTTGAATTATATACATCAAATTGCTTAAATAAATATAAATTATTGTTTTTTAAGTATGTATAAAACTCCTTCAATATATCCAAAAAATATTTAGAATTTAGTATATTTATTTCATTCTGAGGGAATAATTTTGTGTAATTGATTAAAACCAAATCATTGTTTATAAAAAACTTATCTTTCATTTTTCTTTACCTCCATAAGTGATGTTTTTAAAATATTAGGTAATTGTTTACATTGTTGAATATTTAAACTACATATACCAACTCTAATACCATTTTTTAACGGAACAACAAATACATTTTTATTGTTAAGAACTTCAACATATTTATTTATAATGTTTTCATTTAATGGAATTGTTATAAAAAAACCAATTGAAGTTTCTAAAAAATCTAATCCTATTTTTTTTGATTCATTTTTAAAATTATCAAAACGTTTTTTTAAAGTTAAAATCATATTTTGCTTTTCAATTAAATAAACATCATTTTTTTTATCCAATTCAACTACTGTTTCAATTGCCCCATGATTAGAATTTGATCAATTTGCCCGCGCATGAACAACTAATAAATCATGAATGTTTTTTACAACATTTTTATCATTGTGATAAACAATTGTTGCACCTAATCTTAATCCATAAAATGTTAAAGATTTTGAATAACTTATACAAAAAACTATTAATGAATTGTTATTAATATTTTTAAATTCTTCTAAATAAGTATTATTAGAATCCAAACTAAATTCAATATATGCTACATCATTAATAATTACAAATTCGTTATTTAAATAAGAATTTAGTTTTAAAACTATTTGTCTTCAATGATAATTACTCATTGAAAAAGATGTAGGATTATGAATAGGATCATTTAAATATAAAGCTATTTTTTTATATTTTTGAGTTAAATAATCAATTTTATCTAATAAATCATCTAAATAAAACATATTGTTATCATTAAACATTTTAAAATTAATTATTTTTACTTTTGATTGATTACACATCAATTCAATTGGTTCTCATGTGTAATCTGGAATTAAAACAACTGTATTTTCATCCAAAACTTTTTTTATCACACTTGATAATGATCCACTACCACCAGGAGATGCACAAACTAAACTATTTTCTATTAAAAAAATATTATTTTTAAATAATCATTTTTTTGTAACATTAGAAAAATCTATTCCACCATCTATGTTTGGACAATATGATGCTTTTACTTGGTCTGATATTTTTTTGTTATACAAATCAAAAACACTTTTAAAAACAAAAAAATTATTTTTTTCATCCATCAATGATCCTATAGTGGCATTGTAAACATTTTTTGCCCCTGATTCAATTACTTTTTTTGCTTTTAAAGATGCTTCAATGATTGTATTGTCAAAGCTTATTTTATTTTCAATATTAAAATAACTTAATTGTTTTTTATTTTTTTTCATATTTGTTACCCAACAATAAGTTATTATAAATTGTATATTAATACTTAACTTTATATTTATTAGAATTTATAATTTTTAAATAATCATTATATCTTTCTTTAGAAATTTTATTTTTCTCAACCATTTCTTTGACTTTGCAACCATTTTCATTCTTATGTAAACAGTTTCTAAATTTACAGTATTTACCATAATTTCTAAAATCATTATAGCTTTTAGCAATTTCATCATTAGGAATATTTAATTCTATAGAACCAAATCCTGGTGTATCAACAATAAAACCATTCTTATAACTTATCAAATTACTAGTGGTTGTAGTATGTTTTCCTCTATTAAGTGATTTAGAAATTATATTTGTTGCTATGTTTGAATCTGGAATAAGTTTATTAATAAGTGTAGATTTTCCAACTCCTGATTCACCAGCTAAACAAATTACATTATTCTTGTCAAACAAAGTGTTAATAACATCTATACTTTCTGTTTTATCTGAAAATAAACATTTATATCCATCTTTTTTATATTCATTTACTTTAGTTAAAATTTCATCTTTTTCTTTTAATAAATCCATTTTGCTAAAATAAATTATTACATTATCAATATTTTGATATTCATAATAAGCTAAATATTTATTTAGTTGAAATGTATTCAATTTTGGTTCAACAACTGAAATTACAATTATTATGATATCAATATTTGCAACACTTGGTCTAATTAGTTTATTTTTTCTAGGTAATATTTTTTCTATTATGTATGTTGAATCTTCTTTTACAAATTCAACATTATCTCCAACTAAAATACTTGCATCATTTTTAACTTTTTTTCTTGAAAAACATATGTAATTTAAATTGTTGCAAATAACATTAAAAAATGAAGCACTTTTCTTTATTACTTTTCCATTCATGATAGTAATCCTAAAGAAATAAAAATGATTAATAATATCACTAATAACAAAAATAAAAATACATTTATTGTTAATCATTTATTAGATTTTATAAATTTACAAAATTTATTTTTTGAATAACTATTAAGTCTCAAACATAGTGATTGTTGGTATTCTCTTTGGTTATAAGGAAGTATTGTTGGCAACTCTTCTTGTTTTTTTGAAATCCTTGACTCAATTTCTTCAATGTCTTTCATAATTTCTGAAACATCATTATATCTATATTTCATAATATTTGGTCTAGATGCTGTCAATTTTAAAAAGACATTTTCAATTTCATTTCTAATATTCTTATTTATTTTTTTCATTGGTAAAATGTCATATTTTTTTCAATACAAAATTATTGATGGATCATTTTCATCAACTATTTCAAATGGTTTTTCACCTATAAGCATTTCATAAAAAATTATTCCTAAAGCATGAAAATCATATTGTTTTGAAAGCATTGGCATTTTTTTATTATCAAAACTTTGCAATGATGTTGCATCAGGAGTAACATAAGGGATTGTTCCAAAGAAAGATGTTTCATTTGTTAAAACATCTTTTACTATATCATTGTCTTGCACCAAAACTGATGATATTCCAAAATCAGCTATTTTTACATCCAATAAATCTTTTGATAACATTATATTTTCAGGTTTTAAATCTCTATGAATTATAACCCTCTCTTTAGTGTGCATATCAGAAACACCATGTAAAATTTTTTTAAAAATAGATAGTGTTTCAGGAATTGATAAACACCCTCTATTTCTAATTAACTCTTTTAAACTAGGCCCATCTATATATTCCATTATTAAAACAATTGTATCTTTATCTAAAGGATGCATTTCATATAATTTCACAATGTATTCACTTGTTGCAAGTCTTGCATTTGTAACTCCTTCATCTAATATTCTGTTTCAATGATCTGAAGTTGTAGTACTTGTTTTCTTAATGAATTTAATAGCAGTATATTTAAATTTATTTGAGAAATGATTATTTGATTTACTATGAATTGTTTCAGCTAAATATACTTCAGATTCCATTCCGCCTTTACCAATTAATTTAATAATTTTATATTTGCCTAAAAATTCTTTACCAATTAATTTATTTTCTGACATAATGAACTATTTTACAATCTCCCCATTTAATGTAAATCTTGATGCTGTAATTATTTTAACTTTAACAATGTCTCCAGGATTTGCCTCTCCTTTAAAATTTACAACTTTCCATTGAGGAGAATAACCTGACATAACACTTTGATCTTTTTTAGAAGGACCTTCAACCAACACATCAAGTGTTAAACCAACAAATTTTTGATTTTGTGATTTAGCATATTTTTTAACTAATTCATTTAATTCTAATAATCATTCTTTTTTATCTGACATACTAGTAGAGTCAGGTAAATTTGCTGCTATAGTTCCATCACGTTTTGAATAAATAAAAGTAAAAGCATTATCAAATTGAATTTTGTTATATAAATCTAATGTTCTTTCAAATTGCTCTCTTGTTTCATTTGGAAATCCAACAATTAAATCTGTTGTAATTGAACAATAAGGAATGTTTTCTTTTATGTAATTTATAAGGTCTAAATAATCTTGAATCTTCATAGGACGATTCATTTTCTTTAAAATTAATTCATCTCCACTTTGAATTGGCAAATGAATATGTGGCATAATGTTTTTATATTTTTTCATTATATCAACAATTTCTTTTGTGAAATTTCATGGATTGCTTGTTGTAAATCTAACTCTTTCAATATTTGTTTTAGCAACATCTTCTAAAAGATTTGAAAACACATAATTTTCACCTTTAAGATCTATTCCATATGAATTAACATTCTGCCCTATTAAAGTTACTTCTTTATAACCTTTTCTAATAAGTTCATTAATTTCATCTAAAATATCTTGCTTTGATCTGCTTCTAATTTTTCCTCTTGTAAATGGAACAATACAATAAGTACAAAATTTATCACATCCATACATAACATTAACAAAAGCCTTTATATTATTATTTCTAGTTGTAGGAAGATTTTCTATAATGTCACCTTCTTTTGATCACACTTCAACAACTAAATTCTTTTCAAATAAAACTTGCTCTAATATATTTAATAATCTATGAATATTATGAGTACCAAAAATAAAATCAATATTAAAATTACTTTTTAATATTCTATTTACAACTGCTTCTTCTTGAGCCATACATCCACACATCCCAAAAATAAAATTAGGATTTGTTTTTTTGATTTTATCTAGAACACCAATATCTGCAAATACTTTTTGTTCTGCATGATCTCTAATTGCACATGTATTTAATAATACTAAATCAGCTTCTTTAATATCATCTGTATGTTCATAACCAATCATTTCTAATATACCCATCATAGTTTCAGTATCTCTTACATTTGATTGACATCCAAATGTTTTGATATGAAATTTTTTATTGATTCCATAGCCTATTAAATTTGTTGGTATTTCAAAATTATCTTTAAGTGTCTTAGCATCTTCAAGTCTTTTTCTAGCACGATTAATGTTTGGCAAAAAATATTTTGACAAATCCCTTTTTCTTGTAAAATTATTATTCATATTATCCTCAAAGCAAAAATGACATAATAATAAATTATATATTTATAAATGAATAAAAAATTAAAAAAATAACCAATAACTAATAAGTATTAACCTCTTATTTATTGGTTATTTTCTATAAATAAAACAAACAGAAACTATTGATTATTTTCTTCGATTATTTCTTCAGCAACACCATCATATTCTTTAGGTGTACTTGCATTTCCATAATATATTATCCCAAACATTGGAATAGATAAAAATTTTGCTAATTCTTCATTTACATTTGAAGAATCATACATTATTTCTTTAACAAATTGTAGTTTTTTATGTTCATAATATCCATAATCACAATTAGTTGTTGTAAACAAACAAAAGTCAGGGTAGCCATATTCAATAATATCAAATTTAAATTTATTATATAAAATATCACTTAGTCCTCTACCTCTATGTTTTGGTAAAATTGAAAACATTAGAATTTCAGATCTATTACTTACAATATCACTATATTTTTGAAACATTTCATAATAAACTTGATTAGTATAAATTTCAAGATTTTTAATTTCTTCCTGATTGTCATCTAATGTTTTAAAGAAGTTAATATTATCAGTTTCTTCTACATTTAAATCAATTAAATCTTGATCTGAAAAAATGTTTTGATATTTATAATCTGGAATACTTGCTAATAAAACACCAACAATTAGTCCATTATATTCAATGACATAACCATAGTTAACATTTCTAATCATATTATTTAAAAGAAATGTAGCTAATCCTGTATTTAATTCATCATTATAGTTATCAAAAAAATCATAATAATTAATTACATTTTTAGCATGTAAAACTAATTGGTTATAGTCTTTTTTCTCTACTTTTCTTACTTTCATAAATACACCTTATAAAACTAATACACATAATATATTGTACATTATTGTGGCAATAAAAAAAATAAACAATATGGTGGATAGTCATATTGTTTATTTTTCATAATTTATTATGATTCAACACAGTGAGTTCAATTAAGGAGGAAATATACAACAATTAAAAGAGAGTCAACAACAATCTGTTTGATAATATTCATTAGCATTTACAAATCATAATACGTAATTGTCAGCAACAATTATCTCATATTTTACTTTAATTTTTCTTTATCAATAATAATGCTCGACCATTATACATTGATAAATAATTAATTAGAATATATTTCTAAATCGAAATATAAGAATTAACTGACAAACAAAACATTTGTCATATAAATACTAACATTTAATTTAAAAAAATATTCAATAATATTTAAAATATTTTTAATTAATTTTGAAACAAATTATTTATAATCAAATGGCAAAAAATAATTAAATAATTCTGAAAAAAGTGTTAATATTATATAATTTTAACTAACTACTATATTATTTTTCAACAAATAATAAATAAGTTAATTAAAATCAAAAAATGCTATTATAACTATTATCTATATGAAATTTTAAGGAACAATTAATATGGGAATGTTTTTAAATAAGCTGGATAAACAAAAGATTTTTATCAAAAAAGGCTTTTTCACAATAAAAGAAAGATTAAAGTTATTAAATGAATTAAAAAATAAAATTTTAGAAAATAAAGAAAATATATATGATGCATTATATAAAGACTTTAATAAATCTAAAAAAGAAATTGATTTAATAGAGCTTAATCCTGTGATTAATGAATTGAACTATTTTATTAAAAATATTTATAAGTTAAGCAAAAACAAAAAACTTTATAAAGGGTTTAAAGATCTTTTTAATTCAAAATCTTATATAAAACCACAATGTTATGGTTCTATATTATTATTTGTTTCAAATGACTTACCTTTTAATATATCATTTATCCCTATAATTGGTGCAATTGCTGCTGGTAATACTGTATTTATAAAATTTCCAGAACATGCTAAAAACACAAATAAAATCTCTAAAAGAATTTTAGGATCTGTATTTGATGATCATCATATATTTTTTATTGATAATGAATTAGATGAAAATGACACAAAAGAATTATTTCAATTAGATTTTGACATGGTTTTCTTTTTTGGAAAAACAAAAAATGCAAAAAGTATTGTTAAAAATTATACTTCACGTTTTATAGAGGTTGTATTTCAAATAGGAAGTAAATGTCCAATTGTTATTGATGAAACAGCAAATGTTGACTTAGCAAGTAAAAGAATAATTTGATCAAAAGCAATAAATTCAGGTCAATTATCATCATCACCTGATTACATTTTAATCCATGAAACTGTATATAATGATTTTGTTCAAGCAATAAGGCGAAATTATAATGAATTATTTTACAAGGTCGATTACAAAACAAGATTTTGTAAAATAATTAGTGATGAAAATTTAAATAGAATGATAAATATAATTGACAAAAATAAAAAAGAGATTGTTTTTGGTGGCAATTATGACAAAAATAGTAAATCAATTGAATTTACTTTAATGAATGTTGTAGATTTAAAAAGCGAAATGATGAATAATGAGAATTTTGGACCAATATTACCAATAATTAAATACAATAATGTAAGTGATGTTTTTGGAGTAATAGATCACAACCCTAGTCCACTAGCAATTTATGTATTTAGTAAGAATAAAAATTTTTGATATGAAGTTCAACAAAATATTGAAACAAGAATTTTAATATTCAATGATGTCATGACTCAAATGTTCTATAATGTTCCTCAAGGTGGTATTAGAACAACTGGAAGCCATGCATATGGAAAAAAATATAGTTGAGATTTATTTACATATAACAGAGTAATAATCAAATCATCAAGATTTAGTTGAAAAAATAGATATAGATTAATAACAAATTCTAATGAAAATAATTTTATAAAATAATGTTAATAATATTATAAAAACATGACATTGGTGTCATGTTTGCTCGATTGAAAAATGAAGTGCAACACATATTGTAAAATATATGTGCACTTC
>CANSNC010000006.1 GCA_947648205.1 uncultured Mycoplasma sp.
TATATTGATTTTGTGGTTAGAAAAAGTAGATAAAATAGCAATTTTATCTACTTTTAATTTGATTTAACTCAATAAATGATATTTTTTGCAAAAAACTTAATTTATTATTTTTTTTTGATAATATTAAAAGAGATATGGTTACAATAAAAGAGACAAAAATTAGAAGAAAAAAAGTAGATAAAATTGCTATTTTATCTACTTTTTATTATCTATAAATTGATTTTTATAATGATATTTCATATATGAGCGCATTTTTTCAGTCATAATCAGTTTAAAATTTAAATCGATATGCTCTTGAATTTTTAATAAATCATTATTATCTTTTAATTCTTTAGAAAAAATTATTTTTCCTTCTTCATCAAATGACATTAATTCTTTATCAAATAATTTATCAGCTAAAGCACTTAGCAACAAACCATTTTCTATATCACATGCTTCATCTTTTTTGCATTTATTATAAGGTTTTATATGACTTGCTATCAATAGATCATTATGTTTTATGTTTGTAAGTACACAACTATTATTATATTTATTCATTAATTCTTTTCTTCATTTACCTTGCTGTCATCTAACCTTAACTAAAGCTCTTTTTTCTTCAATTTCAGTTGATGGTATTTCATCATTAATAATAGATTCAAAATTTTTAATATTATTGAATTCACTATATTTTAAAATGTCACTTTTTTCAATAGCGCTTAATTTTTCATATTTTACTAATTCAAAACATAATAGTGATAATGTAACTTTTTGTTCTTTTTGAATTTCTTTATTTTTTTCAATTATTTTATTTTTTGTGATTACATCATGTTTCTCAATCACTTCTTTTTTTGTGATATATTTACCAATATATTTATATTCATTTTGTCCTACTGTTTCAAATACAAATATAAAACCACTATTTTCATTATTTGATGCATTTCCAACTTTATTTCTCAATTCATTATTTGCTGTTGAATTATAAATAGACGAACTAGAACGACTATTAGATTGAGCATAATATTTAATACTAAGATCTTTATAAATAATATTTTTAACTTTTACTTCCATACCATTAATTTTATAATTATAGTCGTCCTTTGTATTAACTGTAATAAATACATTATTTGACTTCTTATCAAATAAAATACCTGTTTGATTGTTTCAAAAATTTGAGACTGCTGAAATCTCTAATTTTGTATAATAATTATTTTCGATTAAGTTTTCAATTTTTGTTGAGTCTTTTAATAGTAAATCATTATATTTAGATGCATAATCATAAATTTTGTTATATATATCTTTTATTGAATTTTTACCCTCTTCTCTTTTTGCATTTTCAATAAATTTATATTTATCTCCACTCTTTTTTAAATTTTTTAATTCTCTAAATACTTTATTAATTTTTTCATTATTAGAATCTAATATATTTTCTTTTAAAAAAACATCTTTAATACAACTATCAAAATTATTGACTCAATTCATAAATCACCTTTAAAGTTCTTTTTGAATTATTATCGCAGATTATAAAAAATATAATCAAAAATATTAATTAAATACATTTATTTATCATTATTTTATATATAATTATGTGTTAGTTTTACACATTTTTATATATAATTATGTGTTTTTTTTACACATTTTTATATATAATTATATATAAAAAGTAGGTTTTAATTTATGCAAAGAATGCTGATAAATAAGTTAATAGAATGAAAAAACAATAGAAGTTTTAAACCTCTTATATTAGAAGGAGCTAGACAAGTAGGTAAAACTTGACTAATATTAGAATTTGCTAAAAATCATTTTGATGATTATATATACATAAATTTTGAAAGTGATTCATCAGTCAAATCAATATTTAATGATGATTTAAAAATAGATAAAATAATAGAACAACTTTCAATACATTACAATAAAGAAATTGATCCCAATAAAACAATTATAATCTTTGATGAAATTCAAGAATGTTCTAGAGCTTTAACATCATTAAAATACTTTCATGAACATAATATTAAATATAGAGTTATAGCTTCTGGTTCATTATTGGGAATTACATTGAATAAAGGTAGTTCATTTCCAGTTGGAAAAATAGAATTATTACATTTATACCCTATGACTTTTAATGAATTTTTATTAGCTAATAATGAGGAAAAATTATTAAATTATTTAAACAATATAAATTCAATAGAAAAAATACCAGAATTATCTTTCAATAAATTGAAATCTTATTTAGAAATATATTATATTACAGGTGGAATGCCTGAATCTATAAAAACTTATATAGAAACAAAAGACTTAGAAAAAGTACAAAAAGTTTTATCTACATTAATATCATTTTATAAACGTGATTTTATTAAATATTTAGATGGTAAAGATATAAATAGAATAAACACTGTTTTTGAATCGCTTCCTACACAACTATCAAAAGAAAATAAAAAATTCTCCTTTAAAGTAATGAAAGAAAATGCTAGAGCTAGAGAATATATTGATTCAATACAATGATTAACAGACATTCATTTAATATATAAAATATATAAAAATAGCGCAGCAGGATTGCCTATCAAAAATTATCAAGATAATAATTCTTTCAAATTATATATGTGTGATATTGGATTGTTAAATAATATGTTTAATATATCTATAGATACATTTATTAAAGAAAATAGTGAAAAAATAGCTTACTTTAAAGGCAGCATTTCAGAAAACTTCATACTAGAATCGATAATTAATTTATTTGACCAAAAACCATATTACTGATCAGTTTTAAATCCATCTCATGAAGTTGATTTTTTAATAGAATATAAAAATAACATTATTCCTATTGAAGTTAAATCTAATGAAAATATCAAAAGTAAAAGTTTAAATGTTTATAAAGAAAAACATAAGAACACAACTATTATTAGAATAAGATTTTCTATGCAAAATATAAGTTTTGATGGTGATATTTTAAACATACCAATATTCTTAGTTGATTACACAAAACAATTAATAGATTTAGCATTAAATTTATTAAAAAATAATTAATGCTTTTTTCATAAATTGATACCAATTATTAATAATATTTCTTTTTTTAAATTTTAAATAATTTCTAAATAATTATTTACACATATTGTTAATATTAAATAAAAAATACAACATTTATAGTTGTGATTTTTTATTTAAAAAACTAATTCAATATATTTTATTTCTTTGTTGCTTTATTTCTATTATGCTTTTTAACTAAACATACAGAAATTGTGATAAATAAAGATAATACAAAAATAGAAATTAAAGCAATAGTAGCAAAATATTGTGGTGTATAAGCCACTTTAAGTATAAAACTATGGTTACCAAATTCATTAATATAATCATAAGATGAAAGTACTTTATTTCTATAATCTGGGAAAATTTGCAACTCATAAAATGGAGCATAAATTTTTTCAATTTTTTTATAATTTATCTGATATTGTTCAAATGGATTTATAAAATATCCTGTAGTTCTTTCTACAATATCAAATGTCATTGGAATAGGTCAATCATTTAATCCAACAGTTTTATTTATATTATCAAGAGTCATTCCATAAGTTGTTGATAAATAAAAAGCTGTTGTTTGAATTGTTGTAGTTGTATATTGAATACCAACTAATTTAGTAATTGGTGTTTGATCATCATTTGAAGTTTCACTAAAGAAAGGAGAATAAACATTTGTTGGATTATTTAATGTTTGCATTTTATGATCTCAAGATAAAAACAATTCTCAAGGAAAAGGGTTCATACAAATTGGATCAATTAAATCCTTAAATAAATATTGATTTAAATTTTCTTGATACTCATGACTAAAAGATGGATGATGCTTTACAAAATAGTTATATTCACTAACTGGAAACTTTTGAATATAAGTTTCAACAATACTGTTTATTTCTTCTTGTTTTTCTGGATATCTATATATTTCATTTCCATTAGAATCTGGTCTAATTAAAGAATCTCCCATTCAAACAATATTTTTCTTTTTAGGATCATAGTTTTCAATATTTTTTCAAACAAAATCACTAATAGAAGTATTATTTTGAATATTAAAAAATGATTCAAAATCATATACATATTTTTCTTTTTTTGTATTGTCATTTGAAAAAAACTTATTAGACATTGAAACATAATCATAGTCTATTGAATTTGCAGTGTAAAATATTTTGTCTTTAGGATATTTATAATATGGAGAACTTGTATAACTTTTTGTATGAAAAACTGTAAACATTTTACTATAGTGTAAATAATCATATAAATCATATTGTTTAAAAGTATTATACATTTGATCATTAGTATCATTTTGAAAAGCTAATACAATTTGATCTAAATCATTTTCAGATAATTGAACATAATTTTTTTTGTTTAATCTATCAACCATATTTGTTGCTAAATTTAAAGTTTGTCAATTTCCATCAGAAATTATATTAAATTTATTCACATGTTTAAAAAATCTATAAAAGTTAGTTGGAGAATTTTGTGATATACCAGAGTTCCACACATCTTTTAAAGAAATATCTGGAATTCATACATCAAATTTAACCTCTTGACCATATTTATCAATATAGTAATTTAAAAAATTCCCTATTTGATAATCACTAGGCGTTACTCGATAATTATCACTTGTATTATTGCTTTCATTTGATGGTGTTTTACCTAATCTTGATCATAAACTAAAATTAAAAGTACTAGAGCCATTTAAATTAGGTCCATATGTTAAATTATAATAGTCAAAATTATACTTTTTAGAATCATATAAATCATAATCAACAAATCATACAACTTCATCAGAACCTGTTCTTTGTTCTTTGCTTTGCAACATGTAATTTGTTGCAATTAATGCTTGCTGAAAAGCAATTGTAGCATTACGTGTAAAAAATACTTTTACATTAGAATTCATAGATGATTCTTCTATTGTTTTTTGTCATACACTAGTTTCTTGAGTAACATCTGTATTATTGTTATTATCAACAGATGATGAGTTTGCATTTGTATTTGTTATTGAATTGCAATTAAAATTTGGAACAGCCATTGAAGTTGCAAATGAAATTGCAAAAAATATATTAAAAGAAAAATAGATAGAAAATCTATTTTTGTTAATACCCTTCATAATTTATAAACCCCTTTATAAATTTATAATTATTACTTTAACAACTATATTTTTTTCTATTCTATTGATGTTAAAGAAAATTAATAAACAATTAATTAATTTTCATTATACTATTGAAATTCCTTTTTAACTATACCTAAGTGTTTAAAATTTCTATATTTTGCTTTGCTATCAACTCCAAAACCAGCAATTCATTGATTTGGCACTAAAAAACCAAATCAGTCAATATCAACTTCAACATCTCTTGGATTAATTTCTTTTTTAAATAAAATACATATTTTTACTGATTTTGCACCATTTTGAATAAAAAAATTTTTTAATATATTTAATGTATTACCTGTATCAATTAAATCTTCAATTATTAATATATCTTTATTTCTAATCAAATTTAAATCAAAATCAATTTTTACATCATTAATCTTACTTCTATCAATTGAAGTATTGTTATTATATAAAGAAACTCTAGTTGATTTTAAAGTCATATCGATATTAAGATGAGGTATTAATTGACCAGCAAAAACTATTGAGCCATCTAAAATAGGAACCATTAAAATATTATTAATATTTTTATAATATTCATTTATAACATGTGCTAATTCAATTATTCGTTTATTTATTTGATCATTAGTAACTAAAATTTTTTCAAAATTATTTTCCATTTTCAAACACTCTTTTATAAATTTCATTAATATATTTTGTATGATATTCTTTACTAAAAATATTTTTGATTTCAAATTCATCTAAGTAATTTTTAATTTCAGAATTTAATAACATTTTTTCAAAATCTATTTTATTGTTATAAGAATCAAAAGCTATTTTTTGAACTAATTCATAAATTTTTTGACGTGAATCAAAATTATTTTTTTCAATAAGTTTTAATAATAATGTTTGACTAAAGCATGTTCTGTAAGTTAAATTAATATTCTTCAACATATTATTTTTATTGACAACTAAATTGGATAAAACATTTTCAAATTTATTTAAAATATTAACAATAATTGTAATAGCATCTAAAAAAATTACTCTTTCATTAGATGAATGAGAAATATCTCTTTCATTTCATAAATTAACATTTTCATTAATAGTTAAACTATATCCTGATAACAATCTTGATAAACCACAAATATTTTCAAGGGTAATTGGATTTTTCTTATGTGGCATTGCAGAAGAACCCTTTTGATTTTTATAAAAATATTCATTTACTTCATTAATTTCTGTTCTTGAGTAATGTCTTAATTCTGTTGCAAATTTATTGATAGATAATCCTATTATATTTAAAACACTAAAATAATTTGCATGAATATCTCTTTGAATAATTTGTGTAGAAATATTTGCAGAATTAATTTTTAATTTTTTACAAACATATTCTTGAAGTTTAATTCCTGTATTTGCAAATGTGCCAACAGCACCACTAATTTTTCCAACTTGAATTTCATTTGCAGCACTTATAAATCTTTTTTTATTTCTATTTAATTCATCATATCATAATGCCATTTTTAAACCAAAGGTTGTAACTTCTGCATGGATTCCATGAGTTCTTCCCATTTGATAAGTCATTTTATATTTATAAGCTAATTTTTTAATTGTCTTTAACAAACTATTAATTGAGTTAAGAATTATTTTATTTGCCTCTTTAAAAGCTAAAGCATTAGCAGTATCTACAACATCTGTTGATGTTAAACCAAAATGAATTCATTTTTTTATATCACTATCAATACATAAATTTAATGATTCAATAAAAGCTATAACATCATGTTTTGTAATTTGCTCTAGTTCATTAATTTTATTTTCATTAATTTTTAAATTATTTTTTAAAAATAAAAAATCTGATTCTGATATTTTATTAATTTTAGAATAATATTCTAAAACTAAAAGTTCTATTTTTAATCAATTTTCTAATTTAGATTTATTACTAAATATTTCTGAAATTTCTTTTATTTCATATCTTTGAATCATTATTATTTACCAACTTTAATTGTTTGATTTCTATCTGGTCCAACTGAAATATATGAAATTTTTGTTGCTAATAATTTTTGAATTAATAACAAATATTTTTTACAATTTTCAGGCAAAGAATGTACATCTTTACAATCTGAAATATCTTCTTTTCAACCATCAATTGTTATATAAATTGGATCACATTTGCTATATTCATTATTACTTGGAGGAATATAGTTTATTTCTCTTCCTTCATACATATAACCAACACATAATTTAATTTTATCTATTCCACTTAATACATCAATTAATGTAATAGCAAGTTCATTGATCCCAGAAACATTAATAGCATATTTTAAAGCTACAATGTCAATTCATCCAATTCTTCTTGGTCTTTTTGTAACAGTGCCATATTCATTGCCACGTTCTCTAATATAAGTGCTTAGTTCATTATGAATCTCACTTACAAAAGGACCAGATCCAACTCTTGAAGTATATGCTTTTACTATACCTAATAAATTATTTATTTTAGTTATTCCAATTCCTGATCCACCAGCTATTGCACTAGTAACATTTGATGAAGTCACAAATGGATAAGTACCATGATCTATATCTAGCAATACACCTTGAGCACCTTCAAGCAAAATCTTTTTACCATTATTTATAGCATTATTTAAAAATACACTACAATCAATAACTTTGTCTTTAATTTTTTGACCCAATAAATAATATTGATTTGCAACCTTTTCAGCATCAAAAATTGGTTTATTGTATTTTGTAAATAATTGATTTTTTTCAGATAAAATTAAATTTACTTTTTCTTTTAAACTATCCAAATCAAATAAATCAGCAACTCTGATTCCAATTCTTGCAGCTTTATCTGTATAACACGGTCCAATTCCTCTACATGTTGTACCTATTTTATTTGATCCCTTATTTTCTTCATTTAATTTATCTAATTCAATGTGAAAATCAAATATTATATGTGCCTTATTTGAAATATATAAATTTGATGTTGAGATATTATTTTCAATTAAATAATCTATTTCACTAAATAGTGTAGTTAAATTTATAACAACACCATTCCCTATAACTATATCTTTGTTGTTGGCAAAAATACCTGAAGGTATTAATCTTAATTTATGCTTTTTCCCATCTATTACAATTGTATGTCCAGCATTATCTCCACCCTGATATCTTACAATTACATCATAATCTTCAGATAACAAATCAATAAATTTCCCTTTTCCTTCATCTCCATATTGAGAACCAATAATTCCTAAAATATTCTTTTTCATAAAACTTCCTATATCATATTTATTTTTTTATTAATGATCATTCTGATGCATCAAACACTTTTGTTGCAAGACCTTTATAAAATTCAGGTTCATGACAAACAAATATTAAAGTACCATTATAATCTATTAAAGCTTTTTTTAAATTATTTTTAGATTCTTTATCTAAATGATTTGTTGGTTCATCTAAAACCAAGACATTTGATGGATTATTAATTAAAATTGATAATCTCAATTTTGCTTGCTCTCCACCACTTAAATTTTTAACTTTTGATTCAATATGTTCTCTTGATAAACCAACTTTTGCAAGTTCTTTCCGAATATATTGCTGAGTTCTTAATTCAAATGGAAAATTGTTTCAAGCATACTCAAAACAAGTATAAGTATCATCATATTTATCTTCTTGTTTAAAATAACCAAAGTTAACATAATCTCCTAAAACTATAGTTCCATCTAATGGCTTAATTTCACTAATCAATGTTTTAAGCAATGTTGTTTTACCAATACCATTAGCACCAATAATAACTATTTTCTCATTTCTTAATTGTTGAAAATTTATTTTATTTGATAATGGTTTGTTATAGCCAGTTATTACATCATTTACATTCAAAACAATTTTAGATGGTGCTTTTGATTCAGTGAAATTAAAATTTGCTGGTTTATTTGTTGGAGGTAATTCAATTCTTTCAATTTTATCAAGCATTTTTTGTCTTGATTTTGCTCTACCAGTAGTTGAAGCCCTAGCTTTATTTTTAGCAATAAAAGTTTCCATTTTTTGAATAACATCTTGTTGTCTATTATATGCATTAATAGTTTTTTGATGTTCTAATTCATATACTTTTATAAAATTATCATAATTTCCTTTATACCTTGCCATCTTATAACTTTCAAAATGATAAACAACATTTATTAAACTATTTATAAAAGGAACATCATGGGAAATTATTACAAAAGCATTTTCATAATTTATTAAATAATTTCTTAATCATTCAATGTGCTTTTCATCTAAAAAGTTTGTAGGTTCATCAAGTAGCAATACATCTGGAGCTTCTAATAATAATTTACATAAAAGTATTTTTGTTCTTTGTCCTCCAGATAGCTTTGAAACATCTGTATCATATCCAAAACTATCAACACCTAATCCACTTGAAACTTGCTTAATTTTTTCTTCAATTTCATAATAACCATTATATGAAAGAGTATTTTGAATATCACCAGCTTTTGTCATTAATTTTTCTTGCTCACTATCATCTGCTGTTGTCATTTGTTCATACAAATCAATCATTTCTTGTTCTAATTCAATCATTCAATTAAAAGCACTTTTTAGTGTTTCAAAAACAGTTTTTCCTTCTTCTAATTTTGTATGTTGATCCATATATCCAATTCTTACTTTAGGATGTCTATAAATATCAATTTCATCAGGAGAAAATTCATTTGCTAATATTTTCATAAAAGTTGATTTTCCTCTACCATTTTGACCAATTAGACCAATATGTTCACCTTTAGTTAATTTAAATTCAGCATTTTTAAATATTTCTTTTTCTCCAAAAGAGTGAGATAAATTTTTAACAGTAATTATTGACATAGCATTATATCTCCAAAGACAGTATTATAGTCCAAAACACTATTATAAAACATATAAAGAATTTTAATGAAATATTAATAATAAATATTTGTATTTAAATAAAAAAATGTAATTCAAATATATGAATTACATCTTCAGTTTAAGTATAAATTATTTTAAAATTACTGTTTATAATAGGAAATAACATTTAATTATTATCTAACTCAAGCAAAAACATAATTTATAACAGAATCTGGTTGTTCTTCTGTAAAACGTATACCAATACCACTAGAAGTAGAAACTATTATAGCTTGAACCATTTTATTTAAATAAGAATAATTAAAATCATTTGAATCAAATATAATATCTGTATTATTCAAATCTAATAACGAAGATTGTTTTGTTCACAGTCTAAACAAATCAAAATTTGAAAAATTTTTTACAATATTACTTCCATAATTAGGATATCCTTCTGGTTTATAACCAAATAAACTTAATATTTTTTCATTTGTTGCAGATTCATATCCACTAGGCGTTGTGCCCCCAAATGAATAAGTTTTGTTATTTTTTGTTCCTGAATATGAATATTTATTTTTAATAACTAAAAATGATTGATTTGAAGTAGAACAACTTACTAAAGTTATAGTTGTTATTCCTATGGTAGTAATTAAAAAATAATTTAAAAATATTTTTTTAGTTAGTTTCACTTTTTTTCTCTCTTTTTTTAAATTACCAAAATCATAATATCAAAAAAAAAAAAAAAAAGACAAGTCCTATCTTGTAAATTTTTTATTTATTTTTATAAATTGAATAAAAAAATCTATTTTTACTTTTGTAAAAATAGATAGATGTTTTAATTATTTATAGTTTTTTAATCAATTAAATTTTAGTTGCTCTATAAAATAATTAATTCTGTTTTTGTAATAATCACTGAAAAGTATACAAATATACAATTACTCCATTTGCTTTTTCTGTAAAAAGTATTGTAACACTTCTATCATCTATAACAAATTTTGCACTACTTATTGTATTTAAATAATCATAATTAAGATCACTTGAATTTAAATTTACAGAAACTGTTGTATCATTTGGATCACTATTTGTTAATTCAGATGTTGCCACTCAAGTTCCAAATAGGTCAAAGTTTGTAAAATTTTTATCTGCAGATCCTTCTTGATATCCAAATTCAGTTTTTATTTCATCAGCTGTTTTATTTGCATATTGACTTGGATAATTTCATGATAAAAAATTATATGATTTAACATCATTTACATTATTAAAATAATATTTTTCTTTGTTATTTAGTAAAGTTCCACTTGAAGAAGTTTTGTTAGTAGAAGAACAATTTGTTAAAACTACTGTTGATAAAATCCCAATGCATGCAATTCCAAGGCAATTTAAAAACAATTTATTAATTTTCATTTTTTCTCCTAATTAATTTTTTAAATTAAATATAAAAACATATTTTATTAACAACAAAAATAGATTAGTTTGAATTTATTGTTTTAAACTAATTAATTTGATTTTACATCCTATATAGAATCATTCCTTTATTGAGCAATGCCTTTCATTCAAACAAACCCATAAAGAATATAACCATTACTATCACTTGCTTGTTCTTGAAAAGCTATCATAACCATAGACTCAGCTACAGTAAGACTTGCATAAGACACTTGAGGCAAGTAACTATAATTAAAATCATTAGCATCAAAATTAACAATTATTGGATTATTATCTTTTACACCCATATTTGTTAATTGAGTTGATCTTATTCATGTTTCAATCAAACTCAAATTTGTAAAATTTTTAGCTGGAGTGCTTATTTCTTGATATCCAAATTCATTTTTTATTTCATCAACTGTTTTATTTACATATTGGTCTGGAAATTTTATCGATTGAAATGTATATACTTTATTCCCATTCATTTCTTGATAAGAGTATTTTTCTTTATTATTTAAAATAGTATTTTTTGAAGGATCATTTTTATCAGAACAATTTGTTAAAACTATTGTTGATAAAACTCCAATACTAGTAATTCCAATGCAACTTAAAAATAATTTATTAATTTTCATTTTTATTCTCCATATTACATTTTTTTAAATTAACTATATTTGATATCAAAATATTAAAAAGAATTTATATTTATCAAAAACACTAATAAATTATTTTATATAAATAAACAAAATTATGATTATCAAATATTGCACTATTAAAATTTATATTTTATAAAATTGTATAACCTTTAATTTTTAATCAAACTTGATTTTAAATAATACCTATAATCAACAAATGATTATAAATACTACTTATAGTATAACATTATGTAATTTTTACTTTATAAAATATTCTAACAATTTGTGCTTTGATTATTTATATTTTGTAAAAAGTTATTCTTGATAATTGTACTAACAATAAATCCTAATAAATGCACAACAAAAACATATATAATAGGCACAAATCAAACTACTATAGGAATTAAATTTTTTATGTTTTCTAAAGAAATAAAAAAATAATTATTAAAAATTGCTATTAAAAATAAAATAAATATTGATGTTGCAATAATAATTAGAATACAACTAATAAGATATCAAATTCAACCAATTATATTCAATTTCTTTTTGTTATTGTTATCCATAAAATTGTAAATTAAAGAAATATATCAAATTGGTGATGTAAATAAAAAAATATTTTTTAAAGTCATTGTTCCAATAAAACTGTTATCACATGAAATTGCTTTTAATTCATCTTTACTATTTTTTTTATAATCAAATGATTCACTATAAAACAAACTCCATTTAGAACTATTAAATAAATTATTTTTAATATTTAATAATATTTTTTTATTATCAATAAATAGTTCTTGATATTCTAATGTATCAATAATATTAAGATCAAAACTATCCTTAAGATAATTAATATAATGGTTTTTTATTTTCCTTTGATAACTCATCAAAATTATAGGTTGGTAAATAAAATTAAAAATTAAAACAATTGCTAATGGTATTGTATAACCTAAAAGTATACCTAACACTCCTAAATTAAGTTCTTGATGAATTAAAGTTATTAATAGTATTGTATTAGAAATTGCAATAAATAAAAATAGTGATATTGCTCCCACAAATGAAGAAACAATCATTAATTTTCTAAAATATTTAAAAATATATTCTCTATCTGAAAATGGTTTGAATCAAGCTTTAAAAATGTTTAAAAAAATAAAATTAAAATAAATAAGAGTTAGTTTTGCAAACAAAGGTAATTTTATTTTTACAAATTCATTTATTAAAAAGTAATCTTTTGCATTCATAACAAATATATCATAATATGGATTATCACTGATTTAATAACAAATTCATAATATAAAAGATTATGTTTAATTAATAGCACAATAAAAAATATTAATAACCAATAATTGATTATTAATATCTTTATTTTAAATTATTTACCCAATTTATTTTTTTTAGATAATTTTTTTCAAATCACAAAACTACTAACACTTATAATAGAAACAACTATAATAATAGAAGCACTAATAATGATTATTTGTAATGATGATAATTTATTATTGGTTTTATTTTGTGAAATAGAATTTTCATCATTTTGGTTATTATTTATAAAACCATTATTATCAACTTTAACTGACAAAACATTTTTTGAAACAATCTCATTATAATTACTTGTTCCTTCTACATAAGCTTGAATATAATAAATTCCTTCTTCTTGCGGACATTTATCATAAATAACACCATTTGAAAATGTTTTATCTTTTGAATATCTAAATTTAACTTGACCAAATTTAGATTCACCAATTGGATTATTATTTTGATCAAATTCAAATTTTGTAATTTCATTTTCTGCTTTTTCAATTGTGAAACTAATAGTTTTTTGACCTGTATAATTACCAATACCATTAATTGTAATTGTAGCTACACCTGGGTTAATGTTATTTTCATAAGTTAATTTATAGTCTTGGTTTGCTACTAAAGTGCTATTTTCAAAACTTACAGAAATATTTGGTTCAATTGAATTTCCTGAATAATAGTATTTAGTATTTGAATCAATAGTTATTGTTGAATTAACACTGATGTCTTTTTGAACAGTACTTGGGGGATTTGGTGGATCAACTGGTTTAATTCCTCCAGATCCATCTGTAGAAACAAAAATAGAAACTGGTATTTGTGTTCTAATAAAATAATCTTTATCATTTCCAGTATATTCAATATAATTATCATCTTGAGAATTTAAATTTATTTGTTTGTCTGGAAATCTTCATCTTCAATTACCATTTAATTTAAGTTGAGAATAATTTGTAGTATCAGAATTAATAGATATATCTATTTTTTTACTAGTTTCATTATATGTACCATTGCCCAATAAATCTGGAATTTGAGAGGGAGTTATTATATAATTTTTACTTAAAATTCCTTTATATTTACCTTTACCCTCAATTGTTAACACACCATTTGACATAGGTATACTTTCTTCAAAAATAAAATCTGTACCTTTTTTACCCATTTCATGAGTTATAGATTTAATAGAATAATCTACATCCTTTGTTAACTTTGTTTTGTCCATATAAACATCAAAATTTAATTCATTATTAAAATTTTGTGAATATTCATATTCATGTTTATTAAATTTTATTTGTCCATATGATAAATCCAAAGCACTGTTTGCATCATAACCTTTAATATCTTCATTCAAAGTCATAGCTTTAATCATCACTACATTTTTTTTATGATTTCTAGAATTAATCCAATTTCCAGAAGCATCTTTGTAAAATGTCATATCATTATAAGAGTTTGGCTCATATGAAGTTTTAATACCTTTAGTGCCTTCACCTTTTAAAATTTTAACTACAACACTAAAATTTTGATTTGGTTCTAATTCTATAGGATTAGGTAAATCTAAAGCATAATATCCAGGATATTCATATTTTGCAATTTGTCTACTCACTAATTCTCCATTTGTTGGGTTATTACTAGTTGAAGTGGGAAGACCAAATTTAATATCTTTCAAGTTTTTATATATATCAACTTGAACATCAACATTTTTTCCAACAATTTCCAAACCAACTTGTTTCAATAATTCTTTTTTATTATAAGAAGATTTTAATGAAGGAAACACTGCAGCATATTCATCAATGTTTAAATCAGCAAGATTAGTATTTGGTGACATAGTAGTATCATAAAAATAATTATTATTATATTCATCATTTTGATTTTCTTTTGGTGAAAAATTTAAAGCAAAAATATTGCCTATATATGAATCATAAGATGCATAATAACAACCATTATTATGTGCATTGTCTCCTCAACTATTTTGAACTATTCAAGCACCATCTCTTGAAGCATTAGAAAATTTATCTTTTGAAATACTATCATCTCATCCAATTATAATTGATGCATGATTAAGTATTGATGCCTTTGGAAAATTAGTGTATTTAGTACCAACACCTAAAGAACCTAGATTATACGTAATGACAACAGAACCATATTTTTTTATTAATTCTTTTATGCTATCTATTTCTTTATAGTTAGTATAAATTTGTCTATCCAAATGAGCAACAACAGGATCAAATTTATATTGACCATTTGCTGTTGAATCTTTGCTATAAACAGGACCAACCCATTGAGCAAATTTTGTGCCCAATTTTTCAGGAAATATTGCTTTAATACTTAAATCCAAATTATTGTTAACATCATTATAAATTAAATTCAATTTATCATAATCACTTGTTCTATTTGCATATGCGAATCTAAGATGAGTTGGATTAATTGAATAGTCATCGCTTGATGATACATTCACAGCATTAATGTTATTTTTAATAAGATTTCATTCTATAGCACTTGATGTAGAGTATGCACCACACAAAGGAGTATTATATTGGTTTTTAACTTTGGCTTCATATTGTCAACTTTCTCTTGGATCATATTTTGATGGTAAATTTTCTTTTACAGAAAAATCTTCTTCAACAACTTTTCCATTAAACTCTTGTTCTTGATTACTTGAATTTAATTTATTATTAAAATTAGATTTTGAAATATAACTAAAATTAGAACAAAACACAAAAGATGTTGCAATTAGTGGTGTTATTGTTAACAAAGAATAAAAAATGTTTTTTTGAAATATCTTTTTCATAACTAATTCCTTATTTCTACATAATTATGCTTTACTTAATTATAAAAAAAAAAAAAAAGACAAATAAATCAAAGCAATAACACTTAATGAATCAAATGTGATAAAAATAATAACAATTTTATTGTCCACAATCAAATAATAGTAAAATTTATTAAGTGGTATTTTTATTATAATATAATGAGGTATTTGTGAAAGAAAAATTTATCATTACAAAAAATGCATTGTCTTTAATAAATGAATTAGAAAAAGAAAATGGAAAAATAATTATATATCAAGGTTCTGGATGTTGTGATGGTAGTATTCCATTATGTTTAGCTAAAAGTGATTTTAAATTAGGAACAAATGATATATTGTTGGCTAAATCAAATGATATAGAATTCTATGTACATAGCTCACAAAATGAATATTATTCTCATTTACAACTAATATTAGATATAACCGATGGAAATGGAAGTGAATATTCATTAGAGTTTGGAACTGGAAAAAGATTTATATTAAATAGAAAACCATTAAATTAATAGAGGAATATATGAACAAAGATATAAATGAAATTGTTAATGCTAAAGAAATTCAAGAGTTAAAAGAACATTTAAATAAACAATTACCAGTTGATATAAATACTCCTTTTAGTGAATTAATAAATAAATTAGCAATTAGATCAAGATATTATGAAAACAAAATTAGTGCATCTATTAATGATAAAGATATTAATAATTTATTAAATGAATTAACTTATAACAATGTTGCAAAAACAGTAAGAGTATTTCCGCCAATTTATTTTGATTGTGCAATTAATATATCAATAGGTGAAAATACATTTATTAATCATTGCTGTCATTTTCAGGATCATGGGGGAATAACAATTGGTAAGAATTGTTATATAGGACCAAGATGTAATTTTGAAACACTAAATCATAGTTTTAATCCAGCAAAAAGAGGTACTATTATTCCAAAACCAATTATCATAAAGGACAATGTATGAATTGGAGCTAATGTTACTATATTACAAGGAGTAACAATTGAAGAAAATTCAATAATAGCAGCTGGAGCTGTTGTGACAAAAAATGTACCTAGTAATTCAGTATATGCTGGTGTACCAGCAAAACTCATAAAAAAGATAAATTAATATTAGTATAAAAAAATTCATAGTTATTAAATTACTATGAATTTTTTATTAAAAATTTATGCAAATATTTATTGTTTTGCTTTTTTCTTTTTTAAAATAATAATTGCAGTTGCAATAGCAATAGAAACAACAACTAAAGTAATTACAACAATTATAATTATATGAGTATTTGATGTTTGAGAAGAATTATTGGAATTTGTAGAATCATTATTTATATTGCCATATTTTTTTACATATTCATCTGTTGATATCATATTGCTATCCAAATTTGGAAAAGCATTTAATTCAACAAATGGGTCATATATATTTTTAATTTTAGATATATTTATTTGTAATTGTTGATTTAAATCAATAGGAGGTTGTGTTGTTCTTTCAACTATATCAAATGTCATTGGTATTGGTCAATCACCAACACCAACAGATTTATTAATGTTATCAATACTCATACCATAAGTTGTTGATAGATAAAAAGCTGTTGTTTGAATTGTAGTTGTAGTGTACTGTATTCCAACTAATTTTGTTTGTGGGTTTTCATTATTATTTGATGTGCTACTAAAAAATGGTTGATATTCAACATTTGTAGATTTTGCATTACTTTGCATTTTATGATCTCAAGATAAAAATAATTCTCAAGGAAATACATCCATGTATATTGGATCAACATAATCTTTAAACATGTATTTTGTTAAATTTTGTTGATATTCTCTTGTAAGAGATGGATGATGTTTTATAAAATAGTTATATTCACTTTGTGGAAATTCCTTAGTATAAATTTCAACAATTTTATTTATTTCATCTTCTTTTTCTTTATATTTATATCTATCCTCAGATATTAATGAATCTCCCATTCAAATAATATTCTTTTTCTTTGGATCATATTTTTCTATATTTTTTCACACAAAATCAGAAATTGATTTATTATTTTGCATTTTAAAAAATGTTTCAAAATCTAATACAAATTGATCATATTTTGTTTTATCATTTGGAAAAAATTTATTAGCCATTGATACATAGTCATAATCAATAGTATGTGCAAAATACATTTTCATCCCTTCAGGATATTTATAATATGGTGAATTAGTATAACTTTTTGTATGAAATATTGTGAACATTTTTTCATATTGAATATAGTCAAAAAGAGTGTGAGATTTAAATGTATTATAATGAGAATTATCAACATCTGTTTGAAATAATTTAAACTGATTTTCTATTTCAGTATCAGTAAGTTGAGTATAATTTGATTGATTTAATCTTTCTATCATTAATCTAGCCAAATTTAAAGTTTGTCAATTACCATCTGTAACAACATTTATTTTATTTATATGCTTAAACAATTTATAAAAACTTGATGGCTCTGTTGGTGCTATTCCTTCTCTTCATAATCACTCTAAAACAATATCTGAAACTCAAAGATCAAATTTTACATTCTTACCATGTTTATCAGTATAATGTTTTAAAAAATTGTCTATTTGATAACTAGTGGGTCCAAAAATATAATCATCATCTTTATTTCCAGTTGGTTCATTAGAACCCCCCCCCTGCAATTCTTGATCACAAAGCAAAATTATAATCACTTGCCTGTCCATTACTACTTGGACCATAATTAGATATATAGTAATCAAAATTATATTTTTTTGGGTCGTAAATTTGAGCATCTAAAAATCAAACAATTTCATCGCTCCCTGTTCTTTTTTGATTAGACTGCAACATATAATTTATAGTAACTAAAAACTCTTGAAAAACAGCTGTAGCAGTGTTTGAAAAAAATACTTTTACATTTGTATTATTAGATGAATCTTTTATTGTTTGTTCTCAAACATTAGTGTTATTTAATGTATCATTACTTTCATTATTAATACTTTTTTGATTGCTGTTAACTAAATTATTAGCATTCATAAAAGTTGAAGATTGTGTAGAAACTATCACTGGAATTGTGAATATACTTATTAAAAAAGTTGTTGCTAATTTATTTATTTTCATATTTGTCCTATAAAATAAAACCAATAACATTATATTATTATAAAATCTATACAATATTGAATAAATTTGATTATTATAATAAAAAAATACAATACACAAAATATGTATTGTATTAAAATGCTTATTTTATTTTGTTTTCAACAAAACTATTAATTGAATTAGTTATTGTTGGTTGGTTATTCTTTTCTTGTGATTTCTTTGCTTCAATAATAGCAAATGCAGCACCAACAATAGAACCAACCATTATTAAAAAGACAAAAATTATAACTATTATTTTTTTTATAAAAGCATTCTTGTCAATTTTTGTTTTTCCAGTAAAATAACTTTCTTTATTGAATTTGATAAGTTTTGAGAAAGGGTTATTAGATGATACATTTTTTTTATTCTTAGAATCTATAACATTAGAATCATTAGTTGAAGTTTTGATTTTTTGCATAATTATATAATGTTCTTACCATTGTACCATGTCCAATATGCTTTACATCTGCTGTAATTGCAATATCTAAGTGAATGTATGGTAAATCATTAGTAAATTCTTTCAAGAAACATGCAGCACGAGAACTACCAGCACGTGGATCACTAACTGAGTTTGCAATATCTGCAATATTTGATTCTAATGGTTTTAAAAAGTCTTCATGAAGTGGTAATCTTCACACATATTCACCAGACTTATATGCTATTTCTTCAAAAGTTTTTCATTGACAAGTACATGTACTTCATACACCTGTATAAGTATCTCCTAAAGCATATAACATAGCACCAGTTAATGTTGCAACATCAACAAGCTTTGTAACTTTTAAATTTCTTGCTGCAAATGATAATCCATCAGCTAACACTAATCTTCCTTCAGCATCTGTATTATCTATTTCAACAGTTTTACCACTGTGAGATATGATAACATCATCTGGTCTTACAGAAGTTGGACTAACTAAATTTTCTGTTAAACAAACAACAGCAACTACATTTGTTTTAACATTGTTTTTTGCTAATGCATAAAGAGTAGAAACAACTGTTGCTGCTCCTGACATATCAAACTTCATTCATCTCATATGGTTTGCAGTTTTGATATTCATTCCACCAGCATCAAATGTTATACCTTTACCAACATAACCATAATATTCATCAGATTCTGGATTGTTTTTGTATTCAATGTACATAAATCTTGGTTCACGAATACTACCTGCATTAACAGCTAATAATAAATTCATTTTTTCTTGTTTAATTCTTGCTTTATCAAATTCAACAATATTAACTTTATCTTTAACATCACTAAACAATTCTTTTACACGTTTAGTAAATTCAGTTGGATATAAAAAATTACTTGGCATATCTTGTAATGTTCTACAAAAATGTTGTGCTTCTTTAATTACAGCAACCTCATTAAAGAAATCAATATGATCTTCATTAATTAAATAATTTATATCATAAACTGGTTCTTTTTTAGTTTTTAAACTAAAAGTTGGTTTTTCATAAAATGAAATTGATGATACTACAGTCAAAATCATATCAAATGTTTGACCTGCTTCTTTAATAAAACTTACAAAACTATCAAGGCAAACATTTAAATTTTTCTTTGAAGTTTCTGAAAATCTTTTTAAATAATCAGCAATTCTTGGAAAATCTAATCTTTTAGAGTTTCTATCTAAAACAAAGTAGATTTCCTTTCCACATTTTGAAGTTTTAGTTTCATATATTTTTTTGTCTGCAACACATTCTTCTGACTTGTCTACAGCTTTTAATAATACATAATCTGTTGTTTTATTAAGATTCATATATTCTCCTATGATTTTTATTTCTTTTTAACAATAAGTTAATTATAAATCTTATCAAAGAGATTTAGTTAATAAAAAGCAAATTGAACTAAACATTTTAAAATATAATCAACATAGTTAAATATCACTAATAGATTTTAAATATTCTTTTAACTCATGCTTTATTTCATCATGTTCCATTCCAAAGTCAATAACAGCTTTAATAAATCCCAATTTAGATCCTATATCATATCTTTTACCATCTATATTTTTAGAATATATTTTTTGTTTAGATAATAATGAATTGATAGCAGGTGTTAATTGTATTTCTCCTGTGCTATCTACATTTACTTTACTAATTTCATCAAAAATTTCAGGATTAAATACATATCTACCTATAATTGCATAATTTGATGGTTTGTCTTTAATTGATGGTTTTTCAATAACAGAGCTAACTTCAAAAACAGAATCTAAAATATTATTTTTAATCCCTATTATTCCATATTTATTTACATCAGAATCATTTACATATTGAACTCCTAATACACTACTTTTAGTTTGATTATAAATATCAATACATTGCTTTAAGGTTGGCTTATGATCATTAATCAAAATATCATCTCCTAATAAAATAGCAAATGGCTCATTATTAACAAAATTTTTACCCATCATTATAGCATCACCTAAACCTAATGGCTTTTTTTGAATGATAAATTGAACATTAGCAATATCTGCTATTTCTTTAATTTTATAAATATCTTTAAATTTACTTTTGTTTTTTAAATTTTCTTCTAGTTGAAAACTGTAATCAAAGTAATTTAAAATTGAACTCTTAGATGAAGAAATAATTATTAATATATCTTCAATTCCAGACTTTACAGCATCTTCTACTATAAATTGAATTGTAGGTTTATCTATTATTGGTAACATTTCTTTAGGAACAGATTTTGTTATAGGCAAAAATCTTGTTCCTAATCCAGCAGCTGGTATTATAGCTTTTCTAACTTTCATATTTTTTCTCTTTTCTTATTATTTTATAAATTTTTTTATTGCTCATAAGAATCAATAATGGCGATGAAATCATTGGTAGTATCACAAGAAATAGTCAAATAAAATTGATATTTTTAATATTAGGAATATAAATATATGTAAAAATAAAAAATATAATTAAAGCAATGGCAAAAATCAATTCTAGTCAACTATATTTGATAGCATCCTTTAATGAATATTTTTTAGACTTTTTGGGAGTAACAATAAATTTTGCTTTTTTTCCAAAAATCGAAAATATAACAGTAACACATGATGTTATCAACAAAGAAGGAAATAAAAAATAGTTAAAAATTATCACTCTGATAAATAATCATCATCTCTTTTTGTCTATTAATATAAAATACAAAATTTGATTTAAAAAAGGAACTATCATAAAAATTACAATAAATACAATTCATATAGGAAAAAAATCATAGGAAAAATTTAAAGGATACAATATTGTAAAGTTTAATGTTATGACAAAAAAAGACATTACAGAAAAAGAAATAGATGTAATGTTCATCCATAAATCCAATTTTTTTCAAAATGGTTGTGGAAGTTTAATTATTTTTTTTCACTTTTTCTTAAATAATTCACAATTTCCTTGAGTTCACTTTATGCTTCTTTTTTTGAATGACAAATAGTCTATTGGGAATTTTTCATCACATATTATATTTTTTGCAAATGCAATTTCATATCCTATATAAAGTGCATCTATTAAAAATCCTATATCTTCTGATACTATTTCAGGAAACCCTCCAACATTTTCATAACATTCTTTTGATATTATTGCACCATGCCCATATAAAGTAGGTATACCAAAAATTTCTCTCATTGTTAATGAAGTAGAAGCACCAGAAAAAACACCTATTGCTCCTGATTTTTCAAAACTATTTGTATATCTATTTGATGTATGATTTGCTTGAACTATTCCTATATTTTTATTGTCTTTAAAATACATTAATGATTTACTAATAAAATCTTTTGGAATAATTTCATCAGAGTCTAATAAAACAAAATAATCATAGCTTTTATAGTTTTTTAAAAAATTATTTAGATTACCAGCTTTAAATCCCTTATTATTATTTCTTCTTATTAAATAAACACCTGATTCAAATCTTTCAACAAAATTATTGACTTTTTCAATATAACTTTTATCATCTGAATCATCAAGTATATATACACTATAGTTTTCATATTCCTGATTCATAGAACATAATAAAGAATTTTCATCAAAATCATTTCTTGTTGTATACAAAAGTAAAACTTTAGGAATATCTGTTTTCTTAGAAATTATTTTATTACTTTTATATATCTCATTTATACAATCATTTTTTGGTAATATTTGTTTTTTTGCATATGATATATAATACATAATAACAAAACAAAAATTCTTAAATCCATCACAATATAATAAAGATAAAAATAAAAAATTTAAAATCATTATTATTTTTACAACCACTGGTGACAATGATAAATCAGCCTTGTAAAATTGTCTTACAAGAAAAAAGTAAGAACACAAAGCAATTATTACAATTCAGCACATTGTTAAAAATACATAAAAAATAATGTACTTTACATTATTATATTTTTTTCTTGAACTAAAAAAATGGTTATTTTTCATTTTAAATAACCTCTTTTTTCAGAACAACATTTCTATTTATATTGATATAAAAACATTTAAATAAAAGTAAAGTTAATATTAAATTAATATGTTTATATATATATATATATATATATATATATATATTATTGAAGACTAAACTACTATATATATATATATATATATTGTTTAGTAAAATTTGATTTTTTAATTCTTTAGTAATCATAATATTATTTACGCTCACTATCATAAAACAATATAACTTATTCTACAATAAAAATAGTAAATAATATTAAATTGTTATAAGACAATTAGTGATTATAAAATGATTTCTTATCTATAAAACCATGTTGTTTATATTAAAATACTTTATATGTATAATAAGGAGAATTTATAAACATGAAAGAACTATATAAAAAATATGCAGAGTTAATCATAAAAGTTGGAATTAACTTACAACCAAATCAAGATGTAATTATTTATGCATCTACAAATAGTCCAAAATTTGTTAATCAGGTAACAAAAACAGCATATGAAAATGGTGCTAGAAAAGTATCAGTTGAATGAAACAATGAAGAACAGTCTAGATTAAACTATTTAAATATGGATGTTGAAGACTTAAAAGAATTTCCTGAATGACAAATAAAAAAATGAGAATACAATGTAGAAAAATTACCATGTTTGATACATATTATTGATGAATCACCAGATTTTTTAGAAGGAATTGATATTAAAAAACTATCTGAAATGCAAATGAGCATCTATCCAAAAATTAAACCATTTATAGATCAAAGAGATGGAAAATATCAATGAACAATTGTTGGAATTCCTTCAATTAAATGAGCTAAAAAAATATTCCCTAATTTAGATGATAAAGAAGCATTTAAAGAATTATGAAAATTAATTATTAAAGTAACAAGATTAAATCATAGAGATCCAATTGCTCATTGACAAGAACATGTTAAAAACTTGCACAGCAAAAGAGATATATTAAATAATTATAATTTTGATTATCTTGAATATAAATCAAGCAATGGGACTGATTTGAAATTAGAACTACAAAAAGATCATGTGTGATTAAGTGGTTCAAAACCAACTATGAATAGAATAAATTATGTTCCTAATATGCCTACAGAAGAAATATTTACAATGCCTGCAAAATATGGAGCAAATGGAATAGTATATTCAACAAAACCTTTAAGTTATAAGGGAAATCTAATTGAGGACTTTTCAATTGAATTTGTTAATGGAAAAGCAACTACAGTAAAAGCAGCAAAAGGGCAAGAAGCACTTGAATCTATGATTAACACAGATGCTGGATCATGTTATTTGGGTGAAGTTGCATTAGTACCATATGATTCACCAATAAATAAAACAAATGTGTTATTCTATAACACATTATATGATGAAAATGCAAGTTGTCATCTAGCACTTGGAATGGCTTACAAATCAACAATTAAAAATTATCAAAATATGACAAAAGAAGATTTTGAAAAGGTAAATTATAATGATTCTGCAAATCATGTAGACTTCATGATTGGTAGTAGTGATCTTGAAATAGTTGGAACAACTTTTGATAATCAAAAAATAACTATATTCAAAAATGGTAATTGACAAATATAAAAAAATAACACTTTCAAAAGTGTTATTTTTTCTTATAATATTTTAATTTTTATTTCTTTTTAAATTAAAATTATTTTTAATTATTAAGCATTAACTGGTAATGTATTTTTAACTCTTTCATCTTGAGACATATTAGATAATTCAACAACTCTATTTAAATCTAAACCAAGTTTATCACTTAACATAGTTCCATATAGTTTACTTGCTTTATAACATAAAGAAGTTCAACGATACTGAATATTAATATCAGCATCTTTTAAAGTTGATGCAGTATTATGAATTAATCTTTCCTTTTTAGGATTATCTAAAACTTTATCAAAAAGTAATCCAGGTTGTACAAAATCATAATCTGTAACTTCTTGTGTAAATCTTCCTTTTTTACTATTGTTTAAAATAATTTCAGGAATTTTATTTGAATCATCTACAATTGCATGTCCTTTAAGTGTAGATGGATAATAATTTGGAGCACCATTGTAATTCCCATTTACTGTCATACTTCCATCTCTTTGGTTACTAAATGGGCATGTAGCCTTTGGACTATTAACAGGAATTTGTTGATAATTTGTTCCAAGTCTATATCTGTGTGCATCTTCATAACTAAATAATCTGGCTTGCAACATTTTGTCTGGAGATGAATTAATACCTGGAATAAATCTTGCAGGACTAAATGCTGCTTGTTCAACTTCTGCAAAATAATCAACAGGATTTCTATTAAGAACAATTTTTCCAATTTCATATAATGGGTATTCATCGTGAAATCAAACTTTTGTAACATCAAATGGGTCATATTCAAATTTATCTACATCATTTGGGTGCATAATTTGAACATAAACTGTTCATGATGGAAATTCTTTTCTTTCAATTGATTCAAATAAATCTTGAGTAGCAAAATCTGGATTTTCACCAGCCATTCTAATAGAGGATTCAAGAACTCAGTTTTTAATTCCTTGATTTGATTTAATATGATACTTAACTCAATAGTAATTTTTTTCATCTGTATATCACATAAATGCATGACTACTAAAACCATGCATGTGTCTATATGTCATAGGAGTACCACGATCTGACATCAAAATTGTTACTTGGTGTAATGATTCTGGTGTTAAAGATAAAAAATCTCAAAACATATTTGGATCTTTTAAATTAGTTTTTGGATCTCTTTTTTGAGTGTGAATAAAATCTGGGAATTTAATTCCATCTCTTATAAAGAATATAGGAGTATTATTACCAACTAAATCATAATTACCATCTTCTGTATAAAATTTAATTGCAAAACCTCTTGGATCACGTGCTGAATCAGCTGACCCTTTTTCTCCTCCAACTGTACTAAATCTTATAAACAAATCTGTTTTTTTACCAAGTTCTGTAAAAATTTTAGCCTTTGTAAATTTAGACATATTCTTTGTACATTCAAAATATCCATAAGCTCCAGCACCTTTTGCATGAACTACACGTTCAGGAATTCTTTCTCTAACAAAATGTGCTAACTTCTCTACAAGATATTTATCTTCTAAAAAAGTAAATGTTTTTCCTTTGCCTTCAAGTGTTATTGAAGACATATCATTTTCAAGTTTCAATCCATCTGGATTAGTTAAAATATTTTTCTTAATCATTTTTTTAATTGCCTTTCTTTTCTATAAAATGCTAAAATTTCAAAAAATAGTAGCATAGATTATTATATTAAAATTAAAAGATAAGTTAAAAAATATTTTTTTATTTACTACTCTATAGCATTAATAATATAAAAAACATGAAGTCAACATATATATCAAAACATATGTATAATTCATGTTTAATAAAAAATAATAATCTATAGTCAAGCTTTATCAAGCACATCAAACCTTGTTTTTAATCATGTTTTCAAATAGTCTGCAGCTTCTGCTTGAGTTTCAACATTAATTGTACCATCAGGAACATTGTAGTATCTTAGTGTACCTCAACTAGCATCTAAATTTGGATTCTTCTTTTCTTCCTCTGATAATTTATCATACTCTTTTACAATATTTTGACCAATGTTTCCTCATTTATCATAGTTTTGTTTATAATAGTTTACATATTTTGTTTTGTATTCATCTATAAGATTAAAAATTTTATCTTTACTTGAGTCACTATTAAATTTTAACCATTTTTGTTTTATTTGATTTTGTACTTCTTGCAATTTATAAAGTAATACAATTCATGGATTATTTGAATTTACAGCATATAATTTATCAGCATATAAATCCATTGTACTATCTTTTCTATTTCCTAATGCATTATCAAAATCCCAAGGTGATGTAAAATGGAGTTTTTTGTCTCCATTTTGACTTAAATCAACATACATATAAAAGCTAGAATTATCAACATCATAATCAAACACTATTTCCTGTAAGATAATCATTGCAACTGTAGATTCAATATCAACTACATTTGAAATTGCAGTGTAAGCATCAGATATTGTTGTTGATTCAACAATATTTGTTCTATCAGAATTAAATTCTCAATATTTATTTTCAATTAATGCTTTGTAACAAATTTTATAAATATTATCTAAATAATTTTTTATAAAATTTTTTTGATCTTCAGAATAAACTTTACTTTTTATTGCATAATCATAAACTTTAAAAGTCACATCTTTTTTTGTTAGATCATTGTTATTTATTAGTAATTGAGCAGAATTATTATAATTTAATTTAAATTGTTCCAATGGTTTTTCAAGAGTAGCATAATTATCATATTCTACTAAATAACCAATATCTGTACCAGTATAATTTTCTGTTGGTTTATTGATATTTACACGTCCACTAGAAACTTCATTTTGTTCACAAAGTAAATATATTCCCCAATATTGATCATTAATATATAATTCAACATTTATAAAGTCACTTGAGTATTCACCAATTGGTTTATACAATAATTGTCCTAAATAAAAGCCAAGATTATTTCTCAACATTGAACAATCTAATCAATCAGCCAATAACACTCAATCTTTTGAAGCATAATTACTATTTAATCCAAACATTGTTTGCTTCTCTGAAAATTTAATTCTAAATGGCTTTTTATCATAAATTGTTGTTGTGTTGCCACGCACTTTAACTCGTCCATTCAAATTCTCAGTCACTTTATTGTTATTTGCATCTTCTAAGGTAATAGTAGAGTCTTGATATTCAAATGTTGGTTTTATAAATTCAGTATAATTATTTCCTACATAAATGTCTTTTCTTTCAGTTGCAAAACTAGAATCACCATTTTTTGTATTAATTTTAATTTTTGATAATTTATCAGATATAACTGGTGGTTTTATATTTTCTGAATTATTATTACTATCATTACTATTGTTACTATCATTAGTTTGATTATTTTGTGAACAGTTAGTTAACAAAAGTGTAGTGGGTAACAAAAGTGGAACAGATAATAATCATTGTATCTTTTTATTTTTATTCATATTTCAATCCTTTTTTAATATCAAACATTAATACATTACATAAAACACCAAAAGTATTATATTAAATCATCATTATTTGAATTTTACTTTTTAATCATGAAATAATTAATAGTTTACTTTATTTAGATAAATATAAATTCTGATTAATATCTATCTTATAAATTTCAATAGTAATATACATTAATATTTGAGTTTTAAAAAATGATAGCACATTATTTTAGCATTACAACCTTGCACAACAAAAAAGTACACACATTACTTTTACATAATATGTGTGCTTTTTATATTAATGATATTTTATTTTTTATTTTTTATTTTTAAGCAATTCTAACTCTTTATATATTTGTGCTTTTCTATCCAAATAATGTTTATTTATTTCAATAGTATTAGCATATTTTTTATTTCTAGTTATTCTATTATCACTGCATCGCATAATTATAAATTCTTAAGAGCTTCCATCTTTTCTCTAAGATTTTTTCTTTCAGCTTCAATTCTAGCAATGTTTTCTTTGATCTTCTTTTCATATTCTTCAATTCTTCTTGTCATAGAATCTTCTAATTCAGCAGAATTGAATCTTGTAGTTGGTCTGCTTGGTTGTACTAATGAATCATCTACATATCTGTTTTCAATATTACCATTAGCAATTTCTTCATATGGTTTTTCTGTAGGTAAATTATAGTTTACTGGAGAAACATAAGTTGTGTTATCTTCATAACTTACTGGTTCAACTTGAGTTGGAACAATTGAAGGAGTTCTTTCAAAAGCATCACCAATAGTTAAATAACTATTTCCATGGTTGAATACATCAACAACATCTGTTGATAATGAAGAATCAAGATTATTATCTTTATACATTCTTAAATCTTTAATATCTACATATAAGTTAAAGATTTCAGTTTCACTATTTCCTTTAGATAAAACATAGTTTCTAATATTTTCAACTAATCTTTTATATAAAGATGACAATTTTGTTTTTCAATTCAATTCAGCATCATCAAGATATTTTTCTTTGCTATCTACAAACATGTTATCTGGAGTTTCAACTAAATCACTTTCAATTACAATTCCATTATTTCTAAACACTTCATTCATTTTGTAAACCATGAATGCAAATACATTATCTTTTCTTGCTACTTTACTTGGGTTAGTTAAAATTCTATGAATATCAACTAAGTTAAGAGAAGGAGAAATTGTTGGAATACACCCTTTAATAAAGTTACTTAACTCAATAAAGTAAGAGAACACAATTTTCTTATTGTAAATACTACTATAGTTAATAAATTGTTCAACTTGAGAAACAAATTTTTCCTTTGATGTTTTATTAACTCAAATTGAAAGAGTATTTAAGAAATTTTTGTTTACAACAATTTTATTAGATTTAATTACAAATAATTCAGCAAGGTAAATATAGAATAATGAGTTATTAAATTCTAATTTAATATCTAATTGTAAAATTAAATCAAATAAAGATTCAGCACGGTTAGCTGTTTGTCTTACAAAGTCACTTTGTCCAACAGAAAATGCATCAAGATTATTTACAGATAAATATAGCAAATCATTTAATTTTAAATTGTAGTTATTTAGAACTAACATTCTTCAAATAAAATCATAAATTGATTTTAATGCATGAACATTTAATTCATAATCATTTTGGAATTCATTATAATCTTCATAACTAATTTGTTCTTCATTATCTTCATTATAATAAGATTCTGGAATTAAAATGTCATTATTTTCTATATCACTATTTGCTGTTGATAAACTAATATCATTAAATCTTTTAACATCTTCATCATAAGGTGAACTTAATTGATCTGATGTCATTGTTTCAGCTTCAAATACTTCATTAGTTGATTCAAGTGCTGTTCATTTATCATCTGCTTGTTGTACATCTGGTTGAGCTTCAACTTCAACATGAGTTTGAACAAAATTATCATCAGTATCAATTACTGGAATTGCATTTCAATCAACTTCTTCTTCTTTATTTTCTTCTTCAATTGGTTCATCTTGAACTTCTTCTTGTTCAGCATAAACTTCTTCAACTGGTTGAATATCTTCAACTACTTCTTCAACTTGTTCTTCATAAACAGGTTCTTGAATTTCTTCTTCTACTTGTTCATTAGCTTCAGTTTGAACAACAAATTCATCATAATTTGTTTCTTCAGCAGTTTGTCATTCTTCTTCATTGAATTGAATTGGTTCTTCTTGAACATTTTCTTCTACTATATATTCTTCAGAAACTTGTTCAATATCTTCTTGTCCTTCAGGAACATATTCTTCAGCAACAACTTCTTCTACTTGATCTACAGGTTCAACATATTCATCTTGTGTACTAACTTCTTGTGCATCCAAAGTAGATGGTGAATCCATATTTGGATTAATAGCTTCTTCATTTTTCATGAATGTGTTGTAAACAAAGAAAAATACATTATCAAATTTTTTGAAAATTTTCTTAATAGATTTATATATAGGTTTTACATCAGGAATATTTTCTATTCTTTGATCGTTAGTACCAAAATCTTCTTTAACACAAATTAAATAAATTTTTTCAGGATCAATTGCATTTTCTTTTATAAATTGTTGAAGTTCTTCGTCGCTTGCTACATCATATAATGATTTGTTAAGATCTAGAATTTCTGAATTACTAGTATTTAAATTGTAATCTTCTAGAACCAATTTATTGTCTTGAGAGACAATTAATTTTTTATATTTCATATATAAAATACCTCATTAGCACTATACTAATAATTATAAAGATAAATAAAATCATTTTCAATATGACAAATACATAATTATACATTTATTATTGAATTTTTATAAAAATATTTTAATTTTATAAAAAAAATAAAAAATAATATTTTCCCTATTATTTTTTATTTTTTGTCTTGTTTTTAGTAGTTTTTTTTGAATTATTACTGTTTTTATTTGCTTTTGAAGTAGTCTTATTTACTTGTTTTTTATGTTCTTGTAAATTTGTATTTTTATTATCTACTTTGTTATTATTTTCTAAAATTTCAGATTTTAATTCCTCTTTATATATAGAATCAAGCTTCTCTTGCTCCATTTTTTGTTTTTGCAGTCTTGTTGTATTAGCATCAACAAAGTCTTGTATTTCATTAAACTGCTTATCACTTTCTTGCTTATAATTGATTATTCAATCAATTTGTTTTAATAAAGAAACTGATCCAGAAAATGGAGAACTATAGCACTTTGTAACATAATTAATTAATAAACTATAATTTGGATCATTATTTTTTTGCAAATGTTTTTTTGACATAGTAGGAAAACAAATTTGTCCAAACAATGCACACAATATTCCAAGAACAAACATTACTGACAATATAATTATTCCAGCAACTGTTAATGAAGTAGTTTTAGTTTCATTTTCACCACTAGTATTCATACCAACCCCTGGAATAATTGCAAGGATTAATCCAACAATAGCAAAAACAACTCCAATTGTTCAAAAAGCAATTGTTAAATAAGCATTTCTTTTAACTATTTTATATCTATTTATTAGTTGAATTTTATCTTCCATAAAATCAATCCTATAGAAAAACATTAATAAATAATAACATAATGAATACAAAATAAATTACTAATATTAAAAAAATCTATAACCAAATTATAGTTATAGATTCTCTTTTATAAACGAATTTCTAAATAATTTAATAAAACTACTATTTCATTAACAGATGTTAATTTCTTAATTTCAGATATTAAATATAGTAATTCACAAGGAACATCACTTGGTTCTTGGATATCAAGAATTTCTTTTTGTCATCCATCAAATTTTGAATATAAAGGAACAATAGAATCACACTCATCTATATCTTGTGGAGACTTTGTTCTATTTCCATTAAATCCATATTCACTACAAACTTTAATTTCTTCTAAATTATTATACAATTCTAATCCATTTACATATAATGTATCAATGTTCATCTTTTTAATTTTGTATTTTAAATCAACAACATCTATTCATCCAACACTACTTTCAGCTGGAAAATTAACTTGATGTTTTTCAAAAGGAGTCATTTGAGCAACTGTATTTTCAGTAATATCTAAAGCACTTGCAATACCAATCTTAGAAGATTCAATATTAATTAAATCTTCATAAACTAAATTATCAACTACATTACAAACAATGTCATATTCTTTAGAGTTTTGTTCAATAAATATACTTGTTGAAGCAACTAAATTATCTTCAACTTCTTTATAAAAATTAACTAACTTGTTAAATTCTTCTACCAAATCAAACTTAAATACTTTAAAACTTTCTAAACTTAATTTCTTTAAAAATAAAGAACTATCTAAACATTTTAGTAGGTATGATGGGCAATCAAAAAACTTTAATTTGATGACAATTCTAGTGAATGCTTCAGATTTAATAATATCATCAACAGATAAAAGATTTGTAATTTCAAGTTCTTTTAAAATATCATAGTAGTCATTATGAAATCATGTTTTTAAATAAACTTCTTTTGAGATAAAAAGATTTTTAAAAAGCTGAGGATTTTCTATTAACGATTTTTTAATTAACAATATTTTTTCACAATCAATAATACTATGGTCAGAAATAAGTATTTTACGATTATTTTTTAATAATCTTAAAATTTCTTTAACTTCAATATTATCAAAATCTCTTATTATAAATAGTGTTTCAGAATTATTAGAATTATCTATTTTAAATTCTTTAAAATTCTCACTATTCAACTTATATACAATACTCTTTACACCCATAGAATACCACTCAATAAGACATAATATATTAAAATTATACAAAAATTAAAAAACACATTCAACATATAAATTGAAATTTATTGCATAAAATGTCAATTTATGTATTAAAATGTGTTATTTGATAAGTCTTGCAGCACTTCCATCAGATTTTATTTCTATTCTTTTTTCTCTAATTAATACAACATCAATTGGCTGTTTATTTATTATAGGTGTATCTTCTAATTTATTTTTTATTTCTTGTGCCAATATAATTGCTTGATCATCATCTATAATTTTTGGATCAATTATTACTCTTACTTGCTTACCAGCTTTAAGAGCATATGAAGTTTTTACGCCTTCAAAAGAATTACAAATAGTTTCTATTTCTGTAACTCTTTGAATATATTCTTCAAATGATATTATTCTTGCTCCAGGCCTTGATGCTGATATTCTATCTACCACTTTAACTATTGCAGAATATATATTATCAATAGGAACTTTTTCATGATGTGATTCAATTGCATTAATAATATAGTCATCAAGATTGTATTTTCTTGCAAGTTTTACACCAGATTCTACATGGTCATTATCAATATCAAAATCTACACTTTTTCCAATATCATGAAAAAATGCTGCTCTTTTTGCTTTCTCTGTATCTACTCCAATTTCTCTTGCAATACTTACAGCAAGCATTGCACACTCTTTAGAATGTAACAAAATGTTTTGACCATATGAAGTTCTAAAATATAATTTACCAACATAATTATATAATTCTTTATTAATGTCATACATTTGTAACTGATTCTCAACAACATTACAACCAATGTCATTAATTTTATTTTCAATTATCAATGATTCTTGCTCAAAATATTTTTCAATTCTACTTGGTTCAATATGTTTATTTTCAATTAATTTGACTAAAACATTTTTTGCTATCTCTCGTCTAATAGGATTAAAACATGAAATTGTAATTTCAGGATCTTTTTCTATAATTAATTCAGTTCCTGTAACTAATTCAAAAGCTTTTTTATTTCTTCCATCTTTTCCTATTATTCTTCCTTTAACAGCATCATCTTCTAATTTAATAGTGAATGATGTTTTAGGAACAACAAAATCTTCATTTAAAGATTCAAAACAATTAATTAACATATTTTGAACTCTTAAACTAATTTCTTCTTTTGTTATTTCATTATAATGATTTATTAGTTGTGACTTTTCTTTTTTTAAAGTTAATTCTAAATTATTTAATAATAACATTTTTGCCTGGTCAGGATTCATTTTAGATATATCAGCAAGTTTGTCTATTTGTTTTGAATAAATTAAATTCAATTCATTTTGCATGTTTTCATATTTATTAATTGTTTGTTTTAATTTTTCTTGTAAAACATTATTATCATTAGAATTTGTGTTGTAATTAATTGGATTATTATTCATTATTGCTTTATTATGAATTGATTCATTGTTTTTGTTTTTTCTAATTTTTTTAATATATTTAACTATAAGTGAAATTCCAAGAACAATAAGTAATAGACAAATAACTCCAATTAATATTGGTATTAAAAGTTCTTCATCTCACATATTAATGCCTTTATTAATTAATTTATTATTTATTAAATGATTTATATAACTAATAGTAATTATATACTTTATTTATTAAAACAACATAAAAATTCATAATCATTTTATTGATTATGAATTTAAATATTATTAGTGTAAAAAATATTAGATAAAACTAATTCACTAGGATTGTAAATACTATAATTTTTAATATTA
>CANSNC010000007.1 GCA_947648205.1 uncultured Mycoplasma sp.
AGTGCACATATATTTTACAATATGTGTTGCACTTCATATTTCAATCGAGCAAAAACCCTTAGTGGGTTTTTTATTTTATCTTCTTGATTTATCAAAATGCTGACCAGCAAATTTTGGTCCCTGCATTCTTTTTGAAAAAATAATTAAGAATCCAATTGTTACAATATATGGAATCATTTTTAATATATTTGGACTTATATTATTTGGATTTGGTTGACTTCCATAAGTGTATAATGCTGAGAAACCAATAGATACAATTAATATTAAAGGTAATTTTCATGATCCTGTAATCATAATAGCAAGAGTCATAAAACCTAATCCATCAACTTCACCATAAAATGGTTTATTAAATGAACTATACATAAATATAGCACCAGCCATGCCAGCTAGGATAGATGAAATAATCATTCCAATTCATTGATATCTTGAAACTTTTATACCTTGTGAATCTGCAGCATTTGGATTTTCACCAATTGATTTATATCTAAGACCAAATTTAGTAAATTTAAAAATTATCATAAATATAATCATTATAAATACTACAAATATTCCTAAAAATAATATTGATCCTTTTAAAGCACCTGCTGTCGATGATAAATCTCAAATGTGTTGGAATGGATTTGATAAATTTGTTGCACCACCTAGTAATTGCTCACCTAATTTATTTGTTAAAGATAAACCAATACCAGCACCTAATAAATTAATTGATGTACCCGCAATAACATGATCAGTTTTTAAATAAATTGTTGAAAAACCAAAGAATAAACCCATTATGACTGTTGAGAAACCAGCAAGTAATATAGCAACTATAAAATAGCTATCTCCCAAATTCCCATTAGCTGAACTGTTTACAGAGGAACCATTAAACAATGCACCAAAGACACAATACATCATTGCTCCAAAAATCATCATTCCATTAATACCAATGTTTACAATTCCAACACGTTCTGAAAAATAACCACTAGCTGCACCTAACATAAATACACAGAAAAAAATAAATAGTGAATTAGCATCCATAAATTATTTACCTCCTTCATTTGCTATTATGTTTGTGTTAAATGATTTTTTTGATTCAGAAAAGTTCTTTTTTAATTTTTTAATATTATCAAAATATTCTTGATTAATAGATAATATGTCTAATAAGTTATTATTTAATTTACTTTTAAAATTTAAATTTTGATTTTCTTGTTTTTTAACAAATATATTAATGTTTCTTGATGCTATTTCTTTTCTCACACCATTAACATAATTGCTTTTATCATCATTATGCTGATTTACATAATAAGATGATTTACATTTTCCTTTTTTAATTAAAAGTTTTTTTATAAAATTGATAGGTTGTATTCTATAAATTATTACAAAAATTGCAACAGCATACATTGATAAAGATAATGTTAAACTACTTATACCAGTTGCTAAACTTTCTAATGTGACTTGTGGTAATGAAAATAAAAATGAAATTGGAATAACAAGAATAGGATGAGAAAATGCTACAAGAGATATAGCAATTCCATTAAATCCTTCAACAGGCACCATACTAGATGAACCAACAGATGAACTTGGAATATTTAATTGATCTTTTGATGCAAAAACTACTACTGCTAAAACTCCAGAAATTGCTCCAGAAATAACAAATGCAGATAATTGCAATGATTTTGTATAATATCCTGAATAAACTCCTGCACTTTGTGATTTTCCAATAGATGATATTTTTTTACCATATGTTGTAAATCTAAATACCACATAAATTATTACTGCTAAAACAACTAGTAATATAATCGCGCCAACCATACCATTACCCATTGGGTCATGCAAACTTAAATTAGAATGTATTTCAAGAGAATTACCAATATTACCGCCAGCAAGAGAACCAGCTCCTGCTCCTATTGAACCTTTAGTAATTAAAAACTTTGCTAAATAAAATACTATCCAATTAATCATTATTGCACTAACTACTTCATTTATCCTAAAAAAGTTTTTTAGTATGCCTGTAACTAAAGCAACTAATGCACCAGAAGCCATTGCAACTATTAATGATAGAATTACACCTGTGTTTCCGGCATCAGCTGATAGTATTGGAGAATTTGACTCAGTTAATGATTTTGATAATCCAACAACAGCTAATCCCCCTGCTAACATTTGGCCACTTATTCCAATATTAAAGAGACCAGACTTATGTGCAAACAAAAAAGATAATCCTGCAATTCCTAAAATGCTTGCATCAATCACTCAAGTATTTGTAGATGTTGATATATTTGAAAACATTTGACTAAGATATGAATCAATACCTACTCCACTACTAAGTGACATTATCAAAAAAGAAAGAAAAAAAGCAATTAATATAAAAATAACAATAAATATTGTATTTTTAGTTGATCTACGAACATTTTTACTGTAGAAAATTTGTTGACTTTTTATTTGAATAGTTTGTGAAAATAATTTAGTAAAATCAGAGAAAGAAAATTTCTTATTTACATTAACTGTGTTTTGTTCTAAATTAGACATTATCCACTCCTTTTTTTATTTCTTCTGATTTTGCTATACTATCTGAAACCATACATTCAGCTATTTTTTCTCTAGTCATTTCCTTTTTACTTCCCATACCAGAAATTTTATTTTTATTAAAAACTGCTATTGTATCAGCTAAAGATAAAATTTCATCTAACTCATATGATATTAATAAAATTGCTTTACCTTCTTCTTTAGATCTAAGAATTCTAGAATGTATATATTCAATTGCTCCCAAATCTAATCCTCTTGTTGGTTGAGTAAAAATTATGAAATCAGTATTTTTATTCATTTCTCTACCAACAATTAATTTCTGTTGATTACCACCAGATAATCCTCTTGCATGGTCTTGTAAAGAAGCAACACCTCTAACATCAAAGTCATTAATAACTTTTAATGCATTGTGATTTATAGATCCAAAATCCATAAAACCAACTTTACTATAACTTCATTTATACATTTGATTTGAAACAGTATTAAATGCTATACTTTCATCTAAAAATAAACCATGTTTGTGTCTATCCTCTGGTATAAATGACAAACCTCATTTATACTTCTTTAAAATTGGTTTATAACTTACATCAATGTAATCATCTATCAACAAATGATCATTATTAGTAAACTTTAACATTGAACTAACAAAAGAGTTAGTTCTTATTTCATAAAGTTTTTTATCTAATTTTTCATTCTTATTTTTGTATTTATTTTCTTTAACAGGTCTTTTAATAAATACTGTTCCATATGGTGCTTTTTTCAATCCTGATATATATTCTACAAACTGAGATTGACCATTACCTTCAACACCAGCTATTGCAAATATTTCTCCAGCTCTAATTTCTAATGAAATATTTTCATTTTCAAAATCTAATTTATCTTGTTTTCCATATTTATAGTTTAGTACTGGTTCTTCTTTTAAAATATTAGTTTTATATAAAAGTGTCTCTCATCAAAATTTTGGTAAACAAACAAAATTATTTATAAAAAACTTTCTTATTTCAAATGTAACAGAAGATCAATGCAATTTAGTTAATAACCATTGGGTTGTTTTATGTATACCAACTCTTGCATTAGGGTTTTTTAACAATGCTAATGGAAGATTATCCACTTTAACAATCACATCTCCAAATTTTGTAGAACCAGTATTATGAATTTCTTTTAATGTTCTACCAACCATTGCTTCAGCTAATTGTTTAACTGTTGATTTTTTAACATTATAATGTCCAACTACTTTACCATGTCTAATAACTGTTGCATTATCTGCTACTTCTTTTATTTCATTAAGTTTATGTGAAATGATAATTATTGTCTTCCCCATAGACTTAAAATCAAGAATCATTTGTAGAAATGATTTAATTTCAATATCTGATAAAACTGCTGTTGGTTCATCAAAAATTAATATATCTGCATCTATAAATAATAATTTTAATATTTCAACTTTTTGTTGTTGCCCAACACTTAGTGAGCTTATTTTGTCATTAAGTCTAATATTGAAATTGTATTTAGCAATTAATTCTTTAAGTTTTTTTCTAGCTTGAAAATAATTTATAAAACCAAATTTAGATGGTTCAACACCGAGAATGATATTATCAATAACATTGTAATTTTCAACTAATTTAAAATGTTGATGAACCATTCCAATTTTGTGTCTTCTAGCATCTGCTGCTGATTTAAATTTAACTTTCTCTCCATTAATAAAAATTTCACCAGAATCCTGCTCATATAAACCAAAAATAATTGATGTTAATGTTGACTTACCAGCACCATTTTCACCTATTAATGCATGAACATCATTTCTTTTTATTTCAAAACTAATATCAGTATTTGCTTTTACTGCACCATTTAAGAATGTTTTAGTAATATGAGAAAGCTTAATTGCTATATCAGAATTAACATTCGTTTCTGTTACCAAGTCATGATCTTTATGTTTCTCATTATCTAGCTTTTTATTTTCTTCAAAAGAAGGTAGTTTTTTTGGCATAAACCCTCACAACTCATATATAAAAAAGTATAAAGTAAATTATTGTTATTTTTTAAAATTTTTTATTTTTTAACAAAATATTAAAAAATAAGAATCTATCAATGATAAATTCTTATTTAAATATATTAACAATTAAATTGTGTATTTTTTTGGTTCAGTAGATTCAGGTTTTTGTTTTAATTCACCTTTTTTAAGTGATCAAATAGAACCATTCAATGATATAGAACCATCTTTTTTATTTGGAGTAGCAGGAGGATTGTTATTTGACAATGCACTAACTACTCTATTTGTGTTATCAATAAATTTTGGTGCCTTCACTGCTTTACTATCATCTAATGTATTTATACTTGTTAAATTAGATAAATTATGATTATATAATAAACCACTAGATTCTAATTTTTTATATGCTTCGTCTTTATATAATTCTTCCAAATTAAGATTGCCGTCAAGACCAAATCATGTTGAATTAAATGACTTAACTCATCCTAAACCAGCTTCTGATACACCTACAGTTCCATTAGATAATGTACCTATATTATTATATCCAAAACCTTGAACTGGAGCTTTGTCTGTTTCAACATTTGTTGAGTCATTAGATGCTGGATTAGTTGTATTATTGTAATTTTGATTGTTTGGATCTGCCTCATTAAATATTGCAACTAATGTTTTATAAACTGCTTCATCTAATTTTTTAACTGCTGAAAATTGCATTACTTGTGGATTGTCAATATTTTTACCATCAAAATTCTTTAATGCTTTACCACCTAATTGTTTAATTAAAGGTTTATTTAATTCTGTAATTTTTTCTTGTTCTGAATCAACACCAATAACAATTACAGGTCTATTACCTGAAGTAACAACACCAATTGCATCAGATGTTTGTGGACCAGCAATTGGAATAATTGCATCAACTTTACCATCATTTATAAGTGTTTGTGACATTTGTACTCCTTGTCCAGGACCAAAATTTCCCACTGCATAATTTCCTATAATATCCCCCAAACCAACTCATTCAACTTCTCTCTTTGTTGTTGCAGCACTATTTTTAGAAGTAGTTTTATTAATGCTAAGATTATAAGAAATTATTCCATGTTGAAATCCAGCTAAAAAATCTGTTGTTGATGGAAATGCTTGTCCTACAAATCCACCAACTTTTAATTTTCCATCATCTCCTTGCCCTGTTGTAAAAACATCAGCATTAGTATTCAAAAATTCTGCTGTTGCAATACCAGCTAAAAATCCTGATTGCTCAGCTCTAAATGTGAATGATGCTACATTTGTAAAATCACCTTTTGTTGCATCTACATTAGAATCTAATAAAATAAATCCCTTGTCTTTCATTTGACTAGCAACTTTTTCTACAGCTTCTTTATGGTTAAATCCTGGTGCAATAATTAAATTTGCTCCGCCATTAAATATCTGTCTAAAAGTATTTTCTCTAGTTCCACCAGGTCTTCTTCAATAGCCTTTAGCTAAATCTAAATCTTTACTATTAGAATTAATATCTGGCATATCCAAAGTTTCTTTTGTATAATGATCTGGAGTGCCAAATTGATTTGTTACACTACTTTCAATCATAAAGTTTCTTCAACCATTATATGTTGTTTCACTAAAAGATTTATCTTTTAATGTTGATGTGTCATCTGAAACAACTAGTTCAGCAAATGTTTTACTAGAAATAGTAGTTCCACAACTTGTTAATGCAATTGAAGGAATTGCAACAGCAATTGCTCCTAATCCAAATTTTCATAAATGTTTTTTAATTTTCATATTTATCTATTCTTCCTACAATTATTTTTCCCTAAAAAGATTTGAAAACCACTAAAATAATGACTTTCAATTTTATTTTAACTATAAAAAAATAAATAAAATCAAAAATATAAAAAAACTTTTTATAAAACAAAAAATTGATAATAATCATTATCAAAACAAAAGAATATTTAACAATAGTGCTAAATATAGTTATTATAATTAAACTATAAAAATTGTACTTTTTACTATCATTTTTTAAAAAGTAAATCTAATTTACTAAACTAAGTATTTTTTTGGTTCTAATGAATAATAATTTTGAGATTTTAGTTTTCCTTTTTGTAAAGATCAAATTGATCCATTTAAAGAAATTGATTTTTCATTTTTATTTAAACTTGGTTTTGGACTCTTATCTAACAATTTACTAACTAATCTATTATCACCATAAGGAAATACATTTGATGAAACATGATTCTTATTATCTAATTCAGATACATTTTTTATAACAGAAATATCATCTAAATACATTAATCCCTTATCCTCTAATAAATTATAGATAGAATTATCATATATTCCACCATCTGAATTAAATAACAAAATATCATTAGAACTTGTAACTCAATTTTCATCAAATAATTTAATTCATTCTAGTCCTGCTTTTGATACACCAACAGTTTCATTTGCTAATGTTCCAAAATTATTATATCCAAACCCATAAACTGGTATATTATTATCATTATTCTCTAGTTCATTATTTGGATTATTTTCATTGAATATAGAAACTAATACCCTATATACTGCTTCATCTAATTTTTTAATTGCTGAAAATTGTAATATATTTGAATTCCCTAAAGGTTCACCATTAGCATTTTTTAATACTTTATCTTCTAAGTGTTTTTTTTGTAGTTGATTTTGTATATCATCATTTATTTCTTGCTCTGAATCAACACCAATAACAATTGCTGGTCTATTATTTTCCAAAATAATTGAAATAGCATCTCTAGTTTGAGGTCCAGCAATAGGAATAATTGCATCAACTTCTTCCTTAACTAATAATTCTAAAGCAATTTGACGTCCTTCCCCTGCACTAAAGCTATTAGATGAATAACTTGAAATATCATTGCCTAAATTTGCCCACTTTATAGGCATTTTTTGCTTTGGATTTTCATTATTAATTTTTATATTATATGCAATAATACCTGATTGAAATCCAGCTAAAAAATCTGTGGTTGTAGGGATTGCTTGTCCTACAAAACCACCAACTTTTAATTCATTATCTCCTTTGTCTTTATTAGCAAAAATATCTTTATTCATATTTAAAAATTCTGCTGTTGCTATGCCAGCTAAAAATCCTGATTGTTCAGCTCTAAATGTAAAAGAAGCAACATTTGTAAAATCACCTTTTGTTGTATCTACATCAGAATCTAATAAAATAAACCCTTTATCTTTCATTTGATTAGCAACTTTTTCTACAGCATCTTTATGATTAAATCCTGGTGCAATAATTAAATTTGCCCCACCATTAAATATTTGTCTAAATGTATTCTCTCTATTAGAATTCACTGGTCTTCTTCAATAACCTTTTCCTAAATCTAAATCTCTATTATTAGAATTAATGTTTGGCATATCAAATGTTTCTTTATCATATTCATTTGTATTAGAAAATTTATTTGTTACTTTAGATGAAGTCATAAATTGATATCATCCATTATATGTTGTTTCACTAAAAGATTTATCTTTTAATGTAGCAGTGTCATCTGATACAACTAATTCTGCAAAACTTTTAGTTGGACTATCATTATTACTACAACTAGTAATTAATAATAATGTTGTTGGCACTATAGCTACTAACAAACTTGTTTTTAATAATTTCTTTATTTTTTTCACTAATTTTTCTCCTTTTTCACAAACATTAATAAAAATGTTAAAAATGTTTTTAGGATTATAACAAAAAAATATAAAATTTATTAAATGATAAATTTTATATTTTTTAAATTAAACATTATATTTTTTTAATTCTTGTAATTCTGTATTACTATTTTTTACTCTGCCTTTTTCCAAAGATCATATAGAGCCATTTAAGGACTGAGAATCAGTATTTTTATTTAGTGTTGCAGGGGGATTATTGTTTTTTAATTCACTAACTACTCTATTTGTACTATCAATAAGGCCAATTGCATTTACTGCTTTATTATCTGTTAATTCATTTATATTAGTTAAGTCATATAAATTATCATCATATAACAAACCACTAGTTTCTAATTTTACATATGCTTCATTTTTGTATAACTCATTTAGATTCAGACTACTATTTTGATTAACTCAACTTTGATTAAATAACTTAATTCATTCTAAACCAGCTTTTGATATACCCACAGTACCATTAGATAAAGTACCTATGTTATTATATCCAAAACCTTGAATTGGATTTTTATCATTTCCAGAATCATCAGAAGAAGGATTAACTGTATTTTTATAATTTGCATTATTTGGATCTTTCTCATTGAATATTGCAATTAATGTTTTATACACTGCTTCATCTAATTTTTTAATTGCTGAAAACTGTATTATATTTTTATTTCCTAAAGGATTACCATTAGAATCTTTTAATATCATATTATTTAACTGTTTATCAGTTAATTCTTTTTGTAACTGAGAGTTATTTTCTTGTTCTGAGTCTACTCCAATAACAATTGCAGGTCTATTTAGATGTCCAGTAATTACAGAAATTGCATCATATGTTTGTGGGCCAGCAATTGGAATAATTGCATCTACTTTTTTTGTAATTAATAGTTGTTTTGACTTAATATCACCTTGACCTGTACCAAAACTTCCTGATGAATAGTCTGAAATATTAGGTCCTAAACTCACTCATTCAACTTTTTCCTTTTTGTTTGTAGTATTTTTGCTATTTTCTACACTGAGATTATATGCAATTATCCCTGATTGAAATCCAACTAAAAAATCGACTGTTGATGGAAAAGCTAGCCCTACAAATCCACCAACTTTTAATTTCCCATCATCATCCTGCCCTGTTGTAAAAATTTCTTTATTAACATTTAGAAATTCTGCTGTTGCAATTCCAGCTAAAAAGCCTGATTGTTCAGCTCTAAATGTAAAAGAAGCAACATTTGTAAAATTTCCTTTTGTTGTATCTACATTACTATCTAGTAAAATAAATCCCTTATCTTTATTTTGATTTGCGACTATTTCTACTGATTCTTTTTGATTAAAACCAGGTGCAATAATTAAATTAGCACCACCATTAAATATCTGTCTATAAGTATTTTCTCTAGAACCACCAGGTCTTCTTCAATAACCTTTAGCTAAATCTAAATCTTTACTATTAGAATTAATATCTGGCATATTAAATACTTCTTTAGTATATTTATCTGGATTTGCTCCTTCATTATTAACTTCACTTGAGGTCATAAAACGTTGTCAACCAGCATATGTATCTTGATTAAAAGCTTTATCTTTTAAAACTGATGTATCATCAGAAACAACAAGTTCTGCAAAACTTTTAGTTGTACTTGTTGATGATCCACAACTTGTTAATGCAATAGCTGGTGTTATTACCATAAAAGAACCAATAATAGTCTTTCACAAATATCGCTTTGCTTTCATATATTTATATAATTAAATATCCTTTCAATTTATTTTATGAAATCCATAAAGAATGGTTTTCAAGTTTCAATTTTAACAACAAAAAAATAAAATAAAAGTAAAAAATATAAAATTTAATAAAATTTATTTCTAAATAAATAAAAGGAAGCTATAACAAAAATATACTTAACAAAAGTTAAATATTAATACTACCATTAAACCATAAAAAAATAATTATGTTAATATTAATATTTTTTTAATAATATAGATGAATTGCATTGGATAAATAATTTATTCTCTTCTCATCTAGTTGCTTTAAAAGAAATATGATTACAATCTAAAAGCTCTTTTAATTTATTCACAATAATTTCTTTATGATTTACAAAAATAATATGTTCTGAAATTACTGTTATATCTATATTAGAAATTTTATATTTATTGTTATGCATTAAAGATAAACATTTTTTTAAAATAATTTTAGAATCAATTTCCTTATTTTTAACATCAGTATCTTTAAAATAATTCCCAATATCTCCAAGTGATAATGCACCAAGAATCGCATCACTTATAGAATGTAATATGATATCTCCATCAGAGTGCGCAATTACCTTGTAGTCTAAATTAAATTCAACACCACCTAATTTTTGAACAGTTTTATTATTTTGTTTTTCAAGTCTATGAATATCTATACCATTACCAATCAAATACATAAAAAATCCTTTTTACAATATCTTACTATACTTATAAATAACTAAGTAATATAATAATTTTAAATATTTATTAAATAAAAAAAATCCATAATTAATTTATGGATTTTTTATTTATAAATCTTTTACATCTAAAGATTTCTTATTAACTATAGTTTCTTTGATTTGGCCATCTGAAATAACAAATACAAGATCTGCTATCTTAGCAATATTTTTATCATGAGTAATTATTACTATAGTAGTATTATTTTCTTTATTAATTTTTTTAAGAAGAGTTAATATTTTTTTACTCATTTGTGAATCTACAGCTCCCGTAGGTTCATCACCAAAAATAATTTTTGGATTTTTAGCAACTGCTCTTGCAATTGCAACACGTTGCTGCTGACCTCCAGAAAGTTCACTTGGGAATTTATTTTTATATAAAGTTAAACCAACCATATCTATAATTTCATCAACAATTTTTTTATCTCTATTTTTCTTGTTTAAATTAAAACCAGTTAACACATTTTCATAAACTGTTAATGTACCAAGTAAACCATATTCTTGAAATATATAACCTATGTTTGATCTCCTAAAAAGTGTAAGTTCACTATTTGTAAGATTAATCAAATTAGTGTTTGCAACAATTGTGCTACCACAACTTGCTCTTGATAATCCAGATAGTATATTCATTAATGTTGTTTTACCACTACCACTTTTGCCTAGAATAACAACAAATTGTCCTTCTTTAACAGTAATATTAATATCTTTTAAAACATGATTGGCAATATAACCATTAGTAAATGTTTTTTCAACATTAGTTAATTCTATAATATTTCCTTCAGTGTTATTAACTTGTTTTTGACCCTTATGTGGTTTATTGTCATTTATTATTTTCTTAATATCCTTTTTAGTAAGTTCATTACCCAAATCATTTACAGCATAAATCTTTTTAGTTTTTTCTTGCTGTATCTGTCTTTTATTTAAAGAATCTTTTGTATTTTTTTTATTTTTATCATTCATAAAACACCTACTTAATTGCCTGTGGTAAATTCATATTATGAATTCTAAATCATGCAATTCAATATGATAATAAGAAAATAACAATTATTGCAAATGTTGATAATAGATAATGTCATCATATCATTGGAATAGTAAGTAATATTCCAGCAAAATTAAAGATAACATTTACATAAATAGTATTTATTAAATAACTAAATGGAACTGCAATCAATAATCCTAATAATAATACAGGTAAGTACACAGATAAGAATGTTAAGGCATTTTTACTATCACGTAATCCTAGACATTTTAAAATTGCTGCAAGTTTAATAGAATCATTAATAATTATCCCAGAAATAATTACAACAATAATTAATGAAACAATTATTATTATAGATAAAACAATATTTTGAATATTTGATGTTGTATTTGTAACACTTGTGAACACACTTAGTAGCGCATTACGAGAAGTTGCTTCAGACACAATTGTAAATTGAGTACTTTCTCCAAATATTTGTGCTATTTGTTGAATTATTTCATTTGTACTTTTATTTGCAATTTCATTGCTACCTAATATTTGTGAGATTAGTGTTTTGTTAGATACATTTGTTGTACTATTTGTGCTTTCAATAATATTTATCAATGTTGGTGAAGAACTAAATTTATCTATACCTGGATATAATCCACTTGGTGAATATAATGAAACTCCATTTGTAATCTCAACTAATTCATTTTGATCTATAGTAAATATTCCATTAAATCCACTTCTATTAGTGATGAATTCATTTTTAGTTGGTAAAGTAGCTCCATCAGTTAAATTATACTTAATTTCACTAGATATCATTTCAGGACTTGTTGGAACAACTGCTTTAAAATTATTAATATCTAATCCTAAAATTTTATTTGCATCATATTGACTTACAAAGAATTCACTACCTTGATATGTAGCTGCTATTGCCACAACTTTTAAAGTAGCTGTTACTTTAGCATCAACACCATGTAATGATCTTGAATATCTATCAACACTATTTGATACTTCCACTTGTACTTCATCCCCAATTTCTAATGAATATTTTTTTCTAGCAAATTCATTAATTATTAATGGATAATAATCTGTGGCTAATAAAGTATCATTAATTTTATTTCCACTTGAATCTTTTAAATCTAATCTTAGTGAATTTTGTGATATTCCAGTAGCAATTAAATTATCTACAATATCCTTTTCAAAACCATTAACTTTTTTAATATTGAAATCCATATAAGTATATGGTTCATCAGTTGGATTAATAACTAATTTATTGTAGTTAATACTATATAAATCATTTTTATATTTTTGATTTGTATATAAATGATATAAAAATATTAAAAATTCAGGTTTAATACTTGCTAAATTTACAGTTTTTGATTTATCAAATTCCCTATATGTTGGTATTTGAACTTCAGCTCCATTTTCATCTACTGTAGATTTATAACCACCATCTAAAAATGATGATGAGGAACTACCATCACTTTCTTTTGTAAAATATTTTAATGCATCTGAATATGTATGCTCTACAGCTTGTGTATCATTATTAATTTTAATCATTAATTTGCTAGTTGTATCATTATATGCATTTCCTAATAAACTATTATAGTGTTTATTAGCATAATTTGCATTGTTAGGAGGCATCATGCTTTCAGCCAGTGCTCATGGATTTGTTGAGATATTACCAATACCTAAATAATGATCAATAAATGCTTTTGATGATGTTTTATTTTTAGTATATAAAATATCTTTATTTAAATCTGAATTATCTTGAATAGAAACTAATTGATAATTTCCTAACTCATTCATATATTTCAATAAATTTGGATCTTTACTGGCTTCATTTTTATATGCATTATTTTGATATCCAACATAACTATAGTCATTAACATTTGCTGTAATGTCTTCATTATTATAAATACTTGTGTTAAAATAAATGTTCTTTTTTAAAGTCATACCTTGATTATCATATGGTACAGCATAATATTGTCCACCTTGCACAGTTGGAGTAATTAAATTCATTTGATATATATAGTTTCTTGGAGCAAATGAATCTTTAGCAGCAGCATCATACTTATTTAAAACTGCAAATGAAAATGTTAAAGATAACATTAAGAATGCAGACATTATAGATAAAGCAATTAATCTTCATAATGAAGAAAAAGCAATAGCTGCTCTAAATCTAATAATTATATTAAATTTCATGAATGGATATTTCATTATTCTAGAAATTCTACTCATTTTGTATTTAGCATCATCTTTCATAAACTCAGATGTTTCACCACGCAATGATAACCATGCAAATAGTGTTGATACTAATAAGAATAATAGTGACAAACCTAAAACTATAAGTACCAAATATATAAATGAAAATGAAGCAAAACTTGTAGGAATAGTTCAGAAATTACCAAGAACTTTTATTGCACTACTTTGTAATAAAAATCCTAATATATATCCTAATATTGAAGCTAATACTGTAGGAATAGAAACCAAGAAATTAATAGCTGCAATAATTTCTCTTTTTCTATAACCACTAGCTTGCATAATTCCTAAACTATTTCTATTTGTTTCAATAAATCTCTTAATAATAATTATTGATACAAATATTGAAAGCAATAATACAAATGATGTCATAAATAATGAAACAACATTTGTAACTTGAACAGTTTGAGGTATAAACTGCACTCTTAATGATGTAGGTGTTAAAGTATTTTTAGTACTATCAAAGAAATAAGCAGCATCAATATTAGCAGGTCATGACATATATTTTTTAGACACTTCATTAATCTTATCTAAGATTTGTGTTTTTTGCTGTTTATTTAAATTTCCTATGAATTTACCAACAACAAAATTTTCTGTATTATTTCCTCTAAATGCATCATATATTTTTTCATAACCATTTGGATTTGCATAAACTACTTGCTCTTTTTCCTTATTAGGAACAAGATTTTCAAATGTTAAAATTGGATACATGAAATCTGGAGACACACCAGTGCCAACTACTACATATTCAATTTCATCTATTTTTACTTTATTATTATCTGGCAATCCTCTTATATATTGAATAAAATCTTCTTGTGAATCACCAGTATGTTTTTTTCAATCTTCAATATCAATAGGTCTTTTACCTAATTTTTCAGCATAATATGGAGATATAACCATTTGATATGAAGAAAAATCATCTATATATCCAGATACTGGAATTCCCAAATCCTCAAAGCTAAACCTAACTTGATAATTTTTATTAATGATAGAATAAGAACCACTATAGTTTGGTTTTAAAACAGAGTCAACAAATTCTTTTAATTTTTTTTGTGCGTTTTTTAACTGTGTAGTTAATTGTGTATTATTTGGATCATTTGGTATTTCTGAAAAATATGGATTAAAGTCATTAGAAGCTGTTTTTATATATTTATCAAAATTAATAAATTGATTACTAGTGTTTAGTTGAGTTCACTTGCTTCTAGATAAATAATTTACTAAATCTCTTGTTCTTTGATTTATAAGATTTTTATCTTGTTCTGTTGCATTAGTACCAAGCATTTTTTGAGTTAAGCCACCAAAAAAATAATTGTAATAATTTATTGAATCTGATAATTGATTGCCAGAGTAATAAACTACTTTATCAATTGTGTATTGAGGTGAACTTTCAACTACTTTAAAAAATATTTTTTGCTGAGTATTATTAACATCTAAAGATTTAAATCTTCTAAATTCAATTGGTAATTTTTCATCTTTTGTTAAGGTATCATCAAAAATCTTAACAATTGCACTATTAGTATAATTTGTTAAATTAACTTTTTTTGTATTTATAAAATTTAGTACATAATCTGGTAATGGATCAGGAGTAGTAGTTATTGTATCATATTGATCTTTTATCACTTCAAATGGATTTTGAAATATTAAATAATTATCAATATAAGATTGAATATTTCTTTCTTTTTCAAAAACATTTAAATAAGAGTTAGTTCAATTTATTTTTGAATAATCAATGTTATTTGCATCAGTATAAACTACACCTGATGGATAAAATTGATATGTTAGATAATATTTTGTAGTTGTAGTACCATCTGGATTGTTTTCAGTAGCAGTAGATTTTGATAAATACTTTGCATTATAGTTGGCATACCCTAAAGAAAAATGCTCATTAATAACAAAATCATGTAAATTTCCATTCTTTGAAATATTGTCATATGATCTTTGTAAATTTGTTGTTGTACTATTTAAAAGAGTGAAAATAGAAGAAGAGAAAAATATTAATAGAAATAAACCTATTATTGACAATTTACTATTTTTAAAAAATCTCAAAACAGACTTAATAATCGTTCACATAATAACTCTTTCTTTTTTAGTTTAAAGAACACAAACAAACAAATATTTTATATGTTTCATTATAATACCATATAAGTTAATATATTTTTAACAAAAAATGTATATTTATTTTTCACTTAAATATTAATTTAAAGTCATATATATAATAATAAAGTATAAAATTAATATGAATTTGGAGGATACAACATGGTAAAAGTTTTCAATCATCCTTTAATTAAGGATAAACTAACTAGAATGAGAAAAATAGAAACTCAGTCAACAAAGTTTAGAGATAATTTGAATGAAATTAGTCAATTAATGGCATATGAGGTTACAAAAAATTTTGAAATGATAGATATAGAAATAGAAACTCCTGTAGCAAAAACTGTTGGTCAAAAATTAAAAGATAAGGTAGTTTTAATTCCTATATTAAGAGCAGGTCTTGGAATGGTTGATGGGTTAAAACAATTAATTCCAACAGCAAGCATTGGACATATTGGTTTATACAGAGATGAATCTACTGCATTACCTAAACAATATTATTGTAAAATGCCAGATTGTTTAAAAGATAGTAATGCTATTATTTTAGATCCTATGTTAGCAACTGGAGGGTCAGCAAGTGAAGCAATAAAAATTGTTAAATCATTTAATCCTAAATCAATATCATTTATGTGTTTAGTTGCAGCACCAGAAGGCCTTAATAAAATTCTAAAAGACCATAAGGACATTAATATTTATATTGCCTCATTAGATGAAAAATTAAATGATAAATGTTATATTGTTCCAGGATTAGGAGATGCTGGAGATAGATTGTTTGGAACAAAATAAATATAGTGAGTAAAAAAGTATTATATTCAAATATGAACATAATACTTTTATTTATTTCTTAATGCTTTTTTTATAACTAGTTTTAAATTCCTTAATTGGTAAATCATAAACTTTACCAGGAACTTTATGATGATGTCTACATCTAACTGTATATGATTCTTGATTACCAATTTGAACTACAGGAGAATCAAAGTGAGCAGGCATACCATTAATTAATCTTAATGATATTGTTCCAGGTGCTCCACATTCTGTGCACACTGCAGATAACTTTGTAATATGTTCAGCATAACAAGAAATTTTTGCTGTTACCATAAAAGGTTCATTTTTAAAATCTCTATCTAATGCTGCAACATAAACAATTACTCCAGAATCTGCTAATGCTTCACAAACATCAACTATAGATGTATCTGCAAATTGGGCTTCATCAATTGCTACAACTTGTGGAAGAACAATATTTTTCTTAACATAATCTAAAATTTGGTATGGATGTTCAAATTCAATAGCATAAGAACTTCTTCCATCTCTTGACTTAATTTCTTTCTTGCTTCTAGTATCTACTATAGGTTTAAAAACAATATAGGATACATCAGCATACTCAAGTCTTTTTAATCTTCTTAATAATTCCTCTGATTTACCAGCGAACATTGGCCCACAAATTAATTCAATTCATCCTTTTTCTTTTCCAAAAGCATTAAATTTTGCCATAATATACTCTCCCTAATTAAACATTAAATCTAAATGTGCAAATGTCACCATCTTGCATAACATAATCTTTCCCTGCTAACTTCAGTTTTCCAGATTCTTTAACAGCATTTTCACTTTTTAAAGATATCAAGTCATCATATTTGATTATTTCTGCTTTAATAAATCCTCTTTGAAAATCTGAATGAATAATTCCAGCACATTCTGGTGCTAACATACCATTTTTAAAAGTTCATGCTCTGACTTCTTTTTTTCCATAAGTAAAAAATGTAGATAATCCAAATAATGTATAAGATTTAAACACAAGCTTGTCTAAACCAGATTGCTCCATTTTATATTCTTTCATAAATTCTATTTTAGATTCTTTATCTAATAAAGATATTTCAAATTCTAATTTTACAGATAATGGAACTACATTATTTTTGCCAACTCTTTCACAAAGAGAATTATAATGATTATTGCTACTAATATCGATTACAGAATTTTCATCAATATTAGCAACATAAATTACTGGTTTTAATGTTAATAAGTTATAGGACTTAATAATATTTTTTTCATCTTCACTTAATTCTAAAGTATTCAATAATTTTTCTTTCTTTAAACAATCTAATAATTTATCACAAATTTCTTTTTCTACAATTGAAGCTTTATCTCCAGATTGTGCTTTTTTTGCTATCTTTAATATTCTATTATTCAATACCTCTAAATCTGCTAATATTAATTCCAAATTAATTATTTCAAGATCTCTAATTGGATCAACACTATTATTAACATGCGTTATATTTGAATCATCAAAGCATCTAACAACATGACATATTGAATCCACTTCCCTAATATTTTGTAAAAATTTATTTCCTAAACCTTCACCTTTTGAAGCACCAGCAACAAGTCCTGCAATATCTACAAATTTATATGTAGTATAAACAATATTATTTGGTTCAATTAGTTCACATAGCTTTTCCATTCTAATATCATTAACATTAACAATACCAACATTTGGTTCAATAGTTGCAAATGGGTAGTTGGCTGCCTCTACTCTTGAATTAGTAATTGCATTAAATAATGTAGATTTACCAACATTTGGTAAACCTATTATCCCTGTTGATAAACTCATAAATTCTCCTTAATAAAAATTGGAAATATAAAAAATGTAACATAAAAGCTACATTTTAATTATTATGCTTTGCCTAAAGAACCAAACAGAGTCATTTTTTCAATTATTGTTTTTTTAATTGCTTCTGCTCCTGGTTTTAATAATTTTCTAGGATCAAAACCTTTTTTAGCAGTATTCAGATCTTCTTTATCTTCAATATATTTTCTTGTTGCATTAGCAAATGCAAGTTGACATTCAGTATTAACATTAATTTTAGAAATACCTAAACTAATTGCTTTTTTAATTTGATCTTCAGGAATTCCAGTTCCACCATGAAGAACAAGTGGAATTGAATTTGTTGAACAAGCTATGTTTTCCAAAACTTTAAAATTAAGTCCTTTTCAATTTTGTGGGTATATTCCATGTATGTTACCAATACCAGCAGCTAACATTTCAATACCTAAAGTTGACATTACCTTACATTCTTCAACATTAGCCAACTCACCCTCACCAATAACACCATCTTCTTCACCACCAATTGATCCAACTTCAGCTTCAACAGAGGCATTATATTTTTTTGCAAGTTCAATAATTTCTTTTGTCTTCTTAACATTTTCATCAAATGGATAATGTGATCCATCAAACATAACTGAACTAAATCCTGCTTCTAATGCTTTAATAGCACCATCATATGATCCATGATCCAAATGTAATGCAACTGGAACAGTAATATTCATAAATTCCATAACATTGTTAACCATATCAACTACATTTTTAAATCCACATTGATATTTAACTGCACCTTCTGATACACCAATTATTATTGGTGAATTTGTTGATTGTGCTGCATCCAAAATTGATTTAACTCACTCTAAATTATTAGTGTTGATATGAGCAATTGCATATTTACCTACTCTTGCTTTATCAACCATTTGTTTAACATTAACCAAACGAGAAACTGACATAATTATTACCTCTTACAAAACACACTTATAATAAATTATTCATCATTATCATCAAGTGAATCATCATCTTCATTTTCTTCTGATACTTCATCATCGACACCAACAAGTGAATCATCATCTTCATCACTATCTATATCATCTGAATCATCATCTATTTCAGAATTTGATCTTATAGAATCTATTGAATTAGTTTTTTCAATTTCATCTTCTTCGTCATCAGAACCAATTTTTCTCATATTTGGTTTTTTAATATTATCATCATCTTCTGTATCATCAATAATTAAATCATCATCAATTTTTTCAATCTTTGATTTTAATTCATATTTTTCAACATCAGACATATATTGATCTGCATCTTCTTCATGATATTCATCAAGTCCAAACATTGAAGAAGTTATTTTATTTATTTCATTTACTGTAAAATTTTCTCTTAGGGCTCATTTTTGTTTTCCTAAAGATATAAATCTAATATCTTGAAGGATTTCAATATATAAGTCTGCTGAACAATTCTTAATAGATGGTTCTTCTTTTACTAAAATATTGTATAAATCTTTAAAAGTAAAATATGATTTTTTAAAATTTACTTTAGCACAATGATATGCTTTTTCAATTAAGTGTCTTTCCATGATAAATCCTTTTTTTAACAATAATAAGTTTAAACTAAATAATTAGGTTTTTATTAACTAAAATAATTTTGTCTTTATTTTCTTTACGTGCATTATTAAAATGAACAAATTTACTATGATCAAACTTATATAATTTATTTGTTTTAGTGTCAATAATGTTAATATGATATTTTTCATCATCAACATAAACAATTTTTTCACCCTTTCATAGTTCATTTATTAAATATTTTTCATCAATTTTATGTGTAATATCTTTTATAATTTTATCAATATGATCTCTTTTAGAGTAATCTAATGATACAACACCATCTTCTTTAAAAAATGCATCAAGAAATGAATTTATTATTTTATCATTTATAATTCTTAATGAATCTATAAAACTTATAAAAGTTGTATCAGTGAAGTGTAAAAATGTATTTAAGTCAAATTCAAATTTATTTTCTAAAACAATTTTAGAATATAAATGATAATAATAAATTTTTTCCTTATATTTTGTAAATTGGTTTTTAATCTCTTTTAATCTAGAAAAAATAGAAACTAATGCCCATTCATATATGTAAGAATGCTTATTATTATATATGTCTTGATGTATATAATATCTTCCCAATAAAAAACTTTCAATAACATTTATTGTACTGCTTGCAAAATATATGTCATTATCAATAAAATGTGTTCTTTTTATTAAAAAGTCAATGTCAATTGTTGAATAATGTGTACCTAAAAAATATGAATCTCTAAGCATATAATCAATTCTATCAATGTCTAAATTTGATGAAATTAATTTATTAATTCAATCATATTTTGAAACACCATCTAAAACTTCAACAACTTCTTTAGGTCTAATATTATTTTTAATAAGCAATTTATTAATTTGTGAATTACTATCTAAAATAATTTGTTTTGTGATGCATTCATGAGATGTATTTGATATTTTCTCAAAAACATGAGAAAATGGTCCATGACCAATATCATGTAATAATGCTGTTATTAAAAATAATTTTTTCTCAGCTGTAGAAACTTTTGGAAATAACTCATTCATAAATTTTGAAGCAACTTGAAAAGCTCCAATTGAATGCATGTATCTATTATTTGTTGCAGATGGAAAAACTTTATAACTTACTCCTAATTGCATCACATATTTTAATCTTTTAAATTCAGGAGTTGCAATAAAATCTAAAATCCACTTTTCATTATAAAAATTAATTTCTCTATGAATAGGATCTTTTATTGTTAGGTCTCTATCAACATACAATAACAGATTAAATTTTCTATTATTTGACATATTGTCACCATTTTACTATATTTTATTTTTTGATTTTTTAACTGTACTTTTTCTCTTTGTAACTGTTTTCTTTTTTGCATCATTAGTTGGTGTACTTTTATTTGACAGTTCTTTTAATAATAATTTGATGTTTTCTAATACAATATTTTTACCAAATAATGATATAGTTTTTGCTAATTCAGGTCCATGTGACCTATGTGTTGCAAATAATCTTAGTGGCATAAATAAATTTTTGCCATTTCTACCTGTTTCTTCTTTCAAAATAGAAATTATTGTTTTTATACATTCTTCATTAAATTCATTAGATTCTAAAATTTTATTATTAAATAAATTTATGAATTCTAATAAATCTTTATCTTTAATATTTAACATTTCATTTTCTGAAATCAACTTTTTTAAATTAACTTTTTCAAGAAATGTTTCATTTAATAAGTGATTAATTTGTTTTGCATATGAAATTTGATTTTTAAATAAAAGAATACATTCTTTTTTTCTATCTTCAAGATGGTTTAAATTAATTTCAATAAATGGAGTAACAAAAGCTAAAAACATTGTATCATTCATTAATTTAAAATGTTCTGAAGAAATCCATTCCATTTTTTTAAAATCAAATGTTGTTGATGATTTACTAACTTTATTAATATCAAAATTTTTAATTGCAGTAACCATATCAAATATTTCTTGATTTTCATTAGCACTCATTCCAAGCAAATACATAAAATTACAAATTGCCTCTGGAGTAAAACCCATATTTTTATAGTCTTCAATGAATTGTTTTAGTTCGATATTTCTCTTTGATAATTTTTTACCTGTTTCATCAATTATTAGTGATAAATGACCAAAACTAACTTCATTTTTAAAACCTAAACTATTTTTAATTGCAATTTGATAAGGAGTATTTGAAATGTGTTCTTCTCCTCTTATAATATGTGTTATTTTCATATCATAATCATCAATCACAACAGCAAAATTATACATAGGATAGCCATTAGACTTCAATATAACAGGATCTGTTAAAGCATAAGCTGGAACAACAATTTGTCCTCTAACAATATCATCCCATTTAAATTCATCTTTATCATTTATCTTTAATCGAATAGAATAAGGTACATTATTTTTTAAATTTTCTTTGATTTGTTCTTCAGTTAATTTCAAACATGTTCTATTGTATTTAGGAGTAATACCTTTTTGCAATGCCTCTTTTCTATCTATTTCTAATTTTTCAGTGGAACAAAAACATCTATAAGCTTTTTTTTCTTCCAATAATCTAATAGCTAAATCTTTATATCTAGAAAGCTTTTCAGTTTGTTTGTATGGGCCATAATTTCCAGGATTCAACAATGACTCATCAGGAAAAATTTTAAGTCACTTAAGATTATTTAATTGTGATTCAGCCCCACCTTCAACATTTCTTTCAATATCTGTATCTTCAATTCTTACAACAAAATCACCATTATTTTTTTTAGCAAATAAATAATTAAATAATGCAGTCCTAGCACCACCAATATGGAATAATCCTGTAGGACTTGGGGCATATCTTGTTCTTACAATTTTATTTTTTATTAAATTAGACATAAATATATTCCTTTATTCTATTACTCTAAACAAAGTACTTCCACTTCCTGATAATTTAAATCTATTTCCATTAACATTTTCATTCAATCTTGCAGTAAATTCTTTTACCTCAGGATAAGCAATAAAACAAGCTTGTTGCAATTGATTTCTTAAAGCATTAAAATTTTTTTCCTTAAGTAATTTCAATTGTTTATTACCATTAATTTTTTCTTTTTTTTCTAAAGATCTATATTTATCAAAAACTGTTTTAGTATTACATGCAATTCCATTATTAGCAATTTCAATTTCAATATTAAAAGGTAATTTTATTTGTTTTACTTTTTCTCCATAAGAAGTGATTCTTGCTACAGTAAATTTTGATAAGAAAAATGGAATGTCACTTCCAATTTTTACTATTTCTTTTAATAATTTTGGTGTGGGTTTAATTTTATTTTCATCTAATATATATTTAGCAACAGCAGCAGCATTTGAAGATCCTCCACCTAAACCTGCTTGAATAGGAATTTTTTTATATATATCAATTTTATAATTTGTTTTGATTCCAAAATCATTTAATAAATTTAAAATTCTTTTAACAACACAATCCTCAAATTTTATTAGTTGACCACTACCTGTAAAATATCTAATCTTACTAGTTTCATCTTTTTCATTTTTATAGATATTTATAGTATCGTATAAATTTCCTGCTTTTGTCAAAACACTATCTAATTTATGTAATCCAATTTTTTTATTATATTTATGAACTAACAAATATAAATTAACCTTAGCATAAGATTTAATTTCCATATTTTAACTCCTTCATTAATAAAACATATTGATTTTTATCTAATTGCTCTGGTCTTACATTTTCATCTAAATTAAGAGCATTAAAACAATTATATATTGTTTTTTTACTAAAATTTGTTTTTAAGTTATTTACTAATTTTTTTCTTTTATTTAGAAAACAAATTTTTAAAAATTTTTCCATTTTATATAAATCAAAATCTATTTTTTTCTTTGGGATAACCTTAATTACTGTAGATATTACATGTGGTTCTGGATAAAAAACTGTTGATGGAACATCGAATTCCTTTTTAACATCAGCTAAAAGAGATATTAGGATAGAAAATCCATTGTATTTTTTTGATCCAACTTTAGATGTTATTCTATCTGCCATCTCTTTTTGAACCATTAATACCATACAATCTATTCTTGAAGTTTTTAATAAATTAATTAACACTTGCGAAGAAATACTATAAGGTAAATTTGAAATTACAATGGATTTATTAAATTTATTTTTATCTAAAATTTCATTCAAATTTAATTTTAAAATATCATGATTAATGATATTTATCTGATTATATCTTTTATTTAAAAATTCATATAATCTTTTATCAAATTCGATTAAAGTAAGGTTATGGGTTTTCTTTATTATAAAATCTGTTAAAGCACCAAATCCAGGACCAATTTCTAAAACAAAGTCATTACTATCAATAGGAACTAAATTAACTATCTTATTTTTATAATCATTTGATAGTAAAAAATTTTGACCTAATTTTTTAGATGGAAAAAAGTTATTATCTTTCAAAAATTTTATAATTTGATTATTTTCCATAATAAATTAGTAAACTCCTAAATATTTTAATTTTTCTTCAAGAGTTATTCCCTTTTTTCGCTTCTTCAAAATAAGTTTATGAATAATAAAAGCTTGTGCAATAGAAAATAATGAAGATAAAAATCAATATAATCCAATACCAGTTGGTGATGATATAACGATAAATACTAAAACTAACATCATAACTGTCTGAATCATTCGTGTTTTTTTAGCTTGCTTTTTACCTTCTTCACTTAATGCAATTGCATTATTATTTCTTTTTTTAGCAAGTCATTGTGGCAGTTTTTGAGATATTATCTGTGCAGGAACAACTATCAATAAGAAAAATATAAATACTCAACCTCCATTCACTAAATTATTCAAAATTTCAGTTAATGGTGTCTTACCAAGATCTCATATAGAAAATAAACTAGCTGATTTTATTGGTCTTAAAATTGTGACAACACGATAAACAATTAAGAAAATTGGCATTGTTACAAATATTTGCTCAAACATTGCAAAAGGTTTTATATTATATTTCTTATATAATTCATTAATTTCCATTTGCTTTTTTTGCTTACCTGCCATATCTTTTACATTTTTATATTTAGCATTTATTTCAGCTACTTTACCCTGAATTTCAGACATTCTTTCAGATTGAACTGTTGATCTAATAGAAATTAATAAAGTAATTCCTCTAATAATAAATAACAATATGAAAATTGCTAATAATGCATTTAATCCACCTCATCAATTTCTAGTGGCATACATTATTTCCAAAACTAATCTAGCACCAGGTCAAACAAAAAATGCAAAGAATGGACCATATTGAAAACCCCATTCACTAAAGGTGTAATATTCTCCTGTTAAGTTACCAAACAAATCATATCTAAAATCACCTGTTGTACCTCATAAGTAACCAAACTCCATACCTTGACCAAGTAAAACATTAGTTTTTGTTTCAGGTTCTATCATTGTTTGAAAACACCCTCACAATCCCATTAATGTTAAAAAAGCATAAATAATAATTTTAAGTCATTTTAAAATTACTTTAAGTATTTTTTTTGTTTCATTTTTTCTATGTGCTTTAGGGTCATTTTGTGATTGTCAAAAAGGAGTAGCTACAAAGCTTTGAATATTTGATTCAGTTGACATATAGTTTTACTCCTTTCTAAAAATGAATTAAATTCTAATTAAATACTTTTGATAATATTGATTCAAGATCACTCTTTTTAGTTTTAAAATCGACATCAAAAAATTTTGGTTTCACAATTACAATTATATCAATCCCAAAATTTAAGTTACAAAATTGAGTTAATATAAATTTAATTTGTCTTTTAGCAATATTTCTAATAACTGCTTTTTTTTGTAGTTTTTTACTCACAGAAATTGCAAAACGAGGTTTTCCAATATTGTTTTTTGCATAATATATAATGTAAAAAGAAGAATAATATGATGTTTTTTTCAAAAAAAGATTATCAAAATCCTTTCTTGATTTAAGCATATATTTATTCTTCATAAGAAACTATTACTTATCAGAAACAGTTAATTTATGTCTTCCTTTTTGTCTTCTTCTTCTAATTACATTTTTTCCATCTGAAGTTTTACTTCTAGACAAAAAACCATGTTTTTTTGCTCTTCTTCTTTTATTTGGTTGATATGTTCTTTTCATATTAATTCCTCAATATTATTATTATAAATACGTACAAAACCACTAAACTAATACTAAATAATAATATCATATAATGGCTATTTTTTATTATTGGTTTAGTTTAATAAAAAACTCTTTTATTGATCATTTTCTTCATCATTATTATCAGGGCTAAACAGAGCAGCAGAAACAATTTTTTCTTTTGGTTGTAATTTTACTAAAGTAACACCTGATGTACTTCTACCAATAATTCTTAATTTTGTTAATGAAGTTCTAATTATTTTACCAGCACTTGTAACAATTAATATATCTTCATCACCTTTAACAGCTGATGAAAATACCATTTTACCAGTTTTATCATTTTGTCTTAGGGTAACTACACCTTTTGATCCACGACGTGTTAATCTATAATTTTCAGCCTCTGAAATCTTTCCTAAACCTTTTTCACCAATTGAAAGAATTAGGTCCCCTTTTTGAGAACATGATGCTCCAACAACAATTATTTGAGTATCAATTTTTTTCTTATTTCTTCCAGCTGCTTCAACTTTTATATTAATCCCTTTAACACCACTTGCAGTTCTTCCCATTATTCTTACATCTTGTTCATTAAATCTAGCAAGTAATCCATTAGATGCTCCAAGATAAATTTCATCTTTACCACGCGTAACAAAAGCTGACAATAATTTATCATCTTCTCTTAATGTAATAGCAATTTTACCATTAGTTCTAATAGAGTTATATTCAGAAAGACTTGTACGTTTAACAATACCTTTAACAGTTGCTAAAAATAAAAATCCTTTTGAATAGTCATCAACTGGAAGCATAACTAATATTTTTTCATTTTTTTCTATATTAATTAAATTAATTGCAGGTACACCTTTAGCTTGTCTACTACCAAGTGGGACTTCATGTGCTCTAATTCTATATACTTTTCCTGCATCTGTAAAAAATAGCAAATCAGTGTGAGTTGTTGTTGTAATAATATCATCAACAGCATCATCATTATATGTATTGACTCCTTTTACTCCAACACCACCTCTTTTTTGAAGTTTATAAGTATCAATGGGAATTCTCTTTAAATAATTATTAGCTGACATGCTAATAACCACATCTTCAACAGGAATTAAATCTTCTTCATCAATTGAGGCATTTACACCATACAAAATTTCTGTTTTTCTTTCATCACCATATAATTTTTTTAAATTCAACAATTCATTTGAAATTATTGTAATTTGTTTATCATTTGATTTTAAGATGCTATTAAGCTCAATAATTAATTTTTTTATTTCTTTTAATTCATCTTCAATTTTTTGTCTTTCAAGACCAGATAAATTTCTTAGTCTCATATCTAGAATTGCTCTAGACTGTATTTTCGATAATTTAAATTTAGTTATTAATTGTTTTTCAGCATCATCATTATCTTTTGATTCTCTAATTATCTTAATAACAGCATCAATATTTTTCACTGCTATAAAAAGCCCTTCAAGAATATGTTCTCTTTCTTCAGCTTTTTTTAATTCATATTTCGTTTTTCTAACTAAAACATTTATTTGGTGTTTTAAATATTGTTGAAGTACTTCTTTAATGTTTAATAATTTTGGTTCCCCATCAACTAAAGCTAACATATTAACACTAAAATTTGTTTGCAATGGAGTCATTTTAAACAATTTATTAAGTAAGACTTCTGGAACAACTTCTTTTTTAACTTCAATTACAATTCGTATTCCTTCTCTTGATGATTCATCTCTTAAATCAGATATTCCTTCAATTGCATCAGTTCTTACTAATTCAACTATTTTTTCAATAAGAGAGGATTTATTAACAAGATATGGAATTTCTTTAATTATAATAATGTTCTTTCCAGTATCTTTTTTTATTATTTCAGCTTTAGACCTAATTGTTACAGATCCTCTACCTGTTTCAAAATAATTTATAATTCCTTGCTCACCAACAATTTCAGCATTTGTTGGAAAATCTGGACCCTTTATATATTGTTTTAATTCAGATACAGTAGCATCTTTATTTTTTGCTAAATGTAATACAGCATCAATAATTTCCCCTAAATTGTGAGGTGGTATATTTGTTGCCATACCAACAGCAATTCCTGAAGAACCATTGGCTAATAAATTAGGAAATAATGCAGGCAAAACAACAGGCTCTTTTTCGCTACCATCATAATTATCTGCAAAATCAATTGTATCTTTGTCTATATATTTTAACATTTCTCCAGATATTTTAGATAATCTTGCTTCTGTATATCTCATAGCAGCAGCGCCATCACCATCAATAGAACCAAAATTACCATGTCCATCAATTAACATATATCTCATTGAAAAATCTTGTGCCATTCTCACCATTGTTTCATAAGCTGCAGTATCACCATGTGGATGGAACTTACCAATAACTTCACCAACAAGTCTAGCTGATTTTTTATGTGGTTTATCATGAGTCATTCCTAAATTATATGCAGCATAAAGAACTCTTCTATGAACAGGTTTAAAACCATCACGAACATCAGGTAATGCACGAGAAACAATAACTGACATTGCATATTCCATGAAAGAATTTTCAACTTCTTTTGTTATTGATTTATCATAAATTTTACTCTTTGATAAGACTTCTTTTATTTTTTCAAAATTATTTGTAGACATACATTATCCCTTCCTTCAATCAATAACAAATTAAATATCCAAATTCTTTACATATTTAGCATTTTTTTCAATAAATTCTTTTCTTGGTGCAACATCATCACCCATTAATAATGAAAAATTTTTATCAGCTTTTAATGCATCATCAATAGTAACTTTTAACAAGACTCTATTTGTAGGATCCATTGTTGTTTCTCAAAGCTGATCTGAATTCATCTCACCTAATCCTTTATATCTTTGAACAGTATATTTTGATTTAGATGCTTCTTTTTTAAAATCATCTAAAGTTTTTTCATCATAAGCATATTTTGCTGACTTACCAACACTAAATTTATACAATGGAGGTTGAGCAATATATACATTACCATTTTCAACTAAAGGAAGCATATATCTATATAAAAATGTTAATAACAATATTCTAATATGAGCTCCATCAACATCAGCATCAGTCATAATAATAATTTTGTTATATCTTAATTTATCCAATTTAAATTCAGGACCAACACCTGCACCAATTGCAGTTATTAAATTTATTATTTCATCATTACCAAAAATACGGTCTGATTTTGCTTTTTCAACATTTAAAATTTTTCCTTTTAAAGGAAGAATAGCTTGATACACTCTGTCTCTTCCTAATTTCGCTGAACCACCTGCTGAGTCACCTTCGACAATATACAATTCAGATATCTCTCTATCTCTTGTAGAACAATCAGCAAGTTTACCAGGCAATGAATTAGATTCAAATGGCGATTTTCTTCTTGTTGCTTCTCTTGCATCAAATGATTTTTTTCTTGCTTCCATTGCAAGCAAACATTTTTTAATAATAATTGTTGCATCATCAGGATTTTCAAGTAAATATTTTTCAAATATATCAGTTGTTATATTATTTACTAATGGTCTTACTTCACTATTTCCAAGTTTTCTTTTTGTTTGACCTTCATATTGTGGATTAGGATGTTTAATAGACACAATAGCAGTTAAACCTTCAATAGCATCTTCTTTTGTTATTTTTTCATCAGTATCTTTTAACAATTTCTTTTCAATAGCAAATTTATTAATAACTTTTGCTAAAGCAAATTTAAAACCCTCTTCATGTGATCCACCTTCTGTTGTATTAATGTTATTACAAAAAGTGAATGTAGAATTGTTATAAGTTTTATTATATTGAAAAGCAACTTCAACTCTAATACTATATTTATCATTTGTGTTTGCAGCTTTTACTGTTTCTTCTTTTTCATCATAAATAATAGATTGAACTAGAGGTTCTTTTTCACTATTAAGTTCTTCAACCCATTGTTTAATTCCACCTTCAAAATGAAATTTTTCTTTATAATCATCTCTTTCATCAATGAAATTAATTACAATTCCTTTATTTAAATATGCCAATTGCTTTAGTCTATCAATTATTATTGTTTGATCAAAATCAACTTTTTCCATAATAGAATAATCTGGAAAAAATTCAACAATAGTACCATGCTTTATTGAAGCTTTTTCATTAATTATTTTAAGTTCATGAACTGGTTTACCACCATCTCTAAACTCTATAAAATGTTCTTTATTATCCCTATAAACTCAAACTTTCATGCAAGATGATAATGCATTTACAACAGATGCACCAACACCATGTAAACCACCAGAAACCTTATATGATTCATTATCAAATTTTCCACCAGCATGTAAAACTGTTAGAACTGTTTCAACAGTAGATTTTTTAGTTTTAGGATGTTTTTCAACAGGAATACCTCTACCATCATCTGCAACTTTAATTGAATTTTCTTTTGTAACAATAACATCAATTTTAGTAGCAAAACCTCCCATGGCTTCATCAATTGAATTATCAACTATTTCTCAAATCATATGATGCAAACCTTTTGAATCTGTTGATCCAATATACATACCTGGTCTTTTTCTAACAGCCTCTAATCCTTCAAGGATTTTAATACTATCTGAAGTATAAGATTTTGTTCTAGATGTTGTTTTTCTTTCTTTTTTAATTGTTTCAACAGTAGAAGTAGCAGCTATATTTTTTTCTTTATTTTCTTCTACTTTTTTTGCTACTCTTGGCATATTAACCCCCATCTATTAATTATTCTTTATTAAATAAGTTAAACCAAGTATTTTAACTTGGTCACCACTAAATAACTTTCTTCCGCGTCTGTTCTCGATTTCACCATTAACTTGGATAGTATTTTGATGCAAAAAACTTTTTATATCACTGCCATTAGATATCAAATTAATAAATTTAACAAATTGCCCTAATTTAATATATTCAGTTTTTATAAAAATTTCTTTCAAAATTAACTCCAATAATAAGAAAAACAAACTATTAAAATTATACATTTAAAAACAAAATAAAATTAATGATTTTTCTCATTTTTTTAAAAAACTATTGATATACAGCACTAAAATAAAAAATTTAATATGAATTTCTCAATGGCAAAATTAACTGTAAAAAATTTTCCTCTTTTTTATCTGTTAAAATCATTGGTCTATTTTCCTTTGACATACTTAGTTTAATTTCATTACTATCTACCACTTTAAGTAATGAAATTAAAAATGATGCATTCAGCATTAATGAAAGGTTTGAACCACTAAATTCTTTTACTTTAATTATTTCATCAGAATTTCCCAGTTCTATACTTTTGAAACTAACAATAATAGAGTCTTCTTTCATATTAAGTTTTACTATAGGTTTCTTTTCAACCATAGCAATTACAATTCCCCTTTCTAAAGCATCCATCATTTCTTTTTTATCAACTATTAATCAACTGTCTCTTGGGGATTTAATAATGTCATAAATATTAGGATAATCACCATCCATAATTTTTGTTGAAAAAATAAAATTACCTAATTTGATCATTAAATTGTTATCTGATAAATATAGGTGAACATTTTCTTTGAAGTCAACTATATCAGATAGTAAATAAAAAACACTTGAATCAATTGTAATTTTAAATGATGGACCATCAAAATCATATGTAATATAAGAAAGTTTATATGAATCTGTTCCTACTATGTGAAGCTTACCATCTTTAGATTCTATAAATACACCATTTAATATACTTATTTTTTCCTTATTTTGAGAAACAGAATGAACAATTTTTGTTAATATAGATTTAAAAATTATAGGTTCTAATTCTATTTTTTCTCATGAAGAATAATCAAAGTTTATGTTTGGATATTGTTCATCATCCATAATATTGATATTTGAATCAAAAGATTCTGTTTTGATTTTTAAAACTGAATTATCAACTTTTTCAAATAATATATCTTCGTTTTTTAATTTTGTTATTATTGTAGTAAATAATTTTGATTTTATTAAAACAGATCCTTCTTCTATTATTTTTACATTTTCTTTTATTTCTGATTTACATGAAACGAATCCATTACTTGTTATAATAGTAATTTTATTATTTTTTGCTTGAAGTAACATTCCTTGAATAAAAGGAGAAATAATATTGCTATCAATTAATGAATTACATGTTTTAATAGATTCAATTATATTTTTTTTATTAAGTATAAATTTCATTTTATTTCCTTATGTTAATTATTTTTATTATTTAAATTATTTTATTTATTATTATGTATGTTAATAATGTGGATATGTGGAAAACTATATTCTTTTTATTATATTTTCTATAAAAATTTTTAATTGTGTATCAGTTTTAATTTTTTCTGAAATTGTATTTACTGAATCAATTACAGTTGAATGATCTCTGTTAGAAAAGTACTTACCAATTTCACTATAAGACATATTTAATTTTTCTCTTAATACATACATGCAAACTTTTCTTGGAAATACAATTTCTTTTTTTCTTTGTTTTGATGTAACCAGTGATGGATTTATACCATAAGCTAGTGAAATATTATCAATTATTACATTTGGATTTATTTTATAATTATTGTTTAATAATCCATTTTCAATTTCTAAATTTAATATATCTTTAATGATCTCCTCATTAATTATTTGATCTGATTCCATATTATTTATTGAATAAAATAATATTTTATTTAGTATTCCTTCTAAAATTCTAATATCTGTATTAAATCTATTTGCAAGAAAATTTATAGATGTACTAGTAAATTGATTTTTTCTTAATGATTTATTTATTTTATCAACAATAATTTCTTTTATAGTGTCAATGTCAGGAGATGGTATTTTTATTGTTAATCCAGAGTTAAATCTAGATATCATTCTTTGATCAATTTTAAGTGTTTCAGGACTTTTGTCTGAAGTCATAATTATTGTTTTATTATGCTTTTTTAAATAATTAAAAATACTAAAAAATATTTCATTTAACTTGTCTTTATTTGTTAAAAATTGTATATCATCAACAAGAAATAAATCAATATCATTATAACTGTTCTTATATTCTTCTATTTCAAGACCACCTTGAGATATAGAAGAATAAGCTTGTCTTAAAAAATCTTCAGTTGATATGTATTTTATTTTTTTATTTGGATATAAATTATGATATTTAAAAGCTATAGCATTTAAAATATGTGTTTTTCCTAATCCTGTAGATCCATAAATAAACAAAGGATTAATATTTAAACTATTATTATCTATTATTGCATTTGCAGCTTCATATAGATTTTTATTAAATTTACCAACAATGTAGTTTTCAAAGATTAATTTTTCATCTAAATCATCTAGTGTGTTTTTTATATTATTTTTTATTTCTATATTTTTATCTAATAAGTTTTTTTCTTCATCTAAAATAAAAATAACATTATACGTTTTAGAAGTTAATAATGATAATTTATGATTAATTATTTTTAAATAATCTTTAGTTAATACTTCTTTTGAAAAAACACTATCAGTAATTACATAAAATTTATCATTTATAATTTTATGAAATTTTGTATTCAAAAAACTATTATAAAAAAAAGCATTATTAAATTCGCTTTTTATATCTATTTTTAATTTTTCTCAAGAATTCTTTAAAGTATTATTATTCATGTAAATAATTATATATTCTATATTTATTACAATAAAAAAATATTCACTTAATGTGAATATTTTTTGCTCGATTGAAAAATGAAGTGCAACACATATTGTAAAATATATGTGCACTTC
>CANSNC010000008.1 GCA_947648205.1 uncultured Mycoplasma sp.
TGAGTTATAAGTTGTGCTATTATGATGTTGCACTTCATATTTCATTCAGGGAATAAGAACAGAATATGTTCTTATTTTTTTATTAAATTTAATAAAATAGTGTATTATATATTAGACAAAGAATATGATGCAGCATATTTTCTTTATACAAGAAATAGCTGTATCTTTTTTTATTTATGGGGTTTTAAATGAAAAAAATAACTATTAAAAATTTATCTGCATCAATAAATGAAAAAGAAATTTTAAAGGATATATCAATTGAATTTGGGCAGGGAGAAATCATTGCAATAATTGGACCTAATGGACATGGTAAGTCAACATTTGTCAAATCACTAACACATCACTATTTGGTTGAAATCACAAAGGGAAAAATAAAAATAGATAATAAAGATATTAGTGATCTTTCAACTGATGAAATTTCAAGATTGGGTTTGTTTTTAGCACCACAACATTCTGAAGAGATACCAGGTGTTTTAATGGTTGATTATTTAAAATCAATAATAAATGTAAGAAGAGAGAAAAAAATAACGTTACCTGAATTTTATAAATTAATTGAAACTAATTTAAGTGAACTACAAATGAATAGGGAATTTTTGCATAGATTTGTAAATCACGGATTTAGTGGTGGAGAAAAAAAGAAATGTGAAATTTTGCAAATGAAATTAGCTAATCCAGATTTTGCAATTTTGGATGAAATTGATTCAGGATTAGATGTTGATTCATTAAGAATAATTATCAATCAAATTAAAGAGTGACATAACAAAAATAGAACATTATTAATAATATCTCATCATGAAAATTTATTTAGAGAAATAAAACCTACAAAAGTTGTTGTTATTTATAATGGAAAAATAGGAAAAATAGGTGGTTATGAAATTTTAGAACGAGTTTATAAAGATGGTTATGGTTGAATCAGCAAGGAAATAGGTAAACCATAATGAATAATATTATTTTTTTAGAAAATCATAACTTTAACAAAACTATTAAAGTTGATAGTAATAAAAATGCAAATTTATATGTGATTGATACTTTAGAGAAGGAAACAAATTTAAAAATAGAAGTTTATGTAGAAAATAATGCAAATGTTGATATTATTATTTCCTCTTTAAATAAAAAAGAGTTTTATAAAAAATACAATGTCATTATTCATCATTTAGGAAATAATTCTATTAGTACTTGCCAAGTATTTGGAGTTAATAATGATAATTCTCATACTCTTTTTGATCTTGAAGCAATTATAAAGGATAATTCTATTGGAAATTATTGTGAACAATCAATTAAGGGTGTACTTTTATCTGATGATTCAAAAATTGAAGGAAAACCAAACTTAATAATTAATACAAACAATATTAAAGCAAAACATGCATTAGCAATAGGTAGATTAAATCCTGCTCATATTTATTATTTACAAAATAAAGGAATATCAAAATCTGATGCAATAAAATTAATTTTAACTAGTTATTTTAATGTTATTTTATATAAATTAGATAATGAAAAAGATAGACAAAAAGTTATTGATAAAATTTATAAAGAAATTGGTGATATAGGGTAATTTTATGAGTAATATTAGAAAAGACTTTGAGTGATTTAATCAAAACCCTAACATGGTTTATTTAGATAGTGCTGCCACTTCATTAAAACCAAAACAAGTTATTTTGAAAACAAGTGAATATATTAATAATGATTGTACAAATCCACATAATACTGATTCACTATTTTCATATAAAGTTTATAGCGTTATAGAGGAAACAAGAAAATTATTAGCTGAATATATTAATGGTAATTATAAAGAAATAATTTTTACTCCAAGTGCTACATTTTCTTTAAATATGATTGCTGATTCATTGGAAGAATATTTAAATACGAATGATGAGATTTTAATAACAAATGCAGAGCATGCTTCAAATATTTTGCCATGATTGAAGTTGAAAGAAAGAAAAAATATTAAATTAATATTTGCAGATTCTAAAATTAAAAATATTTCTCCTGAAGAACATGATATTTTAAATAAAATAACTAATAGAACTAAAATTGTCTCTTTTGCAAATGGGACAAATTTAATTGGAACAAAAATAGATGCTGAAAAGCTTTCAAAATTAATAAAAGAAAAAAAGTCAGATGTAATAGTAATAGTTGATGCTACACAATATCTTTCTCATTCTAAAATGGATGTTAAAAATTCATCTATAGATGTTGTTGTTGGTTCTGCACACAAAATGTTTGGACCTACAGGAATTGGTTTTATGTATGTAAAAGAATCTTTATTGAATAAAATTAATTCTCAAGTAGTTGGTGGGGGAATGAATCATGTAATAACAAGAGATCATTTTGAGGCCAATGATGGTTTTTCAAAATTTGAAGCAGGTACTCCAAATGTAGCAGGTATATATGGATGAAATGCAGCATTAAAATATTATGCTCAACTAGATCTTTGTAATTTAAGAGACAATATTTATAAACTTAAAAAATATTTAGATGACAATTTGTCAGAAATAAAAGGAATCAAAATCTATAATAAAGGAATAGATTCTTTCATTACAATTTTTTCTTATGAAAATGTTTTTAGTCAGGATTTAGCAGGTTTTTTAGGATCAAAAAATATTATTGTTAGAAGTGGATTGTCTTGTGCAAAACTTACATATGAAATAATAAATTATGAACATGTTGTTAGAGTGTCAATGCATTTTTATACAACAAAAGAAGATATAGATAAATTACTTAATGTTTTAAAGAATTATAAAAAAGGAGATGAGATAGATGCCATCATTTAATAATGATCCAATAATTATTAGACAAATGATTATTGAAAGATATGAATCACCTATTTATAAAATTGAAAATGATGATATAAAATCAGTTAAAGGTTATAGTAGTTATAATCATAAATCAGATTCATGCATTGATAATATTACAGTATATTTAAAAATGGAAAATGATTTTGTAGTGGATGCAAGATTTTCAGGAATTGGATGTGCTATAAGTACATCATCCACTGATATTTTATGTGAAATCATTATTGGAAAAAATAAGAATCAAATTATTTCTATTTTAGATAATTATTACAATATGATTAATCAAGAGGAATACAATTTGGAAGAAATTAAAGAATTATACATTTTTCAAAATGTTGGTAATCAAATAAATAGAGTGAAATGTGCTTTAGTTGGTGTTAATTCAATTAAAAATATACTAGTTTAAAAAAGGATTGATAATGATAAAAAAGAAAGATATTAATACAAAATATGAATATGGATTTTCTGATAAAGATAATGCAATAATAAAATTCAACAAAGGTCTTAATGAAGAAGTTATTAGAAATATTTCTAAAATTAAAAATGAGCCAAAATGAATGTTAGACATAAGATTAGAAGGGTATCGTAATTTTTTAAAATTAAGTAATCCAAAGTGAGGACCTAGTTTAGAATTTATTAATTTTGATGATTATATTTATTACAATAGTTCAAATAAGAAAAGTGAAAAAGATTGAGAAAAAGTACCAGTTGAAATTAAAAATACTTTTAAAAAACTTGGTATCCCAGAAGCTGAAGCTAAATTTTTAAATGGTGTAAGTGCGCAATATGATTCAGAAATAGTTTATAAAAAATTGCAATCTAATTTAGAAAAAAAAGGTGTAATTTTTACAAATGTAGAAACAGCAGTTTTAAAATATCCAGATCTTGTTAAAAAATACTTTGGCAAATTAGTTTCTTCAAATGACAATAAATATGCAGCTTTAAATACAGCTGTTTGATCTGGAGGTTCATTTATTTATGTTCCAAAAGATGTTGTTTTAGAAAAACCTTTACAAGCATATTTTAGAATAAATGGATTGGCAACTGGTCAATTTGAAAGAACATTAATTATAATAGAAGAAGGAGCAAAAGTTCATTATGTTGAAGGATGTACAGCACCAATATATAGTGAAAATAATTTGCATGCAGCTGTTGTTGAATGCTTTGTACATAAAAAAGCAAATTTAAGATATACAACAATACAAAATTGATCTAAGAATGTTTTAAATTTAGTTACAAAAAGAGCAAAAGTTTATGAACATGCAAATATGTCATGAATTGATGGAAATATAGGTGCAGGCATTAATATGAAATATCCTTCAAGTATTCTTTGTGAAAAATATGCAAGTAGTGATTGTATTTCAATTGCAGTTGCTTCAAAAGGTGTTATTCAAGATGCAGGAGCAAAAATGATTCATTTAGCCCCTTATACTAAATCTAAAATAATATCTAAATCTGTTTCTTTAAATGGTGGTGACACAAGATATAGAGGATTAGTAAAAATCACAAAAGATGCAATTCATTCTCATGCTAGTGTTGAATGTGATACACTAATTCTGGATTCAATATCAAGAAGTGATACTGTACCATTAGAAATGATTGCAAATAAACTTTCTTTTCTTGAGCATGAAGCAAAAGTTTCAAACATAAGTGAAGAACAGTTATATTATTTAATGAGTAAGGGTTTAAGTAAGGATGAAGCAGAATATTTGATTGTATTAGGGTTTTTAGAACCTTTCGCTAAAGAATTACCAATGGAGTATGCAATTGAATTAAATCGCTTGGTAAAATTGGATATGGAAGGTTCAGTTGGTTAAAGAATTTTATACTTTTTCCTTTTTGTCCTTGTAGCTCAATTGGTAGAGCATTTGTCTTCGGAACAAAGGGTTGTAGGTTCAAATCCTATCAAGGGCGCCATTTAATATTAAGTGCTTATTAGTAACTATTTCGCTAATAAGCATTTTTTGAAAGGGGTATAAAATGACTGATTTAGAAAAAGAATTTAATTTAAATATGGATAAAGCAATTAATAATTTCCAATATGTATATCCAACATATCAAGATAAATTATTTTTTTTAAAAGAGCTTAAAAATAATCCTAATTTATTAGATTCTCATAAACATAAAAATTTATTAGAAGAATCAATGTATTTATTAGTGAAAAATGCAAAAGTGACTGAAACTAGAAAAATGCAACAAAAATTAATTTTGCCAATTCTTACAAAATTATTTCAACATGCACCAGTTAGTGAGGTTAGTAAGGAATTTGAACAAGACCAAAAAGCATTTGCAATTTTTTGTATAACAGCTTTATCTTTTAAATTTGAAAATACAATGAAAGATCATGGTGAAACTCACCATAAAAATATAATTGAAGTATTGGAAAAATATACTTCAGAATTATCAAATTTATAGTGTAATATTAAATGGTATATAAAAGAAAGGAGAACAAACAAATGAAAAAGATTAGTACAATATTAATGGCTATATTATGAACTTTAACTGCTTTATCAATTTTAGCTGTTGGTGTTTATAACATTGTAGATAATAGTCAAGCTTGTTTATGAGCATGATTCTTACCTGCTATTATAGCAGTTGTTTCAATTGGATATACAGCAATTCACTTTGTTGTAAAATCAACTTTAAACAAAAAAGCAATGTTACAAAACAATTAATTAAAAATCAAAAGATTGCAAAACATTTTGCAATCTTTTTTTATTTTCTAATATAACCATATTATTATTTTTGCTATGAAAAAAAGTAATTTATGCGAATAATATTTGATATAATTTTTATTACACTTCTAAAAATGGTAAAATATATATTTATAGGGGGATTATTTTTATAAACTAAAAATAATAATTAATATATGAGACCTATTAAAAAATTATTTTCTTCTATTTCAATTTTAGCTTTTTTATCAATGGCTGTTGTTCCAACATTTTCATGTTCAAATTCTATAAACTCAAAAGATAGTCAAAATGGTGGTGATTTGAATTTGGATCAATCAGAGCTTGATGATTCAAAAGGAATTTTAGATAGTAGAATCTCTGAACATTTATTGAATGTTAAAGAAATTAAATACACAGAAATTGAATCTAACATATTTGGATTTGATATGTATAAAGAAGATTTTTTAAGATATTTTAATCCTTTCACTGCTGTAGCTTTAACAAATGTAAATAAAGATTACTTAAAATTAGATGTTTATTCACTATTGGAAAGAATATATAAATCAAGTGATTCAAAAATTGATTTAAGTATTACTAAAGAAAATATTAATTTTGATACTACAAATGATAGTATTTCTATTGATTTTGAAATAACTATATCAAATACAAATAAGTTAGCAAGATATTTTGTTGTAAATAATAAAGAATTTTTTGTAACTCCATTTACCACTAGAATATTAAAAATAAAAGCCCCAATGCAAAAATTAACATATACAATAAATTATGATGCTTCAACAAAAAGAAATTATTTACAGTGATTATGTGAAAATGTTTCTTTTCAAGTGGATGATAAAATATTTGATGTGAAAGACTTTTCATTCAATTTAAAAAAATCATATGCAATACCATATTTTGTAAAAAATATATTTGTTGAAAATCAAAATTATATTAATGAAAGTGAATTTGATTTAAAAAAATTAACTTCTGAAGAAGTTAAACAAGATATTGCAAATCATTTTATAACAACTAGAGAATCTATTTTGAAGTACATTGGTTATGCTCATCCAATATTACAAGAAATTGTAAAGAATGAATCTCTTGATAAAACTATTAAAACACTTGCTCCAACTATAGCGAATATTTTAGTAGAAAGTAAATTAATAGATCAAGCACTGGTTCCATTTGTTGTAGATTTATTGTCTAATGAAAAAGGAATATTAACAATTTTTAATGAGCAAAAAGAAGTTTTTACAAACATTATTTCAAAATTTTTAAAAGATTCAAGTATTCCAATAGAGTCAATTAATGAAATTTTAAAAGATCTTTCTCCATCAATGACTGATGAAAAAAAGGAAATGTTTTTAAATTTAATTAAAAGTGATTTTATACCAGCACAATATCAACCAATTCTTATAAGTATTTCACAACTTGTATTTAATGATTCAAATATTTTGAATTTAATTGATGCAATTTTTGGTGAATTAAATGAACAAGTGCAAGGTTTGCTTCCACAAACTGAATTAATTAAATCTATTTTTAGTTTTTTAAAATTTGCCTTTACAAAAAATCAAGATGGTACATATGAAAATACTTTGCAATTATTATTCAAGGATAAGAATTTTGTTGCTAGTATATTAAAAAATATTCTTCCAGTTTTTGGTATGGATGGATATGAAAAAATGATTGACCAAATCTATACAAACAACAATAATTTTAATATTACTAAATTTACAAATTTATTAAACACATCAATAATCCCTTTTGCTGAATTTTTAGCTACTAAAGAAAATTATGAAATAGTTAGTCAATTTGTTACTCAAAATAATAATGATGTCTATTCATATAATAAAAACACTCAGCAAGTAACTTATAAATATGAATTGAATTTTGTCTTTAAAAAAGAGTTCAGATTAGAATTACAACCATTCTATAATATATTGCCACCAAATATGGATGTTAATGGTACCAATGTTCCAATTTCTATTATATTAGGTGTTGATGTATTGCCTTACTTTTTTACATTTGGCGTAAATGACTCTTTAGATATGTTGTTTAGTGCTAATAACAATTATTTATATTTGACACCAGTTCAAGAATTGGATCATTATGTTTTTAATTACACAATACCATATACTGTTGATTTCAAATTAAATATGCCTTCAGGTTTTGATAAGATGTTTAGAGAATATGATGAAAAGCTTTTTGGATGAGATTGAGGTTTAGATACTATTCCTTGAGGATTTATTAAATCTTTTTCTTATTCCTTCTTATTTCCTTCATATACTCTTTCAGGTAGTTTAAATGCAACTCATTCTAATTGATTAAATTATAATTATTTACCTTCTCTTCCATCTTTAGATTTAACATTTAAATGAAATGAACTAACTGATGCTCAATTACAATCTTTATCTACATTTATTCAATCAACAGATTCTAATACTTATGTAGTTCACAATAAAAGTGGTAAAGAAAGAACATTCACTGGTAAAAAACCTGTCTTAATAGAAAGTAAAAGAGAAGAACTTCAAAATATGATGTTTACTATTGGAGAAGGATTTAAATCACTGCCAGGTAATATGCAACCTGTGATTTCAATTAATCCAACAGTTGATGGAAAAATTGTTTATACTGGAAGTCTTGATCAAGGTGTTAATATAAAAATAATGGAAATATCAGTTTATTTTCCAAATCCAAGAATTATAGATTTGAACAATTCAAATATTGATACAAATACATTTGTTTATCAAAATATGTATAAAAAAAGTTTCTCATTCTAGATTAATTTTTAAATATAAACTTATAATTGATTTTGATTATAAGTTTTTTATTTTATTAAATTTGTAAAACAAGTTAATTTTTCTATATTTTTACTTTATAAATTACTGTTTAAAGTTGTTTTAACAGATTTTTTGAATTTTAAAAAATACCCCTCTAAACTATTAATTACATACTATATAGTTTATAATTATGGTATGAATTTAAGTGGGGTTTGTATGACAATTGAAGAAAATGAAAAAAAAATTGCTGTTTCTAATGTAAGAATAGCAATAATGGTAGCAAATGAAAGTGAAGATATTGAAGTCTTGGCACCTTATGATCTCTGAAGAAGAGCAGGTTTAATTGTAGAATTGGTTTCTGTAGAGAAAAAAAATACAATTATATTACAGTCTGGAGCTAAGATGTATTGTAATAGTATTATTGAAAGAACAAATTTAGATCAATTTCATGCAATTTATCTGCCAGGTGGTAGAGGTCATACAAAGTTTTTAGAAGAAAAATATTCTTCTGATAAACTTATAAAAACACTAAGAAAATTCGCAAATGAACAAAATAAATGGTTGCTTGCTATGTGTGCATCACCTTCTATTTTGGGCATTTTAAGTGTGTTGGGTAATTCAAAAGCAACCGCTTATCCAGGATTTGAAAAATCTCTTGGAAAAAATTATGTTGATGAAGGTGTTGTTGCAAGTGGCAATGTTATAACAGGCAAATCTGTCGCCTATGCAATAGAGTTTTCATTACTTGTTATAGAAAAATTGTTAGATAAAAAAACAAGAAATTCTGTAGCTAAAGAAATTTTATATGTAAAATAAAATCTGATTTCTTGTAAAATATAAGTTGAATTATTCAACTTATATTTTATTTTATTATTGGAGCTTTTTATGGAAATTACGAATAGACAAAAAGAGTTGTTGAAATATATTATTGAAGAGTACATTGAAACAGCACAACCTGTTGGAAGTAAAATCATTATAGAAAAGTATATGAAAAACATTTCAGGTGCAACTGTAAGAAATGAAATGGCTTTGCTTGAAACATTAGGTTTTCTTGAAAAGAATCATACATCATCTGGTAGAGTTCCATCAACAAAAGCATACAAACTTTATGATAAAGAATTTTCAATATCTTTAATTGATGAAAATATTAAATATAAATTGAGACAAATATTTGAAAATAGAAAAAAATCAATTGATTTAATCATTGATGAAAGTTGTAAAGTAATTAGTGAATCAATGCAATTACCATTAGTGACAATAGAGAGAAATAAAGATGTTTCACTAAAAAGAGTTGATTTAATTAAAATAAGTGAAAATACAGCATTAATGATTGTTATTTTATCTAATGGTGAATTGACTAAAAATGTTATTGAAATAAATGATAAGTCTGTTTTATCTGATTTATCTATTTGTATAAGAATATTTAATGATAGATTAATTGATTGCAAAATTAGTGAATTAAATGAAAGGCTTGATATAGTTAAAAAGTTAATTAGAGAAAAAGTGCAATCATATGAATTTATTATGCAAGAAGTTGTAGAAAGAATTTTTAACATTCAAAATAAAATTATTACAAATGTTGTTGGTTCATCATCTCTAATTAATTTTCCAGAGTTTAATAATCATGAAAAATTAAAAGAAGTTTTAGTAATGTTGGAAAATACATCTGTTTGAGAACAAATAGCTTTAAAGCAGGAGAAATCTCATGATGGTAAAACTTCAATCACATTTGGTGATGAATTAGGTCAATCTGATGATGTTGTTTTTGCATCAACAGATATTGGTATTGATGATAATAAGACACAATTGGTTATGGTATCGCCAACAAGAGTTGATTATTCTAAAATAAAAGGACTTTTAGAATTTGTTCGTGAAGAGTTTAAAAAAGTGTGAAATAAAAAATAATTTATGTATAATTAAGCATACAGTGAGTAAGGTCTTTTCAAGGATCTTACTCATTATTATTTTTATAGGAGTCTAAAAATGAGTATAAACATCTCAAAATTGTTTGATAATATTCAATCAATTGCAGAAGAAAAAGGAATTACTGCTCAACGTGTTAGTGAACTATTAAAAGAATCAATTGAAAAAGCATATTCTAAAGAAAATCCTGATGTTAAAGTTGAAGCAAGAATCAATTTGTCTAAAAAAACAATTAATTTAGTTGAAATTAAAAAAGTTGTTGAAAAATCTGAAGATGAAATTGATGATGATATTGAAATAAATTTATCTGATGTTATTAAATTGAAAAAAGATGCAAAAATAGGTGATGATTTTGAAATGGATGTAAGCATTAGTAATTTTGAAAGAAGAATGGCAATGCATATCTTACAAATATTTCAGCAAAAATTAAATGAAATAACAAATTTAAAGATTTATGAAAAGTGAAAAGATAAAGAAAATTTAGTAGTTTATGCTGAAGTTGAAAAAAATGATAATTTAAGAAATGCTGAAGTTAGATTAAATGATGATTTTGGTGTAGTTAATAAATCTGATCAAATACCAAATGAAAGACTAAATCCAGGTCAAAAATATTATTTTCTTATAAAAGAAGTTAAACAACAATCAAAAAGTTGACCTATTATTCTTTCTAGAACTAGTCCACTATTAATTCAACACTTGATGGCAGCCAATGTTCCAGAAATTTTTGATGGAATTGTTAAAATGGAATTAATTGCAAGAGTTCCAGGTTATAAAACAAAAATTGCTGTTTCTTGTACAGATCCAAATATTGATCCAGTTGGTACTTGTGTTGGACGTTCTGGTAGTAGAATAATGGCTGTATCAAATCATGTTAATAAAGAAAAAATTGATATTTTTGCATATGATAGTGATCCTAAACAACTGATTGTAAATATGTGTTCTCCTGAAAGCATAGTTGGTTTAGAAATAACTGATGATCCTACTGAAAATAATCCTAATAATAAAATTGTAACAATTGTATGTCAAGATGAAGTTGTTGAAAAAATTATAGGTAAATCAGGTATTAATGTTAGATTAATGTCAATGTTAACTGGATGAAGTATTGATGTAATTTCATTAAAATTAGCAATTGAAGATCAAATAGAGTATGAAGATGTAACTCATTTGAGTCCTTCTAAATATAATGCATATGTCAAAAGACAAACTAATAATGTTAATTTCAATAATGGAAAATCAAAATTTAAACCATTTAGTTCTTCTTCACAGGGATTTAATGACTTTGATTATGATATTGAAGAAATTGATAATTGAGGATCAAAAGTTACTGAAGAAGATGTAGAAAATTTATTAAATAGTAGTTCAAAAGTTTTAAAGAAAAAGAAAAAAGTTGATGACGATGATGAAGAAGTTATTTTTGTAAGTGGAAATGAATCAACTGATGAATATGAGATATTAGAAGATAATTTTAGTAATATTGATGTCTCTCAAGAATCAAAAAACAAAGCAACTAAAAAAACAAAAACTATATTGAATGATTTTTCATTTGATTCTATACCAGCAAGTAAGAGTGATGATCATATAGAAAATAATGATTCAGTTAAGACAAATCAACAAAAAGAATCACAATCAATTGATGAATTTTTTGATAGTTATGAAGAACCTTCTACAAAGAAGAAAACTAAAAAAGATTCTAAACAAAAATCTAATAAATCACAATCTAATAGTCAGGATAAAAAAGATAAAAAGAAAATTAATGTTCTTGATGAATTTGATGTTAGTGAAGATGATTTTGATGATACAAATGATAACAATATTGATTTAGACAATATTAATATTGATGATGATTATGAAGAATAATATCTTTGTATATCCACAAAGAATGTGTTCTATCTCAAAGAAAAAATTCCCAGTTAATCAGTTAGTTAAAATTACATATTCTAAAAAAATGAATTATTTATTTATTAATGATAGTAAAATTAAGGGAAGGTCAGTATATTTTAAAGAAGAAAATATTTTAAAAATACCTTTAAAAAAATTTAATTCAATTATTTTTAATAGACTAAAAATAACTCCAAATAGTAATATGATTGATCAACTTAAAAAAATTTTTAACAAGGAGATTTAGCATATGAAAAAAAATAACAATAGTAAATTTAATAAAAATAATAATAAAAACACTGATAATAGAAAAAATAATGATTTAAAATCACAATTAAAAAAAGTTGATGTTGGTATTCAAGATGGTGTTTTTATTTATGTTGAACCATTAACAATAAATGAATTTGCTAAGAAAATAAATAGAGCAAGTTCTGAAATTATTAAATATTTTTTCATACAGGGAAAAGTTTTAAATTTGAATAGTGTCTTAACAGAAGAACAAATGGGTGAAGTGTGTCTTGAATTGGGATATGATTTTAAAAAAGAAATTCAAATTAATGAAGATAATTTTTTAGATCATCTTTCAATTGATAAAAGTGGTGATCTTGAAAAAAGACCTCCTATTATTACAATTATGGGACATGTAGATCATGGTAAAACTACATTACTTGATAGTATTAGAAACACAAATGTAGCAGATAATGAGGATGGTAGAATTACTCAAAATATTGGTGCTTATCAAGTTAAATGAAAAGATAATTTAATAACTTTCATTGATACACCTGGTCATGAAGCATTTAGTGCTATGAGAGCAAGAGGAGCTGATTTAACAGATATTATAATTCTTGTTGTAGCAGCAGATGATGGTTTAAAACCTCAAACTGAAGAAGCAATAGATCATGCTCTTTTTGCTAAAGTTCCTATAATTATTTTTGTAAATAAAATTGATAAAATACCAAATCCTAATCTAGATAAAATAATGTCTCAACTTGCTGATAAAAATGTGTTAGTGGAAGAGTGGGGTGGTAATCACACTATGATTAAAGGAAGTGCACTTACAAAGCAAGGTGTTGATAAATTATTAGAAGCTATTGTTTTACACTCTGAGTTATTAAGTTTAAAAGCAAATAACAATAAATTAGCATATGGAGTAACTATAGAAGCTCAACTTGATAAAGGTATGGGTCCAGTTGCAAGTTTATTAGTTCAAAATGGAACATTAATGGTTGGAGATTATATTCTAGTTGGCGAATATTATGGAAAAATTAGAAGTATGGTTAATGACAAAGAAGAGCAAATAAAAGTTGCATTACCTTCAACACCTGTAAAAATATCCGGATTAAATGGTGTTCCAAAATCAGGTGATAAATGAGTTGTTGCAAAAGATGAAAAAACAATTAAAGATTTAGCAAATAAAAGACAGGTAAATGCTAATAAAAAAAGAACATCAAATTTAATAAAAATAGACGGAGAAGGAGAATCAAAGACAAAAGAACTTAATTTAATAATAAAAACAGATGTCTTTGGTTCACTTGAAGCATTAAAGTCAACATTATCTAGTATAGAAGTTGATGGAGCAAAAATTAATATTATTAGAAGTTCTGTGGGTCAACCAAGTGAAACAGATATAAATTTTGCAAAAAGTGCAAATGCATTAATATTTTTATTTAAATTAAAACCAACACCTTCTATATTGGATATTGCTAAATCAAATAACATTGAAATAAAAACTTACAACATTATTTATGAAATAAAAGATGCAGTTGAAAAAATATTGAAAGGAACTTTAGATCCAATCTATGTAGAAGAAAAGATTGGAGAAGTTGAAGTTAGACAACTGTGAACTCATTCATCAGTTGGTACAATTGCTGGGTGTAAAGTTTTAACTGGTGAAATTGCAAGAAATGCTTTTATAAGACTATTAAGAAAGAAAGAATTAATAGTAGAAAATAAGAAAATTTCTTCATTAAAACATGGTAAAGATACAATAAATAAAGTTGAAGCTGGTAAAGAATGTGGTTTCACTGTTGATGGTTTTAATGATTTTATAGTTGGTGATATTGTAGAAATATATAAAATGGTTGAAAAGAAACATGAGTAATTCTAGTAAAATAAAAATTTCAAGATATGAATCAACAATAAAAAAAATTTTAACAAATACAATTCATATAGAAATATATGATCCATTAATTAAACTTGCAACAATTGTTGATGTAAGATTAACAAATGACAAAAGTATTGCTAAAATATATATTAGTTGTTATGATAAAAATATTATTGATAAAATATTAAGTAAAATTAATGGAGCTAGTGGTTATTTTAGAACAATTCTTGCTAAAGAATTAAATTGAAGAAAAGCGCCTCAAGTTATTTTTGTAAAAGATAATACACAAGAGAAATTTGATGAAGTGCAAAATATCATCAATAGTTGAAAGGAGAAGTCAAATGGATAATAGAGATAAAACTTTAAATAATAATCCTAACAGTGTTGATTCAAATACTTCTACTACAAATAATAATAGAGTTGATGAATTAACAAATTTACCAAAAGTTAAGTCTTATACAGAATCAAAATATGATAAATCTTCTCAAGAATCTAATGCAACATTTTTTGAAAAGTTTGAAAGAACTAAAAAAGATTTAATTAGAGAGAAAAAACAAGGTAAATTAAAAGCTCAAAAATCTGTAAAATTAAAAAATAAAATTTTAGGTTTTGAAAACAAATTGAGAGATGATGAATTTATTAAACACTCTTGAATTGCATTCATATCTTTTAGTGTATTTTTTATAGTATATGCTTCAATATGTTTAGGATTTTTGGCAACTTCTTTTAACGGAACAACTGATCCAAAATGATCTTTTGCACAACATTATGGTGCTATGACTAAAACAATTGTAATTTTTTCATCAATTGTAATTATTCTTGTTCCAATGCCTTATATCTATTTAATGGGTATGTGATTTGTTGGTATAAATGGAGCACATAAAAGTAAAGGATTTTTTGTATCAAATTTCATTATTTTACTAATATCATTATTATTAATATTGTGTGTAATCCCAATGTCATCAGTTATTTTTGAAAAAGTTAACAATTTTGTTCCTTTTGATATACCAGTTAGTGGTGGTGATAGTGGAACTGGAGGAGATACTGGTGGTGGAGAAGCAACTCAGTCTGCTTTTAAATACATTACTAGTTATTATCTAATTTAGTTTAATTAATCTTGGCTTTCCAAGATTTTTTTTATTATTTTCAATAAAATTATTTATTTTTTCATTTTTCTAATAACTTAGTGTTTAATCAATTTTATATATTAGGTTATTGAAAGACACAAGTTAAAAAGTTATAATATTAATATCTTATGCAAATTAGCATATTAAATGATTGTAATGTGGGAGTTTAAAATATATGGTTACTTTATTAAAGAATTGTTTGTTATCAAATAATAAAAAAGTTGATATAGTAATTGACAATAATATTATTGCTCAAATAAGTGAAGAACCTATTTTAGTTGAAGAAGTAGATTATAGAATTGATCAAGTTTTTGATATTAGAAAAAATCTTGTTATGCCAGGTATAATTGATGGTTTTGCAAGAGTAAAAACTCTTTCATCATATGATTTAGCAAACTATACAACTGAATCAATTGCTTGTGCTCATGGTGGAATTACTACATTTATAGATATCCCTACAAATCCTATCAGTACAAACTATTTTAATGAAATAACTTCTAAAATTAATGAAGCAAATGAAAATTCTTTAGTAAATTTTGCATTTGCAGTTAATGCTTCTGATATATCTAATCAAAAAGATTTGATGAAAATTCAAGAATATGTTGTTGGAACAATTTTGACTTTAAATTCTAGAAATTTTAAAGAAAGAATATCAGATTCTATTGGACTGCAAAAAATGATAGAAGCTTCTAAGATGATTTTGATTCACTTATCAGGAACTGATATTGATATCTTCTTTGATATTTGTCATGATAAAAATATTAGAATATTGTTTTATGATATTACAAATGAATATGATTTGGAAAAAATACTTGCATATAAAGCAGAAGGATATAATATTAAAACTGCTACATCAATAATGTATTTATTATTTAATAAAGATCATATTAATAGTGAATATAAACGAAAAACAATCACTACTGAATATAAACTGGGAACAATGTTAAATAATATACATTTGTGAAATGCTATTAAGAATGGAAAAATTGATATAATTACTTCATCTCATATGCCAGTTACTTTAATTGAAAAATTTGAATCTGAAAGACCAGGCATCCCAAATTTTGAAACTTTATTTTCAATTTTATTTGATAATTGTTATTTTAAAAGAATACCAATTACAATCTTGGAAAGATTGTTATGTAAAAATCCTGCAAAAGCATATGGTTTTAAAAATAAGGGAGAAATCAAAGTTGGTTATGATGCAGATTTAGTAGTAATTAATACTACTAAGAGATGATGAATTAAAAATGAAGATATTGTAAGTAGTGCAAGATGAACTCCATTTAATGATTACAGAATTAGTGGAAGAGTTATGATGACATTTGTTAATGGAGAATTAGTTTATAATTTTATTAATCAAATGATGCCAATTAGAAATGTTAAATCTGCAAAACTTGTAGAATTTGATTATGAAGCTATTTATAAAAACAATTAATATTAAATAATATTTATATCATAATGATATAAATATTTTTTTATTCTATGTAAATATTAATATTTTTTAAATATTTTTAATTTATTGTTATAGAATAAAATTTTTTAGTATTTTTTTATAAAATTAATTTTTATAAAAATACCTTATTTATTATTTTTATAAATTAGTTGATACATTTTTTTAATATGTTATTATAAATCTGTAACTTCATTTTTTATGAAGTTTGTAAGTGCATTATATAAGCATTTATTTAATAAATAAATATTAAGGAGAAAAATATGCCAAACCCCCCAAGAAGAAATGCCCAGGGATGTCCTGGTTTAATATATAGAATAGATTTTAGAGAACCAAGTGAAGTTTTTGAACAAGGTTTTCAACCATGAGGAAATAATAGAAATTTTTTCCAACATATTTTAGGTTATTCTTTAGGAGATGAAATTCCTGAAGAAAGAAGAACAGGAATTATTTCGGCTTCTGATTCACCTGATTCTAGTTTGAGATTTTTTGGAGGAATGTTAAATGAACCAGAAGATCCACTTGAATATTATTTATATGAAATTAGAGCTGATGAAAATGTTTATAGTGCTGAACGTACTGCAAGTTTTTATCACCAAAGAATTAGTACAGGTCAAATAGATTTTTCAGAAGGTGATTTAGAAACTGCAATAGATGCAGTAGATGCAATATTTAGAGAATTTGCATATCAAAGAGAGTGATTTAATGTTGGTCCAATTCCAAGAGAAAGAATTAGATCAGCTTGAAGAGTTGACTCAGTGTCAATTTTACCTAATCATATAAGACATCAAAGAAACACAGTTTACTATACACCTAGAATTAATGAACCTGAAATTTTAAATGAACATTATGTTGATGAAGACACATATGCAAATAATGCCCCATATACTGAAGGAGCAACATTAATTACACCTTCTACAGTAAGTGTTCCTTCTCAATTGGTTGAATCCGATGCTACAGGTGGAGTTTCTGCATCTTTAGGATTTGCTTGCTCTTTAACTCCAGATTCACCTCATAGAAGTCCAAGATCTGATAATGATAGTCAAAAACTTAAATGTTATTTTGACACAAAAAAAGTTACTCATGATTTAAAAGGACAAAAATATCCAAAGCCTGTAATATTAAGTGATGTATTTTCATCACAGTTATTTTTAAGAGGAAGTAAGACAAAGTCTGAGTTTTTGCTAACATCAAGTGTTGATGCAAAATCTAATAATGTTGCAACTCTTGCTGATTTAGAAGACCTTCATAATGTTCCACTTTTTATCTATGATTGTTTTCAATGTATATCATGAAGTGTAGATATAATTGATTTCTCTTATGCATTAACACCAATTAAAATGGGTGATATACAAACTCATTATGATTTGCAATATACAGTAGCAACAACTAATAATCAACGTCAAAAGTGAAGATTAGAACCAGTACTTATAACTCTAGATGAATGTTTGTTCAGAATTAGAAATATAGATCTTCATGATTTTTGTATTAAAAGAGATTTAAAAACAAGTAAGTTATGAGTTAGACCTATTGATGAACAAGATGATCAATATTATGAAGAACTTTATGTTGTGGTTGCAGAAAATAAATGTGATACTTGTATTTTATTACCTCAAAATTCTAAAACAAAACTAGTTGATATTTCTCTATCATGAGTTTATGATGGTTTAAACTATGTACCAAGACCTGAAGATAATACATCTATAGAAAGAGGCCCACAAAAAAATATATTTTTCTATGATTTAAAAACTTATAAAATAATTTATATTAGCAATAATGTGTATAAGAAAACAAGTATATATGCTTTATATAACAATAGAGATAATCGTTATTATAGATGAGATTGAGTTAAATGAGTAGCATCTGATTTAAAACCAGCATCAAATAGTAGATATAAATGATATTTCCAAAATGATAATTTTAAAACTAAAGATAAATTAAATTTCCGTAACATTAGATCATATTATAAAAATGACTATTTAAGAGTTGTTACTCAAGGTATGTCATGAGGTTCATTATATACTACATGATATGAATCTGACATTAGATCAATAGCAATTTTTAGAATTGATCAATTTGCAGATGTTTAATAATATACAATTAATAAAAATTCATTAACATAATGTTATAAATTTTTATGGAATCCTTAATATTATTGAGTTAAGTAATCTAAGTAATCATCAATTACTTTGATTACTTTTTTATTTTGTTCTAAATCTATTTTTCTTGAAAGCATTTCAAGCAAGTTTCCTAAATCTACTAATTTAATAAAAATATCTCAATTATCTGGCAAATTTTTATTTGCTATATTATTATAAGACTCTTGAAAAATATTAATCAAAAATTTGTTAGAATATATTTCTTTTTCTCGAAAAAGTTGACCAATGTCTAAAAAAGAGTAACAATATGAAGCAAATTCTCAGTCAATTATACAAGGAGATAAATCATTTTTAATTAATATATTATTTGATTTAAAGTCGCAATGACAAAATGATTTATATTCTTCAATCGTTGAAAAAAACTTTTTATAATAATTATCTAATCATTCAATTTTATTTTTTCTTTTATATCCTAATTGTTTAATGACATTATTTTTTGTTAAAAAAATTTTATATCAAGAGCTGAAATCAGGTACATTCAATTTATTATATTTATCTGATCTAATATTATGAATTATTGCTAAAGATTTTGCTATGTTAGAAAAAATTTCTTCAATATTTTGATTATTAATGTGTTTTTCATATTCAAAAAATGGAATAGATTCTAAAACATATTCATATACTAAAATGTTTAAATCCTTTGATTTTATAGCATAGAATAATTTTGGAACTGATACAGTTTCTTTAACAATCTTATAAATTTGAATTTCATTATTTATTGCTTTTTTAGTATCAAAACATTTAATAAACAGTTTTTTATTATTAATTGTTTTGATACTAAAACAAATATTTTTTCATCCATATTGTATTTTTTTTAATTCAAAAACTTTAATTTTATATTTCTCTAATGTTTTCAATAATTTTTCTATATCTATATTAAAAGTATCATTTTTATTTTTTATTAAAATTTTATTCATACTAAATAATTATAAGCAATTATGAATCATTATTAATTATTAAATAAAGATATTAAAAGTATTAATAGATATTAAGTAATAATAGTTTTTATGAATGCATACAATGAAAAAACCACATACAAAAAATGTATGTGGTTTATTTTTAAATGGTGGAGATGATGGGGGTCAAACCCACGACCTCCTGAGTGCAAATCAGGTGCTCTATCAATTGAGCTACATCCCCAAAATAATGGTGGAAGTAAATGGGCTCGAACCATCGACCTCACCCTTATCAGGGGTGTGCTCTAACCAACTGAGCTATACTTCCATAATTATTATTGTTTTACAACTTAATAATTATATTATATTAAACATAAATTTTAAACATTTCTAATCTATATTAGTTAATTTTGAAAAAAGTGAAAATTAATAAAAAATAATTTATATATACATGTATTTATAAGCATCTTTTTATTCATTTGTTTTAATTGACTTTGATAAAAATTAAAGTTACACTTAATACACTCATAATAAGGAGGTTCTAGTTATTATGACAAAATATAAAAAACTTGGATTATTGTTAAGTGGTGTTGTAGCATCAGCATTAACAGTTGGTGTTGCTGTTCCACTAGCAACTAGTGCTATGAATAATAGTACAAGTATAAAACAAGAAGAAAATAATTCTGGATCAAATGATCAAGGATCAAATATCCAAAAACCAGTTGATCAAGAATCAATAAATTTTACAACTAGACAAAATGTAGCTATAGGTGAAAACTTAACATTTACAGCTGATGTAAAATCTATTTCAAAGTCAAATGTTAGTTTAAAATCTGCATCTACAGATGAAACTCAAGTGGGTTCTACAAAACAATTAACTACTGTTACTGGTAAAAAACAAGATTATAAAGTAACAACAGAATTTACAAATAATAGAAAATATATGCCAATTTTAGCATATGATGAAAATATAAGTTACAACAATTATTCACAATCTAGAAGTTATAGCGATGCTAATAAAGAATTATTTCCTGGTTGAGATAGAGTTGAAGACAAAAATGCAACTCAAGAATTACAAACAAAAGTTAAATCTTCTGATGGAATGTATGTTTATAAGTTCACAGCAAATGAAACTTTAAAAGGTGCATTTCCAAACATTGAAGATCAAGAAATTACTTTTTTAGTAATTAATTTACAAGATGCTGGAAATCAAACTTCATCAACAGATTTTAAAACAAGATTTGAAAATGATTTGAAAAAAATTCAACCACAATTTGTAAGCATTTCAGGTGTTAATGATTGAAATAAGAGTATGATTCCTGATTTATCTATCGATAAAAATCTTAAAAAATTAACTATTTGAGATACTTGAGATACTTTAACAGATTTTAGTGGAATTAATATTCCAAATTCAGTAAAAGAATTAGAAATTAGAAGTAATTCTTTAAAAAATATTAATCCATTACAAATACCAAAAGATACTTCTATTATTCATGAAATGGGATTTGGTGCGACTTTCAATTGCATAGATTTAAGTTCTCAAGGAAAAATTGATGATGCAAAATTACAAGAAGCAATTGACCTTGTTTATAAAACAAGAATTAAAGAACGTGCTTTTCAATCAAATTTTGCAGGTGGTTACATTTATCAATGAAACTTAAGAAAAACAGGTTTAACATCATTTAATAATGTTACTGTTCCTATGCTTGAAGATGGAACTGGAAGATTCTACATTGCATATGTTGCAATTGAGTCAGATGCTGGTTCATCAAATTCAACAAGTAATGAAACAATAACTGATGGAAAAGAACCATCAAATGATGCTAATATTGGTGAATGATTTGATTGAAATGAAAATGGTTGAAGTAAAGTAGAAACTGTAATTGTTTCAGCAAAAGATGGTAAAGCTTTAGATTTTGATAAAACTGTTAAAGAAATTATTGGATTTATTAATAAATATCCAAATGTAAAAACAATTTATGTTCATAGTTTAACATTCACTGATACAACTAAAAAACCAGCTGATTTAAAAGAAGCAGTTAAACAAGCTTACACTGGATATCCAGAAAAAATTGATGCAATAATTTTTTCAGATAAATCTCCTGAAACTCCAGTAGAAAATAAATAATATATATATTGAAAAATTCATAATCATTAATTTGATTATGAATTTTTTATTTTAATTTTTTACTACTACTGTTTGTGTTATTAAATACTTGTAGACATTTATATTTTGATAAACTATATTTGTAATAATTTAATATAATAATTCTATGTAAATTTTATTTACAATAAATTTTGCAATTTTAAACAGGTGATAAATTATGGCTACAATTGAAATACGTAATGTAACTCAAAATGAAAAAGAAGAGATTTTAAAACTTGCTAGAAATTTAGTTGAAGAATATGAAGACAAAAATTCTTTAAACTATAACCAAATAGTTGAAAAAATGAGAGCAGGAATAAATCAAAGAATTGTTGATTTTAAATCAATTTGATTTGATAGACAACTTGCTGGTTATTTTCATATTGGTAAGAAAGATGAACAAATTATTGAAGTTTATTTCTTATATGTTTATGAAAATTTTAGAAAAAAGCATATTGGATCTCAAGTTTTAGAACATGCTGTAATACAAGCATCTAATAGAAATAAGATTTTGCAAATACAAGTAAGTGAAAACAATGCATATGCTATTAAATTTTTAACAGAATTTGGTTTTAAAAAAATAAATTCAAATGACTCTAATGTTGTTGTATTTGAAGTGGATACAAGAAAAAAATTTTAATTTATACTCTAGCAAAAAATACATATTGTATTAATTATCATTGACTTAAAGGTCAATGATTTTTATTTATATATTTATTTTTAGCACTCTAATTTGTAGAGTGCTAAAAATGGTGCTATAATACTTTATATAAAGAATGAGGTATTTATTATGAATGAAAAAATTTATGAACTAAAAATAAGAGAAAAAGAACTTGAGACTAAAATTATTGAATTAATTAAAAAAGACAATTTAAGCGAAGAAGAAAAGAATAATTTAACAACTTTTAAAAATCAATTAAAAAATGTTAGTAAAGAAATTAAAGAATTAAAAGAATCTATAAATAATTGAACATGCTCATACTCTTACACTTCTAAGAATGGAAAGATAGAAAAGCATTTTTCTATAAATGACAAAGAAGTCTCAGAACAAGAATATAGAAAATTTGTTATAAATAAAAATATGTTACAAAAAAAACAAAACCAATTTTTTTCACTTGGGCAAATGATTGATTATGTATTTAATAACTATGATGAAAATGGATCATTTACAAAATTATTAAACTGATAGTTAAAATCTAAAATACTTCTAATATAAGTATTTTAGATTTTTTAATATTATTAATTCTTCTCTTTATTACCATTTGTAATTTATATCTAATTATCTGGTTTTATATTGTAAAATATATTTAATTTTTAATTCTTATTTTTAAGGATAGGTTATGGAAAAAATTAAATATGGATATATTGTTGATTCAGCTATTAGTATGAGTGATGAAGAATTAAAAGAACTTAACATAAGTAAAGTATGTTTTGGAATTACAGATTCATTAAATAATGAGTATGAAGATGACAATAAAATTTTGACTACAGATGTTATTATGTCAAAATTAAAAGAAGGTATAATTTTTAAATCTAATGCTGTTAGTCCTGGTAAAGTAATGGTTTGTCTTGAAGATATGATTGATAAATACGAAAATATAATATTGTTTACAATCTCATCAGGTTTATCATCTTTTTATCAAAATGTTCAATATTTAACAGATGAGTATAAAGGTAAGTTTCACATAGTTGATACTGGTGAAATTGGTTATGGCATTAGAAATATTGTTTTAGAATCAAAAAAAATGTTGGAAAAAGAAAATAAACCTTTAGAAGAAGTTTTGAGATATGCTAGAAAACAAAACAAATTAAATTATACAATGTTTACTTGTAGATCATGAGAACCTCTTAGAAAGAGTGGTAGAGCTCCAGCAATTTTAGCTAAAACATTTGATTTTTTTAAAACAAAACCTTTAATAAGATTTGAACTAAAAAATAAATTAGGTGGAATTGCAACAAGTTTTAAAAAGCAAGTAGCAAAAATGATAACAACCTTTTTTAATACTTTTAAAAATATATCTTTATCAAAGATTAAAACAATTGTTTTTTATAATAATAATGTTGATGAAGAAGAAGCAAAATATATTAGGGATGAAATAATAAAGAACTTTAATATTGAAAAAAATAAAATTATTGAGTGTTTTGTTCCCAATTTAGTATTAATCTATACATCAAATCAATCATTTGGCATTCATATTCAAACAGAGGAATAATTTTATTACTTATGATTAATGATTCATTTAAAGAAGAAGACTTATTAGAACCATTTGATGTTGAAGCTGCATTGAAGGAAACAAGGGTTAAAAAATATAAGTCATATAGAGTAAAAATTAAAAAAGATTATAATGAACTTGAAAAAGGAAATGCTGAAAAAGATTATTTAAATTCTTTTGAAAAATCAATAAAAAAAATAAATCCTAAGTTAATTATTAACCAAAATGATCCAAAGCAAATGTTTATGGATATAGTAGTTAATGAAACTAGTGCTCATGGTTATCTTGATAAAGCAAAAACAACTCTGAATAAAATAGAAAGTAAAAAATTACAAGACATTATTTTTCAATCATCAAATTATGGTGATAAATTTCAAAGTGATCCAACATTTGATAAAGAAGGTAATTTGTCACTTGATTGATTAAAAAATGACTCTAATTTTACTACTCTTAAAAGATTGCAACAATGAAATAATTTCATGATAAATAATAAACATAATATAGAAAATATTTTAAAAGAAAAAAGTTATGTTTTTAAGACTTCAATTTCTAAAAGTCAAACAGAATCAATTGTTAATAGTATATTACCAAAAAGCATTGAGAAGAAAGCTGTTTATAAAAATGTGAAGTTAAAGAAAATTTTTTATATATTGTTTTTTTGTTTTTCTTTAATAATTTTATTAATTTTTATATTTTTAATTTTATTATTAGTCTAAGGAGATTATTATGAGTTATAAAATTGCAATTGATGGTCCAGCTAGTAGTGGTAAATCTACTGTAGCTAAGATTATAGCAAAGAATAATGATTTAGTATTTATTTCAACAGGTTATTTATTTAGAGCATATGCACTAATATTAAGAAATAATAATTTACTTGAATCTACTCCAGATGCAGTTATTTCTTTTTTAAAAAAAAGAATGATAGAAGTAAAAAATGAAAGATTGTTTATTGATGGAAAAGATTACACAAACGAATCGAAATCTGAACAAATTTCTGATTTTGCATCTGATTTGGCTACTAAGGATTATATTAGAGCTTACTATAATCATGTTGTTCAAGAAATGATTGAAAACATGAATGTTGTAATGGATGGTAGAGATATTGGTACTATAATAATGCCAAATGCTAATTTAAAAATATATCTTACAGCATCTATAACTGAACGTGCTAGAAGAAGAACAAAAGAATTAAAAGAACTGGGTAAAAAAGTAAGTTTTTATAAAATATGACTTGATATATATAAAAGAGATTATGTAGATAAACATAGAAAAATTGCTCCATTAAAAAAAGCAAAGGATGCAATTTTAATTAAAACAAATAAAAAATCTATTCAAGAAGTTGTTGATGCAATACAAAAACATATAAAGAATACAAGAAAAGTAGAAAAATAATGTTAACAGTAGCAATTGTTGGGAAACCAAATGTTGGTAAATCTACTCTATTTAATAGAATTATTAAAAAAAATAAATCTATTATTGATGATTTACCTGGTGTAACACGTGATCGTATATATGCAAAGGCAACTTGACTAACAAAAGATTTTTATTTGATTGATACAGGTGGATTAACTCAAAATAATTTTGATTTTAAACAACAAATAGAAACTCAAGTTTCTTTTGCTATTGAAGAATCGAATGTTATTATTTTTTTAGTTTCCAGTAAAGATGGAATAAATACTGATGATTTATATGTAGCTAAACTTCTTAAAAAAAATAAGGATAAGAAAATAATTATAGTTTCAAATAAAAGTGAATCAGCACAAGTAAATGAAGCTGAATTTTACAAACTTGGTTTTGGAAAACCAATATTTATTTCATCATCCCATGGTATTGGAATAGGTGATTTGTTAGATAAAATAGTAAGTTATGATACTGGAAATATTAAAGATAGTGAATCATACAAGTTTTGTATAATTGGTAGACCAAATGTTGGAAAATCATCACTTGTAAATGCTATTCTTAATAAAGAAAGAGTAATTGTTTCTGATATTGCTGGAACAACAAGAGATGCAATTGATACTGATTTTAAAAAAGATAATAATTTATATACAATTATAGACACTGCTGGGATTAAAAGAAAAGGTAAAATAGGTATAGGTGTTGATAAATATGCTTTTATTAGAGTTGAACAATCTATTCATAGAAGTAATTTAATTGTTGTTTTATTAGATGGCAGTCAAGATTTTAATGAACAAGATGAAATAATTGCAGGTCTTGCATATAAAGCAAATATACCATGTATTATTGCTGTGAATAAATGAGATCTTGTTTCAAAAAATGAATTTACTATGAGAGAGATGGAGAAAAAAATAAAAGCAAAATTTCAATTTCTATCATGAGCACCAATAGTGTTTTTTAGTGCAAAAGAAAATAAGAGAATTTCAACATTGTTTGATAACATTCTTAATATTCAAGAAAATGCAACAAAAAAATTTTCTTCAAAGGTTTTAACTGAAGTAATTGCAAGAGCACAAATGTTAAATAATCCACCAAGTTTTAAAACTGGAAGAATTAAAATTAATTATGTAACTCAAGTTAATGGTCAAATTCCTACATTTGTACTATTTTGTAATAATCCTAATTATTTGCATTTTAGCTATGCAAGATATTTAGAAAATGAAATAAGAGAAAAGTTTGGTTTAAACAATGTTCCTATAACATTGTATTTTAAAAAGAAAACAGAAGATTTAAGAAAAGGTAAAGATTTTGATTATGAATAGTAAAATTGCAATTTTAGGAACAGGGGCTTGAGGGACTGCTTTATCTTGTTGTTTATCTAACAATGGGTATGAAGTGGAAATGTGGGGTATTAATCCTAGTGAAATAAAAGATTTAAATTCAGGATACAATAGAAAATTTTTTGGAAATAAGAAATTATTTGCAAAAGTAAAAGCTAATATAGATTTACAAGAAGTAATTGAAAATGCAAAATATATTTTACTTGCTATTCCATCAACATTCATTATTGAAGTGTTAGATAAAGTTAAACCTTTTATGAATAATAAAAATAAATATACAATCATTAATGTTGCAAAAGGTCTTGATCCAATAACAAATAATGTATGAAGTAAATCAATTTATAAAAACCTGAAAAAATATAATATAGATTTAGCAACTTTAATTGGTCCATCTTTTGCCATAGATGTTTTTGAAAAAAAACCAACAGTTGTAAATGTTGTTTCTAAAAAATTGGATGTTGCAAAAGATGTTGCACAATTATTTAATTCTGACTTTTTTAAAGCTGTACCTTGCAAGGATGAAATTGGATCACAAATTTTAGCATCTTTAAAAAATCTTTTAGCAATTGCAATAGGGATTTCTGAAGAAAATCATAATTCTATTAATACTATATCTGCACTATTAACTCAAGGAGTTAATGAAATGCAATTGATTGCAAAACATATGGGTGCTAAGGATAAAACAATTTTACAGTTTTGTGGTATTGGTGATATATTTTTAACTTGTACTTCAAATAAATCTAGAAATTTTACATTTGGAAAGCAAATTTTTATGAATGGGCTTGATAAAGTTTTAAAAGAAAATAAAGCAACAGTAGAAGGATATAAAGTTTATCCAATTGTTAAAAAAATAATAAATCAAAAGAAATTAGATGTTCCTGTTTTTAAACTCATAATAAAAGTTTTGGACAAAAAACTTGAACCATCAAAATTTGTAGATACAGCATTAGATGATTTGATGTGAACTGAAATAAATAATCCAAAAGACTCACAAAAAAAATAAATAATATAATTTTAACTATAAATTTATTAGATAATAATATATGTATAAAAACACTTCATAGAAAAGGATAATTCTTATGACAAATAAAAATAAAAAATTAATGGGCATGAATATATCAATTGCATGCTTGTCTATTCTTGGTATTATTTTTTTACTGGTAGGATTATTAATTAATTATGTATTTAATAATGAAACTAATGTATCTAAAACTATAATGCTTATATTTACAGCGCTTTCTTGTGTTTCTTTTATTTCTGTAGCAGTGCTTGCTGTTGTTTCATGTTTTAAATCTAAAGAAATTAATGACAAAAATTTAGACGACAATATTTCTGAAGTGCAACATATGGCTTCTCATGAATCATTAAATGCATATGAGTATGAAAACATGAATGTTCAAGAAAATTTTCAAAATGCTGAATTGACAAATAAAAAAATAAATAGTAATCAAGTTGAAAATTATTTTGAAGAAGACAGTATTGTTTTAGAACAAAATAATGTTGTAAAGCAGGATTCAAATATTAATGAACAAGTTGTGCCCACTTTTCCTTCATTTAATCAAAGAAACAATGTATCTATAGAAAATAATCAAGAATCACATGTAGATGAAAATATTCCAGATGCTAGCAATCCCTTTGTAAATGTTCCTATTATAAATAATGCTATTGCAACTTCTAATGTAGAGCAAAAAGTGAATAATAGAGAAAATACAATTATTGAAGAACCAGTTATAGCAGAAAATGAAAATGTAAGTGAAAATTCTTATAATTTTCCATCTGCTCAAGTTCCATCTGCTAAACCAATGCCTGCTGTTATTCAACAACTACAATTTTCAAATAGACCAAAACCTGCATATATACCTGGATCAAAACCAATGCCTAAACCTTTAGCAAGACCTATTTCATCTAATAATTTTAATAGTAGACCAGTATCACAAAATGTACCATTACCAAACAAAATACCTTCAACAAGCACACTTCAACAAAAACCATTACCTAAAATTATCACTACTCCAAGTAGTAGTAATTTAGAAAATAATAATTCTATATTTTCATCTAGGTTTAAAAAATAATTACTTTTTAAGTTTGATTAATAATCAAACTTTTTTATTTTAAAAAAACTATAACCTTCAAATAGTTATAGTTTTTAAATATTATTTATTTTCAATTAGTTTAATATTTTTGAAATCAATTTCTACAATTTTTTTAAGTTCTTGAACATACTTTTGATCAAGGTTTTGTAATTTTATAATTATATTAAAATTTAAAAAATATCTAAAAATAATATTATTAATTTGTAGTATTGATCATCTGTCTGCATCACTTAAAACTTCAGCTTTATCAAAGATGATGTTATCAATTATTGCATCTTTTAATTTCATTTTAGCTTTAGCTTTTTCAAGTTGTTTATTCATTTTTTGTTCAGTTTTAACAACAAAACCAAATTTAATCATGTAATCAATTTTTTTCATCACATAATCTTTAATTGCAAGCCCTTTGTTTTTAGGAATTACTTTAGTTATTATTCATAAATAAAATATTCCAATTATTAATGTAATTACTGTAAATACTAGTGCTACTATTGTGTTTCCTGTTCCAAAAGCTTTTTGTCATGCTTCCCCTACAGTTTGTACTGTTGATCCAGCTTTTCCAATATTAATTGTGGCATTAACTGCATCAATAATTGGAGATGCAACTCCTGTTATTAAACAAACAACAAAAGCAATAAGTGAAATTCAACAAATAAAATCAATTAATAGTATTCAAATTGGTCTTTTTATAATAGAGTTTGTATTATGTCTGAAATGATTTGATCTCATTAAAAATGAAATTATTATGTAGCAGAATTTATTTCCATATCTTAAACGATAATCTAATTGACTATTCAATCATGTGAAATATCTGTCAGAAGTGAATAGATTACTAGATATGCAACTATTTTTATCAATATTTTCAATATTGTTATTTGTTATTATTAATTCCATACTTTTCCTTTTATCTAATAAGACTAATATATTTTATTACAATAATCACTAATTTATTTTATAGTTATAGTAACAAACTTATATTTTATTATCCATAATATAAATTAATAATGATTATTAATTCATATTAAAATGAATATATATTATATCAATGGAGATTAATATGCTATTAAAATTCAGATTCAAAAATTATTCATGTTTTAAAGAATGACAGGAAATAGATTTGTTAGATTTTGCCACTTCTTTAGATAAAATATGTGCCTCTCCAGTGAGTGGTATTATAGGAACTAATAAAAGTGGAAAATCATCAATAATTAAATTATTGCAAGTATCCATTGATTTTTTAAAACATTTTTTAAATTATGAAAAAACTGTAGATTTTAATCCTAATAGAAACCAAAGTATATCAGCAAAATCTAATCCTTTTGTATTCAACAATTTTTCAAATATATTTAAAAAAACTACAAAGGAAATTCAAGAAATTAATAATACTGTAGAAGAACAAAAAGAAATTTTGGAAAATGATCAAGAAGTTGAAGAGGATAATAATTTAAACAAAAAAACAATCAAAATAAATAATGAATATGAATCATATAATGCATGCATTGAATTATTTTTCTTAGACTCTACTACATTATATAAATATGAGTTAAGTTTCAATCACCTTTATTCTGAATATGAGAGATTATCAATTTCAGAAAATAATGGTGATCAAGAAATTAAATGAAAATATATTTACAAAAAAGAAAATCTTACATATGATGTGATTAACCAAGAAGAGACATGTGTTTATAGTATAGATTTAGACCTAGATTTTTTAAAAGTAAAAAAAGAACCTTCATTTATTCATATTAATAAGAAAAATTCATTAATAAGTTATATAAAAAGTGTTTCCCAATCAAATGCATTAACAAATTTTTTAAAATTATATTCTAATGTTGTGTTTGTAGATGAAAATAATTGACAAGGTATTTATAAAACATACAACATTGATAAAGATTATTTAAAAAGAAATAAAAGTAAATTTCTTTTAGCTTTAAACACTTTAGGTTTTAATGTTATTGATTTTAGTGTAAATCAAATAAATATCAATTCATTTTATTTGATGATTGGTAAAAAAAACATTCATGAAAAAGTTATGTACATAAATAGCGAATATGAATCTGAAACTTTAAATAAGGTAATACACATTTTATATTATGTGTTCAATGCTTTAGATAATTCACAAGTATTAGTGATGGATAATTTAAATAAATCACTAAATAATGATATTGTTGCTTATATTATTGATTTGTTTAATAAACAAGAAGGAAATATTGATAATAAAGCTCAATTTATTTTTACTATGAATAGTAAATATGAAAATGATTTAATAGGAATATGCCAATCTACAAATAGGGTTGAATCAGATGATATTGAATCTAAAATAAAGAGGGTAATATAATATGTCAGATAGAATACAAAAAAAAATATTATGTTTTGGTGATAGTAACACTTTTGGTTACAATCCATTAAATAAACAGAGATACAACAATAATGAGAGATGAACAAAACTTCTAGAAAAAATATTAAATGATAAAAATAACTCGTCTTATGAATACAATGTTATTGAAGAAGGTAAAATTGGTAGAAGTATGTTTATTTCATTAAATATGAAAGAATCACAACCAGCAATTATTGAATTTCCTATTATTTATAATAAATATGCACCAGTTGATTATATTGTTATATGTTTAGGTACAAATGATTTAAGAAGTGACTTTAATTTAGATAGCATTACTATAGCAACAGGGGTTGAAAAAATTATTAAGTTAATTCAAAGAATAGATATTACTAAAAATGCAAAAACAGTTTTAGTGTGTCCGCCAAGATTAAGTGATGATGTTAATTTAATTAAATCTTTTAATTTTGATAAATTTTCAACTGTTAAATCATATGATTTACCATTGCTATATAAAGAAGTTGCAAATATGAATAATTGTCTATTTATGGATGCTGGATCATTTGCAAAAGTATCTTCAGTTGATGGTGTTCATTTTTCAAATATAGATCATGAAAATTTTGCAAGAGAAATAGCACAAGTTATATATGAATATGAAACAAGATATAATAATAATGAAGGTGAAAAATAAATAATATATAGCACTTAAAAGTTTTTTAATTATATATATAAATCTAAATATTTTACAAGTTTGCTATTAGTTAATGTATAAATTAATATTTTGGGTTAATATAAAATCCCATAAAGGTGATTAATTTATGGGATTGTGGTTTAATATTCACATCTTTTGATTGTATAGAAATGTTATATTAAAATTATATTTTATTAATAACTTTTTATATCTTTGTAATTTTTCCGTATTATTGTTTAATATATATTTCCTTTGTACTTATTGAACTTTAATTAATATTAGATTTTTGCAATCCTTTCTGATCTAGTTATTCTATTGATATTATATATTCAGCGCATTATTCTTTTTCATAGCTAAGTCTAAACCCATCTATCATTAGTTATTTATTTATGCATTGAATTAATAGATTTTAAACCACAATTAAATTATTTCCTCAATGATTTAAAAAATATTATTAAGTCATAAAAGTCTCACTAAGAATATAATGTATTTAAACATTATATTTTTTTATTCTTATTTCAAACTCCATGATTGATATATAATAAAATTATTAATTTGGAGTTTTTTATTTTTATATGAATATAAAAGTTAAATTAATACTCTATCCAACAATATTATTTTCAGCTTCTCTAATACCAAGTATTAGTGTTTTTAATGCTGTACAAAATAATATTTATGGAATCCAAGAGAGAGAGAGAGATACTCTTTACTAATAATGAATTAAATAATAATTCTAGTGAAGAATTAGAAGTATGAAAAAATACAATTATAGAATCATCAGATAACACAAATGTGAAAGTATTTTTCACTCGTAACATTACAATGGGTTATCAACAAGCATTGATTGCAACAAATTATATGCTGCAAAGCAAAGAACAAAGAACAGGTTCTGATGAAATTGTATGATTTGTAGACTATGATTTGTATGATGTACAAAAATATAATTTTAATCATTACAATCAAAAATATGGTTTACAAGATAGCGCTAAGAATATATCTAGTAAGTATAATTTTAGTTTGTGATCTAGATTGGGAAAACAATTTTCAAATGTAAATACTACAAATAAAAATGATAATTATAGAATTAGACCATCAGAGTATCAAATAGGAAATTTTTTGGACAACTATATAAAAAAGTATGGTGATAATGTTAAGTTTGATGTTTGGGTTCCAGATATTTCACTTGTTGATATGTGAAAATCAGGAATTAAATCAACAACAGCAACAAATTT
>CANSNC010000009.1 GCA_947648205.1 uncultured Mycoplasma sp.
GCAAATGGCAATGAAATTTATAGATATAAAGAAAAAGAAGAAGAAATAAATAAAATAGTTGAAGCTTATACTAAAAAATTTCCAACTAGTGAATATAACTATTTTGTAAAACATCACCCTTCTTTTGATCATAAATATCAAGAAAATTTAAATGATTATTTATTTAAAAATATGATTGAACCAATTTGTATGAATCCATTTCCTTGAGAAATATTTTTATCTTGAGATCATAAAATGCAAGTAAATAATACTGATGGTAGTTATGTTCCATTTTTTAGCGAAATATCAAATGATGCAGAATTCCCAAATACAAAACTAGTTGGGATACAATATACTACAACAACTATTCAAACTACAGCATTTTATCTTGCTGCAACGTATAATATGAATTTAAATCAAATTGATAAATCTGTTGGAATTGGTGATTGACCAATACCAATGACATTTGATATTGTTACAAGAACAACAAGTTATTCAGTTGATCCAAATAAGCAATATAAAATTAATTATGAAAAAATAAATGATATTTATGCCCCTTTTTATTATTTACATGTATTTCCAGATTATGTTAAAGAAAGTGTATCAACTTTATCATACATAAATAAATTAGGAATTGATTTTTATTTAAAAAATAAACCAATGAATAAAAGTGCAACAATTGCATTAGCTGCTTCAATTCCAACTATTTTAATTATTTTATTATGTACAATAATAGGTATAATTATATTTAAAAAAAGAGCAAAAAAATAAACTTAACTAATTTGTGTGAAATTAAAAATCCTACAATTCTAAATTGTAGGATTTTCTTTAAATCTTTGGTAGCATTAAATTAAATATATTAATTAATTCTCTAGCAACACCATCATTATCATTATCATGTTGAGTTATTTTGCTTGAAATTAATTTTAATACACCTCTACTATTTTTCATTGCATAACCATTAATACTTGCATTAATAATCATTTCTAAATCATTTTCTCCATCACCAAATGTATAACAATTGTGAAGTGGAATAGCATAATAACTTGATAAAAATTTTAGAATTGTACCTTTATTTGAAAAAATTGAATTAATTTCAAGAACTGTTCCTTCATCATCGTGAGGGACACTTCAACTTCTTACTATTAATGTACTTGTTATAGCTTTTATTTTAAAAGATAATTCATCCATTTTTCTTTTATCTTTTATATATATTAGAATAGAATTTATATCTTTTTTAATTTTTTTTGTATCCTTAAGAGTTATATATTGAACTTTTTCACTTGAATCAATATGAAATTTTTTAAGAAATTCTTTACTAATAAAAGGATTGAATTTATTTGATGCAATGTATGCACCATCAATATTTTCAATTAATATACAACCTACATTATCAATGATAAATTTATCACTTAAAATGTTTTTTACCACTTCTTTTGAAAAAGTTAAGTTAATTGGTAAAAAGTGTTTATCAGCTGGATTAGTTAATATAGATCCATTTAAATTTGCTATAATACTTTTTAACCCTAATTTTCTATATATTTGAATAGAAGAGCGTAAGGGTCTGCCTGTAGCAATGCAGACTATATGACCAAGAGAAGCAATTTTTTTTATTACATCAACTGTTAACTTTGATAATTCCTCTTTACTATTTAGTAAAGTGCCATCAAGGTCTGTCAAAATTAATTTTCTTTCATATCCATTCTTCATTTAATTACCAACTTTTAATCCTAAAATCTTGTGAATTTTATCTATTTTTTTTGCTGCCATTTTTTGACATATTTGGGCATTTTTTTGTAATTGCTTGTCAAAATCTACATTTTTAATTATTTCATAATATTTGTCTTGTAACTCTTGTATGTGATTGCAAACAATATCAGCTAAGTCTTTTTTAAAATCACCATATTTTTTGTTTTTGTATAATAACTCAATATCATTAATAGATTTATTTGATAGACATGAATAAATTATTATTAAGTTACTTACACCTGGTTGATTTGTTTGATCATACTTAATGTTATCAAGGGAGTCTGTTTTTGCAGACATAATTTTTTTTCTAATGCTATCAATAGGTTCTAATAAAAAAATTGTTCCTTTTGTATTTTCATTTGACTTAGACATTTTTATTTCTGGATTTTGTAAATCCATAATTTTTGCTCCTTTTTCAGCAACATATATGTTTGGGACTTTAAATATATCTTCTTTATATTTTTTGTTAAATCGAATTGCAATGTCTCGTGTTAATTCCATATGTTGAGTTTGATCTTTTCCTACAGGCACTATATCTGCATCATATAGTAAAATATCAGCAGCCATTAGTGTTGGATAAACAAACAAACCTGTTGGGATATTTTGTGTTCCGTTTGCCATTGCCATTTTTGAAGACTTATCTTTAAATTGAGTCATTCTATTTAACTCTCCCATGTAAGTGTGGCACAATAAAAGATAAGATAAATGTGAGTGTTCAATAACATCTGATTGATAAAAAATTATATTATCATAAGGGTTTAGACCACAAGCCATATATAATGCTGCAATAGATTTTTTGTTTTGTTGTAATTCTTTAGGATTAAAATCTTTTGTTATTGCATGTAAATCTGCTATAAATACCATTAGTTTATTATCTTTTTGAAAATTTATAATGTTTCTTAAAGCACCTAAATAATTACCAATTGTTATCATATTTGTGGGTTGTATACCAGATAATACTATTTTCACATTTCCTCCTTTCCTATTGTGCTATTGATTATAATTTATTGTACAATAAATACTAGTACATTAATAAAATAATATGGAGATTAAATATGAGAATACTTTATTGTTTAAGTAATTGTAGAGGCTCTAGAATAGCTGAACAATTTTTAACAAAACATTCATACGAATTTATTAAGAAAAACTTGTCATATGAACCAATCAAAGATACTGAATTATTAGATATGGATTCTTTAATTCCGAATGGTGTTATTGATCTAATTAATCCACATTCTTGGTACATAGTAGAAAATAAAATTAGTTATAAAAATTTATCTAAAAGAGAATTAATAGATTTAATTATTAAGAATCCACAAATTTTGTCATACCCAATTTTATTGCAAACAAATGGGAATAAAGAACCAAGAAAATTGATAGTTGGATTCAATGATCAAGAGTGATTAATTTTTGAAAAAGAAGTAAAAACTACTAGATATTATAATAATCTTTCAAAATTATATAAATTTAATAATTGTTGTTATTTTGATGAAGTAAATATTGAAAATTATAATAAAACTCAGAGCAATGGAAAATAAATATTTTTTTGTTATTGACAATAATTCACCTAAATCACTATTTTTAAAAAAGAAATTGAATTCAATTTTATGTAAGGAAAATTGAGTTGAAAATGAAGAAAAAAGTGAATTTATTTTTGTAATTGGTGGAGATGGAACATTTTTAAAAAATGTAGATAAATATTCTGATAAAAAAATTGTTGCCATAAATGGTGGTAATCTTGGTTATTTTTCTTGCTTCAATTCCAAAAATATTGATAGCATTTTAAAAACAATAAAAAATGAAAAATTATTTAAAAATATATTAATGCTAAATGTTAATATTGATAACAATAATTATTGAGGTTTAAATGAAGTTTATATTTGTAGTGATACAACATTAAAAGCAAATATATATATTTGTCATCAAAAATTAGAGTTATTTAAAGGAACTGGATTAATGGTAAGCACTCCAATGGGTAGCACAGCACATAATAAAAATGCAGGTGGAGCTATAATTTGACAAAATGAAAATTTAATACAATTATTAGAGGTTCACCCAATAACTCAAAAAAAATATTCAACATTAAAATCACCATTAATATTGAATTATAATTCAACAATTGAATTAATAAACGAATCCAATGATTTTGGAAATATTATTATTGATGGAAAGAAAATAAAAGATTGTTTTATTAATAAAATAAAAATTACAACTGAATTCTCACATTTTAAGGTGTGTGTTCCAACTACATTGAAACCTTATATCCAAAAGTTAAGAGATTCATTTATTAGGGAGAAATAAATATGAATAAATTTAGTCTATGAATGTTTTATATCTTTACATTTGGTATTGGATATATTGTATTAAAAAATAAAGCTAAAAAACAAGCTACATTAACAAATACAGAACTAACTGTAACACATACAATTCCAATAGATGTAAATCAGTTTATAAGTTATGTTGGTGGTATTGAAAACATAACTAGTACAAGTGCATCAATTAGTTCAATAAAATTAAATGTTAATGACACAAATATCATAGATGTTGATTCTATTAAAAAAATTGGTGCTAAAGGTGTTATGTTATCTGATAAATGTGTTACATGTTTATTTGGAGATTTTTCAAAAGAATTATCCAATAAAATAAATAGTATGATTTAAGTTACAATAATTTTTTTTAACAAAAACTCATAACCAATAAAATGGTTATGAGTTTTTATTGCCTTTCTATATAATGTTTATTTATTTCATAACTTGATTTAAAATAAAATATTTTCTTGGTGTTTAATTAATTTGTTTTGAAATACAATCACATCATTGCCAATTAATAAATAAAACTATTTATGTCTATTTATGTAAATGAAATAGAAAAAAAGTCTTTCTATTAAGTATTGATTATCAAGTTTTAACAATTTAATATTTACAGATTCATTTTTAACTATTTCTATTATGTCATTATCTAAAGAATTTGTAAGATTATATTTTAAACCATAAATTTTTATTACAGATGTATTAGGATTGTTAATGATTGATAATATTTCCTGTTCTGTAAGAAATAAATTATCAAATCATTGATTTTCTTTATTTGGTGTTAATAGTCAGGAATAATATTCATTAGATTTATGTAAAGCAAAATTATCACTTGTACCTTTAGAAATGATATTTAATTTTGTTATATAATCATTTTTTGTATTATTTTGTTTTCCAAAATTGGCTAAAAATAAATTGTAATTATTTGGGTATTCAAGATAAAAATTGCAATTTGATGAATTATTTTTTTTATTTAAACTTAATCACTGAAGTTTAATTAATGTTTTCATAAATGTTTTAATAGATAATGGATTATTTGTTGTAGTTTGTCATTTATCAAAACCTTTATAATCAAAGTCCTTCAAGAATTTACTGATTGTTATATAGTATTGATCAATTGATTCATTATAATCAAATATCAAAAATAAAATTAATTCTGAAACAAGGGATAATATCTCTTCTTTAAAAAATAAAATTTGATCAGCTGTGATATCATTAATACTATTTATAAAATTAATTTCTCTATTATAGTTGCTATTAAAAAAATTTAAATTATCAATGAATGTTTTGTTTTTATGATTTTCTTTAATTGTATGATTTGCATTAAATGAATCAACTGATAATAAACTGTTTTCATTTTTGTTTAAAATATTATATTCTTCTTCATTAAAGTAGATTGGCATAATGTAGTAATCTTGTTTATAATAAGATAAGCATTGTCTTATATATTCTTTCATTATTGAATTTTTTAAAACTTGAGGATAAATATTAGATTTATCAAATAGTAAAATTTCTACAAAATTTTTATATTCTTTTGTACTAAGTAAATCAAGATTTGTAAATATTTTTTTATAAGCATCCAAAAATGATTTGTTATTTAATATTTCTACATTCATAAAATTATTTAGGTTATATTCATTTGCTATGTTTTGGCTTCCCTTGGAAATAATAATTTTATTTTTAAGATCATCATTATCCTTAGATAATGATTCATTTGATTCATTTAAATTTTTTATTTTTCTCTCTTTTTCATCTAATTGATCATAAAGAGATAAAATTAATTTTTTTCTTCCAAATAATTTGATTTTTCTTTTCATAACATAAAGATTATAACAATACAAGAATGAATATTAATAAAATATAGTCTATTAAGTTTTAACTTAACTAGACTATATTTTAATTTTTAATATTATTTATCACATTCAAGAATTAATGTTCCATCTGCTAATTTTTCTACATTTTCTCAATTAATTACATTGAAAAAAGCTTTAATATAATCAATTCTTTTGTTTTGATATTTTAAGTAATATGCATGCTCTCAAACATCTAATCCTAAAATTGGTTTTAAACCATTCATAAGTGGTGAGTCTTGATTTCCAGTACTAATAACTGATAATTTGTTGCTTTTGTTAACTACTAATCAAGCTCATCCACTTCCAAATCTTGATTTAGCTGCATTTTCAAATTGTTCTTTAAAATTTTCATATGAACCAAAATCTCTATTAATTCAATCCAACATTCTTTGATTAGGATTAGGATTGTTTGTTATTTTCATCACTTGTCAAAATAATGAATGATTATGATGCCCACCACCATGATTTCTTACAGCTACTTTTACTTCATCTGGCAATGAATCAAAATTACTTAAAATTCTACATAAAGGCATTTTTTGCAATTCGGGGTGATTTTTAATTCCAGCATTTAATCCATCTACATAAGCTTGGTGATGTCTTGTGTAATGTATTTCCATTGTAAGAGCATCAATGTGTGGTTCTAATGCATCATATGCATAACCTAGTTCTGGCAATTTAAACATAGTTTTCTCCAAATATTATTTATTTAATAGTATATTATAATAAATAAACATAAGTTATTAATAACTTTATGACTATATATTAAATACAGTTGTTATCACAATCGGATTTTTTCTTTTATTCTTTCATACAAAGGAAGAAATTATTTTTTTTACAGTTTCTTCTATACTTTGATTATTTAATTCATTTTCTTTCTTTAAAGAAGTTAAAATTTCATCTTTTATTGAATGTGATATTTTTGACATTAAACCTGAATCGTTTTTAGCATAGAAGCATCCTCTTGTACTTAACATAGGATTTTTATATAATGTTTTATTCTTTTTATCTACACAAATTAATGCCATAAAAATCCCATCTTCTGATATTAATTTTCTGTCTTCAATTAGTTTATAAGCATGTTTTGAAGGAAATTTACGATCTATTAATAGTGGTGTAGTATCTACACAATAATTTGTAAGCTTTAATGTTTTATTGCTAAGTTCTAATTTTTGACCATTTGTAACAATAATAATTTGTTCAGGTTTAAAACCAACACTTATAGCATTATCTTTCATTGAATTAAGCATTTTAGCTTCTCCATGTATTGGAACAATATAATTTGGTTTAATCAATTTCATCATCATTTGTTGTTCTTGTCTTGTGGCATGTCCTGAAGCATGAATTTTAAAATTTGGAGAATGCTGAATAACATTAACACCTAATTTGAATAATTTATTAACTAAATTTTCAACATTTTTAAAGTTTCCAGGTATTGGATTACTAGATAATAGAATTGTATCAGAAGGTTTTAAAGAAATTTTGGCATACTTGCCTTCTGCCATTAAATTTAATGCTGCCATTTCTTCACCTTGTGAACCAGTTAAAACAACAAGAACATTGTTATCAGTTCCTAATTCTTTGCTTGAAACAAAATCAGTTTCGCTTAATTTTATGTAACCAACTTTTCTAGAAGTTTTAATATTTGCTTCCATGGATCTTCCCATAACACATATTTTTCTTCCCAAATTTATTCCAATTTCTATTATGGTTTCAATTCTTCCAAGGTTTGAAGCAAATGTAGAAACGAAAACTCTTCCTTTAGATGAACGAATAATTGATTCAATGTTTTCAATTATTTTGTCTTCTGTTTCACTAAAACCAGGTTGATCACTATTTGTGGATTCTCCTAAAAATACATCAATCCCTCTATTAGACATTTCAATTATTTTGTGAATGTTTGTGTCATCAGAATGTTTACCAAAATCGAAACGATAATCACCTGCACTCATAATATTTCCATTTGGTGTTTTTATGCACATACCAAAACAGTCAGGTATTGAATGACATACTCTAAAAAAATCAATTTCAAAGTATTTAGATTTAATATTAGAATTGTCATCATAAACAATAATTTCTGGTGGATTATTTATTTCTTTAAATTCACTTATTTTTCTCTTTATTAATTCAGCTGCTAATAATGGGGCCACAATTTGTTCAACTTGAGTTAACATTACTAAAAATGCAATACCACCTATGTGATCTTCATGACCATGAGTTATAAGTAATTTGTTAATTTTTTTATTGTTTTCTTTAAAGTAATCAAGATTAGGAATTATTCCATTAACACCCAACATATTTGCACTAGCAAATTTAATTCCAATATCTACAACAATGGTTTCATCATTGTGTTCAACAACATACATGTTTTTTCCAATTTCTTCTAATCCACCCATTGCAAATATATATGTTTTATCTTTCTCATTATTATCTTTGTTTGAAGTGATTAAGTCCTTATTTTTTTCATAATTTACTTTCTCTTCATCAGTTATTTGAGTAACAATAATTCTCTTTTCTGTTTGCTTTTTAAAATCTTTACTAATAGAATCATTGCTTTGATTTAAAGACTCTTTATTATCACTTTTTGAAAGTGATTTTTTTTCTTCAATAATGTTGTTGCTTTCTAAGTTATTGATTTCAAATTGTTGATTTGAATTAATTTCTTGATTATTTTGATTATCATTTGTGATACAAATTGTTTCATCATTTTGTTTTTTGCTATTTTTTGAATCATTATTTGAATTTTTAGAATTCTGATTTTCATCTTGAAATTCTATTTCAATTTCATCAAGTTTTTTGTATTCATTATTCATACTATCTCCTTAATTAACAAAAATTAGTAAACTATTATAATGTTGTTATAAATTTACTTGTAAGAGTTTATATAGTTAAGATCTAAAAAATGTTAATTTTTATTTACTATTATAATAATATATTTTTAGTAATATTATGAATAATTATTTAAATTCTGTTAAGAAAATTAGAAAATTATTAAAAATATTGATATTTTTTATTTTATATGGATTTTATATATTCAACATATATAATAATATCTATGGGGATGTCACGGTTTCGACATGAGCAAAGGATCCTTAAATGCAGTGGGGTATGCCCCTTATAGCTGACGAGGTAGAATAAATGCTAACTCTAAAGAAGAAAGTGTTGAATTAGATTCTTTCGAAATCAATGCTATCAGCCAACAAGCAAATTTTGCAATTGCATAATTTAAACTATTGGAACATACTTGTTTTGTCTCCATTACAAACAAGTATTATTTAATTGGATAGTTGTACTGATTTCTATAAGGTATAATGAAATTTATAGGATTACTTAAGTGCGGGTTGTTCTAAGCCTATGTGTTTAAGGAAATATTAAGTTAGAACTAAACTGTAGAATTTATTGAAAATTTGTTTGTGGAAACGGGTTCGACTCCCGTCATCTCCACCAATTATATTTCCACCCATTAGAATATTCTAATGGGTTTTTCATTTTTATAAGAACAGTCATTTTATAATTCTAATGAATGTATTCATAAGAAACTGCATTTTTAACAATTAATTCAATTACAAAATATTATTTATGAAAATGAAATTTCATAAAGATTATGCAATCAATGATGAAAAGTAAATTTGTCTGTTATTTTAATAAAAGTTGAAAACTAATCATTATTTAAAGTCTTATAAAAATACAAAGATGTATCTAATGTATTTGATTATGTTGGAATAATACTTGATGGGTTATCAATAAATATAGGTGAAACTGACAAATAAATTGGCATAAGTATGTTAAATACACTTATATCTCTTATGCATACTATTTCTAAAATAGTAAGTGTATTATTTGTAGGATTTAATGATTTTATTAATTACATTATTAGCTCATTAGTTGATAGATAAATGGTGTTGTTTTATTTAAATTTACTTTTTAATTTATTTACACTTTTAATTTATTTACACTAGAATATATTTAGGTTATAAAGTTAGATACTAATTAATTTTTGTATGATAAAACAAGTGAATATTAATTATCTAAAATCATTATGTATTGGTAGTTTCATATCAACAATTTGAATATGTTTTTCATTAACATATACAATAGTATTTTCTATTAATGATATTGATAGATTATTTAAATTAGATTTGTCTAATTTAAGTAATTTTGATTTATGAGGAATACCTATAATATCTTTTATAATATTTTGAACCATGATGTTTTTTATTGGGTTTTATTTTATATCATATTTAAATATATTATGCTTTGCATATCATTTGTTTAAGTATACATATGATAAAAAATACATTTTAGGATATTTTATATTTGTCTCTTCTTTTTTATATTTTCTTTTAAAAAAATCTAATACAACAATAAATAATGTTGATAATAAATTTAATTTTAGAAATATTTACATATTGTATTCAATATATGTGGGTTTAGTAATTTCTTTAATTTCATTTGGTATGTATTTCACTCTTTTAAATAGATTTAATATAGTTACTGAAAAAAGTATAGGAATATTAATATCAGCTATCACTATTTTTAATATAGTATTATCTTCAATAATATTTATGTATAGTATTCTTTTATTAATATTTGCTTTCTTAAGAGTAGATAGATACTATGATTATTGATACAAACCAACAAAATATTTAAAAATTTATTTATTTGCACCTTTTTGTGCATCAGATATTATTTTGAAAAATGCATTATAGTTTCTGATTTTATTATAATTAATCACCAATCAAAATATGAAGTATACATATATAAAATATATGTGTGCTTTATTTTTTTATAAAAAATAATGAGTTTAAATTTTGCTTATTTTATTTATGTAAATTTAAAAATTAGTAGTAATATTGAATATGGTTATATTAATAATTTTTCAACCATAGAAAAGAGTTAAATTTATGTGAAATAAAGATAAGAAAATGTTTGAATTACTAAACACTCATTACAATCTAGAACAAGCTGCTGCAAATATGTATACAGGCCTTGCAACTAGAGCTCAAAAAGAAGGTTATGATAATACATCAAAATTTTTTAAAAAATTATCTGATGATAAGATTAAAGCTCATTTACCAAGAATGTATGATTATTTTAATAGTGTTGATGAATTGATAACTATTAACAAATATTCTGTTCCAAAACATCTAAATGATAAAGATGTAAAAGCTATGGTAAAAGAAGCACTAGATAATGAGTTGCAAATAAGAAAACATGTTACATACATAGTAGAGTATGCATTGTCAATTAAAGACTTTGAAACTTTTGAATTTTTACAATGATTTGTAAAAGATGCTATTAAAGATGTAAAAGATGTTGATGATATAAATACATATTTTGAACTAGGAACATCTCCTTTACAAATTGAAAGAGCTATTGGTAATAAATTAACTAATGATGACGAATAATTTATAAAGTCCTATTGTATTAATAGGATTTTTTTAATCACTATTTATATTTTGAATATAAATAGTGATTTTTTTTATGTTGCTATACAACTTTGTATATTGACTGAATGTATATGACTTTTTTATTTATTAATTTTTAAAGAGTTAGAATACAACCATCAATTTTAGTTACCCTCAATTAAGGAGTTAATTTATGGATGGTATAGAAATAGTTGCAATAATATTTGGTGTTCTAGCATTAGTGATTTTAATTTATTTATTTTATATGTTGTTTAGAAAGGAGAATTAAATTTATATGAGTAATGATAGTTATTTATATACCATATTTGGTGATCTATTGTGTTTAGCAATTGTACTGTTTTTAGGATATTGAATAGGCAAATATATTTATCACTATATTTTTTTAGGAAAAAAAATTAAATATTTATCTTTTCCTCTTGATGGTGTTCAAAACTTTTTACTTTATATTTCTGGTACTTCTAAACATCAAGAAATGAGTTCAAAAAAATATTTATTTCATATATTGATATTTTCTTTTTTAGGCTTTTTATTTTTATTTATTTTATTAATGATGCAGGGTTATTTATTATTAAATCCTAACAATATCAATAATATGAGATGGGATGTTGCTTTAAATACAGCTTTTAGTTTTGTAACAAATACAAATTGACAAGCTTATGTAGGAGAAAATGAAGTAAGTTATTTATCATCAACACTTGGTTTAACTACACAAAATTTTTTATCTGCTTCAGTTGGAATGTGTGTATTATTTCTTCTAATTAGGGGATTGACTAATAAACAAAGTAAATTAGTGGGAAACTTTTATTATGATATATCTAGAATAATAATTTATTTATTATTGCCTCTTTCAATTGTTGGAGCACTTTTATTAGTTTCACAGGGAGTGCCACAAACTTATTCTTCCAATATAAAATATGTTGATTACATAAATAGTTCAACAAATAATCAATTTTCAATATTAAATCTAGGTCCAGTTGCTTCACAAGTTATTATTAAACAATTAGGAACAAATGGTGGTGGATTTTATGGAGCTAATTCTGCTCATCCTTTTGAAAATCCTACAGCATTTTCTAATTTAATTCAAAATGTATCAATGTTGTTGATACCAGTTTCTTTATGTTATACATTTGGATTCTCAGTAAATGACAAAAAACATAGTTACATGTTTTTGCAAGTTATGACATTTTTATTTGTTGTTGCTCTTATGTGTTGCACTATTTCAGAATATACATATAAATTTGTTGTTAATTCAAATGTTTACTATGGAAATATGTCAGGTAAAGAATCTCGTTTTGGAATTGGTTTATCTTCATTTTGATCAATATCTACAACATCAACATCTACAGGTTCAATCAATTCTAATTTAAATCAATACACACCACTTGGTGGAATGATTCTATTAATTTTAATGGAATTTGGAGAGATTGTTTATGGAGGAATTGGAAGTGGTCTTTATGGAATAATTGGTTTTATTATATTAACAATTTTTATTTCTGGATTGATAATAGGAAAAACTCCAGAATATCTTGGTAAAAAAATTGATAGTTTTGACATGAAAATGGTTTGTTTACTGATTTTACCTTCACCAATTCTTGCAATGGGTGGAACTGCTATATCAACAATAGTATACCCATTAGGAATTTATTCAGAAAAAGGAGCACATGGTTTTACTCAGTTATTGTATGGATATACATCAATGGCAAATAATAATGGAAGTTCATTTAATGGATTTAAGCATAATGCTTTATCAAATATAATGGGTGGTTTCATTATGGGAATTGCAAGGTTTGTGCCTATTGTTGCTGTTGGATTGATGTCTGAGAATTTATCTATAAAAAAAATATCAAATTCTAATAGTAATCAATTAAAAACAAATAATACACTTTTTGCAATATTGCTTGTGGGAATAATTGTTCTAGTTGGTGCACTTGGTTTCTTTCCAAGCTGAGCACTTGGCCCTATAGCTGAAGCGACAAGTATTTAATATAAAATGAAAGGAGTTTTTATGTTAAAAATTGAAAAAATTAAATTATCAAATAAAAAATATGATAATAAAAAGAACTTCGAAAATAAAACTTTTAATAAAAAAATTATTAAGTTTTCTTTAATTCAAACTTTTTCAAAATTAAATCCATTAGTTCAAATAAAAAATCCAGTAATGTTTGTTGTTTATTTATCTTCTATTTTTACAACAATTCTTTGAATACTTGCTCTTGTTGGAATAGGAAAGCAACCATGATATATTTTTTCGATTTCATTAATATTATGATTCACTGTTCTTTTTGGAAATTTTGCAGAATCACTAGCAGAAGGTAGGGGAAAAGCCCAGGCTGATTCATTAAAAAATACAAAGAAAAACATTGAGGCTAGAAAACTTGAAAAAGTTGATTTTAATTCAAAATTTACTCTTGTTAAGAGCGAAGATTTAAATATTGGAGATATTGTATTAGTTAAAGCTGGTGAACAGATTCCAATGGATGGTGAAGCAATTGTAGGAGTTGCATCTGTTGATGAAAGTGCAATTACTGGTGAAAGCGCACCAGTGATTAGAGAATCTGGGGGAGATAGAAGTGCTGTAACAGGCGGAACAATTGTTATATCAGATTGATTGATTATTAGAATTACATCAAAAGCTGGTGAAAGTTTTCTAGACAAAATGATTAGTATGGTTGAAGGTGCATCTAGAAAAAAGACTCCTAATGAAATAGCATTACAAATTTTTTTAACAACATTAACTATTATTTTTCTAGTTGTTTCTATTTGTTTATATCCTTTTACACATTCATTAAGTAATAGTCTAAATCAAGGAGATGGTAGTAGTTTGACAGATATTGTAGCACTTACTATTTGTCTTGCTCCAACTACTGTTGGTGCTTTATTATCATCTATTGGAATTGCTGGTATGACCAGATTAAATAAAGTTAATGTTTTAGCAACGAATGGAAAAGCAATAGAAGCAGCAGGAGATGTTGATATATTATTGCTTGATAAAACAGGAACAATAACATTTGGTAATAGACAAGCAGCAGAATTTATTCCAGTAGGAAAAACAAAAATGGAAGATTTAGCATTTGCAGCTTATGTTTCATCTTTATCTGATGAAACAGCTGAAGGAAGAAGTATATTAGTTTTGGCTGAAAATAAATACAAAGTAAAAAAAGACAAAAATATATTAAAAAAAATTGAGTTTATTGAATTTTCAGCAAAAACAAGAATGAGTGGTGTCAATATCTTAAATAAAGATGAAATTAGAAAAGGTGCTTCAGATGCAATTAAAAATTATGTTATTTCAAAAAAAGGTAATTATCCAATTGAGTGTGATAAAAAAGTAAATGCAATTGCAAAAACTGGTGGCACTCCATTAGTTGTTGCAAGAAATAATCAAGTTTTAGGAATAGTTCATTTGAAAGATACTGTAAAAGAAGGTGTTAGAGATAATTTTGAAGAAATGAGAAAAATAGGAATTAAAACAATAATGATAACAGGAGATAACCCAATTACAGCAGCATCTATTGCAGCTGAAGCTGGTGTTGATGATTTTGTAGCAGAAGCAACTCCTGAAACTAAATTAGAAATTATAAAAAAATTTCAAAAAGAAGGACATTTAGTTGCCATGACAGGAGATGGAACAAATGATGCACCTGCTTTATCACAGGCAGATGTTGCTGTTGCAATGAATTCAGGTACACAAGCAGCAAAAGAAGCTGGAAATATGGTTGATCTAGATTCAAGTCCAACAAAATTAATTAGTATAGTTAAAATTGGTAAACAATTGCTGATGACAAGAGGTGCTTTAACAACATTTTCAATTGCAAATGATATAGCAAAATATTTTGCAATCATTCCTATATTATTTGCAAGTATTTTTCCTGGATTAGAAGTTTTAAATTTTTTAAATTTAACATCTGCAAATACTGCATTATTGTCAGCAATTATTTATAATGCATTAATAATTATTGCCCTTATACCTCTTTCTTTAAAAGGGGTTAAATATAGAGAAATGTCTCCAGGTAAATTACTTGCATTTAATCTTGGTATATATGGATTAGGAGGAGTAATAACCCCATTTATTTGCATTAAATTAATTGATCTAATATTGACATCATGTGGGGTGCGTTAGGAGTTAATTTTATGAGTGATAAAAGTAATATTAAAAAAAACAAAAAATCAAAAAGCAACACATCAAACATTGAAGTAACTGAAGTTGAAATAATTGATGATAAACAAAAACAAACAACTAGAATTGCAAGTTTTTTTAAAGAATTTTTTAATGCTTTAATTTATTGAATTAATCCTACTAATTGATTTAAAAATAATTCATCTACAAAAGTTATAGTTAATAAATCAAAAACATTAGAAGAAGCTAGTATTAAAGATTTAAATGTGTCATCAAATGGTTTTATTAGATTTTTAAAAGAATTTAGAATTCCTTTAATTAGTATTTGTGTATTAGGAATTATGTGTGGAATTCTTTACCCTACAATTGTAACAATAACAGCTCAAGCAACTATGCCTTATCAGGCAAATGGTTCTAAAATAGAAATAACTTTAGCTGATGGAACTAAAAAAGTATTTGGTAGTGAGTTAATTGGACAAACTTTTTATAGTGAAAAAAATAAGCAAATAAATGGAACATATTTATTTGGCAGACCAAATTTTTCTGCATCAATAAATTCTGATGAATTTAATAATAGTGTTGACTATCAACAAAAAAACATTAATGAAATAATAAAAGAAGTAAATAATAAAAAACCAAATACTTATATTGATCCAATTGTAATACCTCAAGAATTACTAAGTCCAAGTGCTAGTGGATTAGACCCTCATATATCAATAAGTGCTGCTAAATGACAAATTAAAATGATAGTAGAAAAAAGAAATGAACTAATTTTATCTAATGCAATAAATCCTAACACTAATGAACAATATGGTTCTTTAGTTGAAAATTCTAGTCTTTTATCAGAACAAACTGTTGAAAAAATAATCGATAAATTTACTACTTCAAAATTTGTCTTATATGGAGAAGATGTAGTAAATATTTTAAAAGTTAATTTAGAACTTGATGGATATAAAGTTTTATAGGAATAATATGTATAGAAAACAAAGGGGAGAATTAAGAATATTTTTTGGATATTCTGCAGGAGTAGGTAAAACTTATGCAATGTTGCAAAAAGCACATCAATTAAAAAAAGAGGGTTTTGATATTATTGTAGGATATTATGAACCGCATCAAAGACCTGACACAGCAAAGTTGTTAAAAGGTTTGGAAACTTTAAAGCTAAAAAAAATAACATATAAAGGTAAGAAATTTAATGAATTTAATATTGATGAAGCTTTAAAAAGAAATCCTGAAATAATTTTAATTGACGAACTTGCTCATACAAACGTTCCTGGTTCTAGAAATGATAAAAGGTATTTGGATGTACTAGAATTACTAAATGCAGGAATTAATGTTATTACCACATTAAATGTTCAACACATTGAAAGTATTAATGATTTAATAAAAGATAAGATACAAAGTAAAGTTTATGAAACTGTTCCAGATAGTATTTTTGATGATAAAACAAAAATAGAATTGATTGATATTGACCCAGAGGATTTAATAGAAAGATTAAAGGATGGTAAAATCTATCCTAAATCAAAAATTGATTTATCACTTACTAATTTTTTTACAATAAAAAATTTAAGTTATCTTCGTGAAATATCAATGGTACAAAGTATTAAAAAAATTCAAAAAGAAGAAAATAATAATAATAAAGCAAAATCTGAAATAATGGTTTTGATAACTGGTTCACCTTCTTCTGAGAAAAATATTAGAATTGCTTCAAGAATGGCAACAAATAATTATAGTAATTTTACAGCATTGTATGTTGAACAATTTAGTGATAGAGAAAAAGATAAAAAAACATTAGAAAAAAATATTAATCTTGTTGAAAGATTGGGTGGACAAATGGTTATTATGCATGGTGATAATGTTGCAGAAATTGTGGCAAATTATGTGAAGATAAATAAAATCACAAATATAGTTATAGGTAAATCATGATCATGCTCTTTAAAGAAAGGGATTGAAAACCAAATAATCTCTTTATTACCAGAAATTCAAATATCAATTGTCCCATATACAAAATCTAAAGTAATAACAAAAAGAACTCAAATAAATTTTTCAAGATGATTAAAATTTGACTGAATATCTACTATTAAATTAGTTATTTTAATTCCACTTTTGTGTATATTATTTTTCTTTTTAAAAAGCAATTATTTTAATGTTTTATGTGTTTTATTTTATTTGACGTCAATGTTAATAATAAGTTATAAATCTAAAAATCCTTTGTATAGTATTTTAATGGCTTTAGCTGGTTCGTTAGGGTATATATTTATTGCTCAAATAATATTAGATGCTTGATACATGGTATTAAATTTTTTTATACTATTTTTTATGGGAATATTTTATAGTGCATTTGTCATTCATTACACTAGAATTATTAACAAAAGTGATAAAAATAATCACACAATTTCATCAATGGTTCTATTAAGTTCAAATTTAGCTAATCAAAATAACAATTCTAAAAAATGTGAAGTAATTGTTCAAACTGTTGGTAAACTTTTAAAAAGATCATGTATGTTATATATTGCATCAGATAGTAAATCAAAAAAATTTGTTGCTAAATTGCAAAAAAATAAAGAAACACCATTTGATGATGAAAATGAAAAAATAATTATTGAATGAACAATAAAAAATAATAAACCTTCTGGAAAAAATACTCAAACTCTTATTTCATCAAAATGTCATTATGAACCAATAGAGTTACATGATGGCAGTATTTGTGTATTTGGAATAGATTGTAGTGAAGTTAATCTTGATTATAGTGATATAGTTTTGCTAAAAACTCTTTTGCCAATTATTAAAATATCTATTGATTAGTAATTTAGATGTGATTAATAATTTTTAAAAATTTAACTTTATTGACTTAAATATATTAAAAAAGTAAAATTAAGCACTAAAATATATTTGATTGGGTGAATAAATATTATGAAAAAGAAAATGCTAAAAAAATCACTTTATGGTTTGACTTCATTATTTGTATTATTTTCTGCAGGATATATGGGAGCAACCATTTTATCTAACGACAATAATTCTTTATTAAATTCAAATATTGAATCAACATCTTTTAAGGGTTCAGGTAGTAATCTAACATATGATATAGCAAACTGTACTATTAAAATTTCAGGATCAAGTTGGGTTTATAATGGTCAACCTAAAACTCCTAAAGTAGATGTACGTGAAACTGATAGTTTGGGTACATATATTGCATCTGAAGGAAGAGATTATGTATTATCATATGAAAACAATATTGAATCTGGAACTGCAACAGTAATTGTTACAGGGAAGGGGAAATATAAAGGTAGTCAAAGATTAACTTTTCAAATAGCTAAGGCTACAGATAATGAAATAACTAATTTTGAAGTTTCTAATAACAGACCAAGTGCAACATCAAAGTATGGAGTTGTAAAATTTAAATATTGTACAGATCAAAATTTTACATCAAATGTATTGAATGAATATCCGACAACAAGTGGTACTTATTATGTTAAAGCCTATGTTGAAGATAACAATAGTTATAATGGAGTAGAATCTAGTAATGTTTTACAAATAACAGTATCAGCAAATCCTACTATAAAAGATATTTCTACTACAACAGTTACACTTGACCAAACTAATTATGTATATAATGGTAATGAAATAATACCATTAACTACAGTTAAAGATAATACGACTACCTTATCTTTAAATAATGATTATAAAGTATCTTGTCAAAATAATATTAATGCAGGTACTGCAAAATTAACTATTACAGGTCAAGGAAATTATGTAGGAGCAAAAGAAATGAATTTTACTATAACAAAAGCTACTACTAATGAAATAATTGAATTTAAAATTGAAAATAATGTGCCTACTGCTAAAGCAACCTTTGGGTTTGTACAGTACAAATACTGAAAAAAGGATAATGCATCAAATGTTTTAACAAATTATCCAACAGAATCTGGTATTTGACAGGTGCAAGCATTTGTTGATGAAACAAGTAATTATGTTGGAGCAACATCAAAAGAAATATTGTCTTTAGAAGTTAAAATGCAAAATAACAATGGTTCATTAAGTCATAGTGATCAAATAAGAAAACAACAAATTCTTATTATTTCTATAGTAGTGTGTGTATCAGTTATTGTATTATTGACAATTTCTATAATAATTGTAAGATATTTAAAATCTACAAAAAACAATAAAAAATAATTATAGTAATATAAAAAAAGAAATATATTCACAAATTATTATGTGTTTATATTTCTTTTTTATTATTCATTAAATTATAATTTAAGCATTTTTAAAAATTCATCAATAGTTTTAGTTGTAGATTCATTTTCACCATATTTTCTAAATGAAATATTCTTATTATCTCTTTCACTATCACCAATAATGATTTGATATGGAATCTTTGAAATTTGTGCATCTCTAATTTTTTTAGATAATCTTTCATTTGAATCATCAAGTTTAACTCTTAAGCCATAATCCTTTAGTTTTTTATAAACTATTTCAGCATATTCTAAGTGATATTCATTATTTATTGGAATTAATGCTACTTGAACTGGAAATAATCAAAAAGGTAATATACCTTTTGTTTGACTTAAAATTGTTGCAATAAATCTTTCATATGTTCCAATAACACCAAAGTGTATTAATACAGGTCTTTGTTTTTTAAGATTTTCATCTAAATATTCTAATTCAAATTTTTTTGGTAATAAAAAGTCTAATTGAATTGTTGAAATAGTAATCATTTTTCCTAAATTAGATTTTGCTTGATAATCAATTTTAGGTCCATAAAATGCTGCTTCCCCTTCCATCTCAACAGCATTATATTTTAATTGTTTTAAAATATTTCTTAATTGAGATTCAGCTTTTTCTCACATTTTTGGATCATCATGATATTTTTCTTTGCCATTCTTATCATGCAATGATAAATCAACTTGATCAATTTTAATTTGTAATTTTTCATGAACAGTTCTCAAAATACCATCAAGTTTTTTTACAACTTCTTCTATTTGATCTGTTTTACAGATTATATGACAATCAAACAATTCCATATATCTAACACGCTCTAAACCAATTAAACCACCTGATGATTCATATCTATGTAATTTTGAATTTTCACAATAATAAATTGGTAATTCACGATATGAATGTGGTTTTTGTTTATAAACCATCATATGGTGTGGACAAGTCATTGGTCTTAATATAAATGTTTCATTATCAATTACAATTGGTGGAAAATTATTTTCTTTATAATGATCTCAATGTCCTGAAATTTCATATAATTTTTTACTACCTAAAACTGGTGTATCTAAAAAGAAAAAGTGTTCTTGATTGAATATTTTAAATAGAAAATTCTTTATTTGATTTTTAATTGTTTCACCATTTGGTAATCATATTGGAAGACCTTGTCCTACACTATTATCAAATGTAAAAATCTCCATTTCTTGGCCAATTTTTCTATGATCACTTTCTTTTTGATTTTGTAAGAAAATTTTTCATTCTTCATAATCTTCTTTTTGATCGAAAGCTACACCATAAATTCTAATAAGTTGTTCTTTCTTAACATTATTTTGTCAGTAGATTCCACCAATATTAGTTAATTCAAAAAATTTAATTTTATTAACATTAGAAGCAATTTCATCATTAATAATATTTTTGAAATCATCACCAATTTTAATATATTGAATGTTTTGATCATGATTCAATAAATATTTTTGATATTTATTTAAACCTGATTTAAATTGGGGGATAATTTCTATTTTATTTCCAGAAGCAATGATTTTTTTCATTTCTTTTTCAATGTTTTTAAAATCATTTGATGATAATTTGTTGGGAAATAAAAAGTCAGCATAAAAACCATTTTCATTAATGAATGATGTGTAAATTAAAGCATTTGAATCAATTTTTTTTATTGCTTTAAGTAAAACTTGAGCACATGCATTATTTATTTGTTTGTTTATATTCATAGACTTCCTCTTTGTAATCTAAATAACATTTTACCACTATTCTATTTTTAAAAATTATAATTAAATCTTATATTTAATAATTTTAGTATTGATTAAGTAATTCTAATTAATCTTAATAATATCACTAAAATTAATCTATGTAGAAAGTTTATTGCAAGATAAAAATTTAAATTTTATTAACTATTAATTTTCATTCTTAATATTATTTTGTTTAGCATATAATATTAGATATTACTTTTTTAAAATGGAACTATAATATGGCAAAAGTTAATTTAAATAATATTAAAAAAGGTCAGAAAAATCAGAAAAAAAATTCTAATCAAAAAAAGCAAAATGATAAAAATAAAGAAGCTGAATTAAAAAGAAAACAAAAAGAGGCTAATTTAATAAATCAAGCTAAACAAGCAATTAATGAACTAGAAATTGAAATTGAAAAATCTTATAGATTCAATAAAGCAAAAAAGCAGTATGCAATATCAAAGGTTGAGGAAATAAATAATTTTATTGACCAAGGTAAATTTGAAGAATTAGAAGAATGAATTAATACTTATAAAGAATTAAAAGAAGAAGAAAAAAAACAATTAGAAATAGAAGAAAAAGAAAAAAACAATAAATCAGCAAAAGAACCAATCAATATAAGAGTTAAAAAATTCTTTGCAGAATTTAGAATTCCTGTTTACTCAAGAGTAAAAAAAATCATTAAAGAAGATCATGGAAAAATTCGATTACTAAAACTATTAGGTGTTTTTGGAATGATTTTAATATTAATAGCAGTATTTATAATAGGTATTTTAATGTTGGTTGGTGTTATTCCATTTAATGTTGGTACAAGTAATGGTGCTAGTCAAATATTCCCAGCAATATTAGTTGCAATTGCTATTGGATTATTTTATTTTGTTTAGTTGATTGGAATAAATATGAATTGAAAAAATATAATTGATAAATTTGATTTTAAAGTTGAACATGTTGGTTCTGAAAAAGAAATTAAATCTACTAGAATGACAAGAACAGGATTAGAGCTGTCTGGATATTTTAGTTTAGAAACAATTAATGCTTGTATATTATGAGGAAAAGAAGAATTTAATTATCTTGAAACTTTTGATTTAAATACTAAAACTAAAAAAGTTGAAAATATCTTTAAATTGGCACCTCCTGTTGTTATATTGTCACGTTCATTTGCTCCAACTCATTGATTAATTAATCTTGCTACTATTTACAACATAACAATTATTTCTACTAGTTTGTCCTCATCTGATATTAATACTAGAATTAATTTATTTCTTTCAGAGAGTTTATCTAAATCTATAACTATTCATGGTAATTTATTAGAGATTTATGGTCAAGGTGTTATGATTATTGGTGAATCTGGAATGGGTAAATCAGAAACAACAATAGAACTTGTTAAGGATGGACATCTATTTATTGCAGATGATGCTATTGAATGTAAAAAGATTTTTGATAAAGTAATGGGTAGCCCTTCTCCTATTGCCAAAGGCTTTATGGAAGTTAGAGGACTTGGGATAATTGATGTTGCTAGATTATTTGGAATTGAAAAAATAAAAGAATCAACACATATTGATGTGATAATTGAATTGGTAGAATTTAAACCTAATATTCACAATTTTGAAAGATTAGGTAAAGATTTACAATATAAAGAAATTCATGGTATAAAGATTCCGTATTATCTTGTACCAGTAACTAGTGGTAAAAAAATTAGTGATTTAATTGAAGTTATTGTTGCAAATCTTAAATTAATTCAATCAGGATATAATTCTTTTAATGAATTTATTCAAAAATCTAAGGAGATAAAGTAACAATGAATTCAATGTTTAATTTTTTGATGAATTGAGCACCAGATAAAGTTGCATTTAAAATTGGTGATTTTGAAATAGCGTGATATGGTATTTTAATGACTATAGGTTTTATATTTGCAATTTTGGCTGCAAGTTTAAAACTTAAATTTTGATATAAAGTATCAGTAGATCCCTTTATTTACTTCTGTTTTATTGGAATACCAGTATCAATATTAGGTGCTAGAACATGGTCTTTTATTATAGGTGATGCAACCATTACAACTAATTTTTTTGCTGATTTTTGAAACTTTAGACAAGGTGGACTTGCTATTCAAGGTGGAGTTGTTTGTTGTGTAATTTCAGCTTGTATTTGATTTCCATTAATATTAAAACGTCCTGTTTATCAAGTTACTACTATGTCTAATAACACTTCTAAAAATGATTTATCAAAATCAATAGACAATAAAACAAAAATAAATAGTGAAAACAATACAAGCACAACTTATGTTAGAAGAGTATCAATGTGAGTTTATGCTGATGCAATTGTTCCATGTATTCTTGTGGGACAAATTATTGGTAGATGAGGTAATTTTGCTAATCAAGAATTATATGGTGCTATTGTATCAAATCCAGAAACATCTATGGCTTGATTAAAAAATTCTATGCCTTTAGTTTATCAAGGAATGTTTATTAATGGTTCTTTTAGACAACCACTGTTTTTATATGAATCATTTTTCAATTTTTGAATTTTTATATTCTTATATGTTGGATGTGAATTTATTAAATTTAAAAAATGTGGAGATTTAGCTATTTTGTATTTCTTATTTTATGGTATTCTAAGACTTTCTATGGAACCTTTAAGAGATCAACAATTTATGTTTGTAACAAGTATTGTTACATCTGTATTGTATATAGTAGTTGCTATTTCATTATTGATATTAAATCACTTAGTTTTTTCAAAACATAGAGATTATAAATTTTTATGAATGTTATGAGTAAAAGCTAGATTTTATTTCTTTCTACAATTTAAAAAAGAGATTAGAGACAACCAAATTCTTAAAAAGAATTATGGTTATAATAAATCAGTAAGTTTTTATAGAACTAAAGAAGAAATGTTATATTATAGAGAAGGATAAATATTATGAGAATAGATACAAATTATATTAATAATCCACACTTTTTTGATGTATTAATTATAGGTGCAGGTCCTGCAGGTTTAACAGCAGCACTATATGCACAAAGAGCTAATTTAAAAGTTGCATTTTTTGAAAAAGATACACCTGGTGGTAAAGTTGTTAAAACTAGTGTTGTAGAAAATTATCCTGGTTTTAAAACTGTTTCAGGTCCAGATCTTGCTTTAAATTTCTTTCAACAAGCAAGTTCAGTTGGAGCAAAATTTATATATGGTGAAGTAACAAATATTTCTAAGTTAAATGAAATTTTTCATGTAACAACATCAGATGGTATGGTTAGATATTCAAAAGTAGTAATAATAGCTTCTGGGATGACAGAAAGAAAATTAAATATTCCAGGAGAAATTGAATATTATGGTAAAGGTGTAAGTTATTGTGCTATTTGTGATGCTGCAATTTATAAAAATAAACCAGTTGCAGTAATAGGTGGTGGAAATACTGCATTAGAAGAATCTTTATATCTTGCAGACATTTGTAGTAAGGTTTATCTTATTCACAGAAGACAAGGTTTTAGAGCTGAAGAAGTTATAATTTCAAAAGTTAAACAACATAAAAATATTCAATTGATATTAGATGCTGTTCCATTGAGTTTTGATGGAGATGGAAAAAAAATTACAGGACTAACATATGAAAATGTAATTGATAAAAAACAAGGTAAAATATCAATTGATTGTGTTTTCCCTTTTATTGGATTTTTACCTGTTAATAATTTTTTTGAGAAACTAAATATTAAAAATGAAAATAATGGTTTTGTAGATGTTGATAGTAATTTTCAAACTAAAATTGTTGGACTATACTGTGTAGGAGATGTAGTTAATAAAAATATAAGACAAATATCAACTGCAATTAATGATGGTACTATAGCTGCTGTGCATGCTAAAAAATATATTGATGAACACTTTGAAAAGTAGGATTTATATGAAATTAGAAAAAGATGAAAAAAATTTTAAACGTGATTTAATGAAAATTTCTAAAGGTTATAAAGACAAATCAAGATTAACACATATAATTGATTTACTTGTAGATAAAGATATTAAACCAAGCTGCATAGATATTAAACAAATATATAAAGCAGAGAATGGTTTTGAAATGAGTTATGATGTAATAGTCTATAAAGATAACCTTAAAAGATCAAATGATAATATAATTTTAGTTGTTAAATTTGTTGATGATATACTTGATGAAAAAAATATAACAAACATTTCTTATAATTATTTTTCAAGTATGCCAAATTTGTTTTTTATATTGTTTTATAACAATAACAAAAAATTTGCATTAACTTTTAAAACTCTTAATGACAATAAAATTCTAATTAATAAAACAAATGAATTACCTAGTTTTAAATGAACATAATTTTAATAATTATGTTTTTTTTATTTTAAAATACTATTGTTAGTTAAAAACTAATGATAATATACAAAGGAAAAAAAGTATGCTTTTTAATAAAAATAGAAGTTATGATAAAAAGTTAAAAAAAGAACTTTTATCAAAACCTATTGTGTGATTATTAATAGCTGGATCAATATGACTATTGCTTGGTTTATTGCTTGGAATTTTTTATGATTTTTTCTTTTTATTTGGAGGAACTGCCACTTTTAACAATCAAACAGGTGAATTAATTGGCAAGTATAGCGTATTTAATCCTAAAATATATGTTGCTAATCCACATTTTTACTCTACACAATTATCTGTTTTGCATACACATACATTACTATTGGGTTTTGTTATGCATATGATATTTATTTGTTTAGAAAAATGTTTTTTGATATCACAAAGAAGAAAGTGATTTATTGCAAGTTTTGCAATTTATAACATTGGTTTATTTCTTGTTATTGTTTTTATGATGATAAGAGGAATTGATTGGGTATTAAATATTAATTATATATTAGTAAAAAATATTGAATATACAAACGAGAATGGACAAATGATTGAAACTCAAAAATTTTATTATACTTTTCAAATTGTTGATACTATTCCATATAAAACAATACCAAGTTTTGCAACTGCAATTCCACATATTATTATGGGAGCTGGATTTGTTTTAATGATACATGAAATATCAAAAGCTATTTTTGTTTATTTAAGAAATAAAAAAATGAATAAAGAAAATATTGACTATGAATATTAGATAAAAATATAAGAAGTTCTTAATAGATTAATTAATTTATTAAGAGCATTTTTATGTACTTTAAAAATTAATAATAGTATAATAGGGACATTATGAATAGAATAGAAGAACAAACCAATATTTCATCATTGGAAGTCAAAAGGGAAAGCATTAAACAAAATATTAATAAAAAAAAGATTAGTTTTTTATCAGCAATATTTATAGTTATTGGATCAAGTATTGGTAGTGGTATTTTTTTTAAAGCCAGTTCAATATTAGAAAATGTTGGTGGCTCATTCCCATTAGCAATTGTTTCATGACTAGTTTCAGCTATTGCTGTTGTTGCGATGGGATTATCTTTAGTTGAAATTACTAGTGGTAAAAATGATAATTTATCTTTAATAGGTTGAAATAAGACATTTAACAATAGACTTATATATAAAATGTGTAAAAATTTTATGTTTTATCTATACCTTCCATTAACATTCTTTTTTATTCCATTTTATGCAATATTAGCATTACAAGATTCAATTACTGGTTTTGGTGGAGCAAATAATTTTGGAACCCAAAATGATTGAGCTATTTGAATGATAGTCTGTATAGTTATTTCATTATGATTTATATTAACTTCAGGTTTATCATCACGTGCTGGAAATATTCAAAATTGAATAATAACATCAGTTAAATTTTTTCCATTAATTATTGTAATAATTTTGGGATTTGTTATATCAGGATTAGAAGGCCCTAAAGTCAATATTGCACCATCTTCAAATAATTTTAAGTCTTTTGTTGCTCTTTCTCCAGGCATTGGTATGTTTATGTCATTTTCTGCTGTTTTCTTTGCTTATGATGGTTTTTATTATTCTGCAGGATTGCAATCTGAAATGAAAGAACCAAAGAAAACACCACTGGCATTAGTTGTTGGTTTAATAATTGTTACAATAATTTATTTAATTATTGCTATTTCAATGTCAATTGCAACAAACAAAGGAAGCTTTTATGATTTTCAAGAATTTTTAATTGAAAAAAAGGTGCAATGGATTTTTGGTGTTGTAAATTTTTTAATATTTATTGGTGTGTTGGGAATTGTTAATAGTTTTGCAATGTGATCTACAAGATTTACAGAAGATTTAATTAAACTTGGAGAATTACCATTTTATTATAAATATGTAAATAAATTAAATCCTTCAAGACCAATTATTGGAATGTTATATGTTCTTGTCATTACTGTACCAATAATTATTATTTTCTCTATTATTGGTGGTCTGGGATATGTTGAAAATGGTTTATATAATCAAAATATAGGTTTAAGATACATTGATATACTTGATAATAAAAATAATCTTGAAGCAATCATCTCAATTTCTGCATATGATAAATTTCCAAATTTAGGAAATACTCCTACAGATAATGTTGGAAACTATCTTTTTGATAATAAAAATGATTTTGATAACATGGTTTCAATTTTAAGGACCCATTCTTTAAAATATAATAGTATGAATAAATTAATTTCTTTTGCTGACTTAATGGCAAATTGAACTGCTATATTAGCATTTGCATTCATTGTTTTTGCAATAATAGGTTGTTTGTGAAATAGGAAAACAAATAAAATTAATGTTGTTAAGTCAAAATTATTTATACCTTCAGCAATTGTTTCAAGTGTTATTGTATCTATTGGATTAATTGTGCAAATAATTGCACCATTTGTAGATTTAATATTATTAGTTAATTTTGAAACTATTGAAACAAGTGTATTAGTTGGAAGAATTATGACAATTATTGTTCTTATAGTTTTTGCTTTATTTATGACTATTCCTACAATATTTGATTATGACAGTAAATTTAATAGGAATAAAAAAATACTAACTACATAAGTTAGTATTTTCCCTGAATGAAATATGAAGTGCAACATCATAATAGCACAACTTATAACTCA
>CANSNC010000010.1 GCA_947648205.1 uncultured Mycoplasma sp.
ATGAAGTGCACATATATTTTACAATATGTGTTGCACTTCATATTTCAATCGAGCATAAATTAGTAATTAATACTAATTTATTTCTTCTATTTATTTAACATTACAGAATGAACAAGTTTTTTAAATTCTTCTGGATGATGAATTGCTAATTCAGAAAGCATTTTTCTATTAATTTCAATTTTTTTAGATTTTAGTTGAGCCATAAAACTTGAATATGTATATCCTAATGCTCTTACTGAAACATTAATTCTATTAATTCATAATTTTCTAAAATCTCTTTTTTTGTTTTTTCTATCTCTATAAGCATATTGACTAGCTTTTATTACAGTTTGCTTTGCATTTCTATAAGAGCTATGATTAACACCTCAAGTTCCTTCAGCTTTTTTTAATCATCTCTTTCTACGTTGTCTTGTAGTTGATCCTGATGTAGTTCTCATTGTTAACTCCTAATATATTAAAGTAATTGATCATATCTTTTTTTATCTGCACTACTCACTAAAGTGTCTTTTCTTGAATGACGTTTTTGTTTAGTAGTTTTATTATGTGCTAAATGAGATCTGTATGCATGTTTTCTTTTTATCTCACCACTGTTTGTTCTACTCATTCTTTTAGAAACAGATTTTTTTGTTTTTTGTTTAACTTTCATAAAACGCTCCTATTTTTTACCTTTATTGGCAATTAAAAAAGATTCATATTGAACATTGCTAACTTTCTTCAATGGGGATTGAACAACTGCTTTATCTTCTAATAAAGAAATAAATTTATTGTAAACTTCTTCTATTTGATCAACCTTTGTTCCAATTCTTCCATATGCTAAAACAACAAATCTAATTCTATAACCACTCTCAAGTCACTTTTTTGCATTATCGACTCTAACCATTAAATCATGCAATCCTATTTGAGGTTTAACTTTAATTTCTTTATTTTTTGTTTGCACTTGAGTTTTTTTATTTTCTTTAGATTTTTTCTTTTGGTCATATACAAATTTACCAAAATCAATTATTTTAGCTGTTGGTTTATCGCCAGATGAAAACAATACAAGATCTTTTGAATGTTGTCTTGCTAATTCTAGAGCATCTTGTTTAGACATTTCACCAAGCTTATTTCCATTTTCATCAATAACTAACAATGTTTTTTCTCTAATGTCTTCATTTAATACAAATTTATTTTTCATAAACTTCCTTAAAATATTTTGTACAAAGAAAATATGCTTCTTTATGTATTGCATAAAAAAGCATATCAATAGATAATAAACAACTTAAATTTGTTTGACTATTAAGCATTAACCTATCTCAAATAATTAGTTATTGAAATCAGGTGAGTTACTATTAACTACTTTCTTTATACAAGGTTAATTATAACAAAAATTTAATAGATAAATAATTTTATTAACTACATTCTCATTAAATTACTTATTTCTTTTTTAAAAATTTCATATGTAGATTGTGCTTCTTCTAAATCATTACCATAAACATTATAGTAAATTTTAAATTTAGGCTCAGTTCCTGATTTTCTAAATTTAATTCACATTCCACTTTCCATATTTCATTCCAAAGCTTCTGCTTCAGAATTTCATTTATTACTTAACACCTTTATTCCAGCTACTTCAGGATTTTTAATACTTGCTAATTGACTTAATTTTTCATCCATATCATTTTGTCAATTCATTGACTGAAATGTATAAGAAATTGTACCACCAGCTCAATATCCATATTTTGGATATATTTCTTTTTCTAATAAATCAACTAATGTCATTGATTTTTCTTTATATAAATCATATATTTCTAAAGCAAGTGCTGCTGCTTGAAAACTATCTTTATCTCTATTTATTGTTGAATTTAAAGAACCAATAGCTTCTTCAAAAGCAACAACTAAATCACCAGTATTAATTTTTTCATTAATTAAATTTCCATGTCATTTAAATCCTGTCCCCACTCTATTTATTAATGCATTATGAGTTCTAGCAATTGAATCAATTAAATAAGTTGAGACATATGTTGATACTATATATGGTCTTTTTTGAAAATCCTTATTTGTTAATACATAGTGTGCAAATATTATTCCCATTTCATTACCAGTTAAGTATCTTCATGCTCCATTATGTTTTACAGCAACAGCTAATCTATCAGCATCAGGATCAACTCCTAACATAATATCTGCTCCAACTCTAAATGCATATTTTTCAGATAATTCAAAAGAACTTGGGTCTTCTGGATTAGAACATTTTGAGAAAGTAAAATTTGCATCAGGCACACATTGTTGTTTAACACTTACAACATTTAAATATCCTAATGAACTTAAAAATTGTGGCATTAATTGTGATGCTGTACCATGATGAGCTGTAAACACAATAGGATACTCTTTTCTTTTTGAAATGTCTGTGTGAATTAGACAGCTACGTGCATCTATAAAGTAATCTTTTATTACAGAATCTGAAAGATATTGAATTAAATCTTGATTATATTTATATTCATTATTTAAAATAGTGTCAGATTGAGGCATATTTTGTTCAATAATTTTTGCCTCATCAGGAAGAATTTGAGCACCAGTTTCATTATATGCCTTAAATCCCAAATAATTTTTTGGATTATGACTTGCTGTAACAACAATTCCACCATCAAAACCATAGTGATTAATAGCATAAGAAACAATTGGCGTTGGAATTAATTTGTTATTGTTAAATAAATAAACTTCAATACCAAAACTTGTTAAAACTCTTGCACAAATAATGGAAAACATATCAGCATTTGTTCTATTATCATGCCCTATAACAACTTTTGGATTTTCACTATTTTTAGACAAAATATATTGAGCATATCCATGACTTATTTGTTGATAAGTAAAAGCATTCATTCTATTTGTCCCTGGACCCATTATTTGTCTTATGCCTGCTGTACCAAATTTCATTTTATTTGGATTAAAAGCATCTTCAATTTCTTTTTTATTCATCTTTATAATATATTCTTTAGATAAAGTTGAAATTTTACTTGATTTAATTCATAAATTAGAAATTGCATTCATAAAAAATACCTCTCATTAATTTAAATAACTTCTTTTTTTGTAAAACGATTTAATAAAATTTGTGCAATTGTGTATTCTCTATAATCTCCATCTGGATTAAAAACATATATTTTTGTATTATCATTTTGCATAAATTCACTCATAAATTGTCTACAATTACCACATGGCATTCCAAAATTATAAGATTTTGTTAGAACATATAATGTATCAATTTCTTTTTCTCCATAACTTATTGCTGTTGCAATTGCACTTCTTTCAGCACAATTACCTGATGGAAAAGCTGCGTTTTCAATATTAACACCATAATAATATTTATTATTTGCTTTAGCTATTGCGCTCACATAAAAATTTGAATATGGACAATATGAATTATTTTTTAATTCCAATAATTTTTTAAAAATAGCTTTCATATTCATATTATTTTCTTTCATAATTATTCAATTACCCCTATAATATTTTTTTCTTCTTTTAACTTCTTTTTATTATAAATTATATTATTGTTTAAACGTGAGATAATATCACTTGTAATTGGTAAAGAACTATAAATAGTTATAATTGGTTTACCTTTTTCAACATATTCATTAAAACTTTTATTTAAATAAATACCAGACAAAAAATCTAACTTTTCTTCTTTATTTTTTCTTCCAGCTTTTAAATCAATTAGAACTAATCCAAATTCCTTATTTGATTTAAAATCAATATATCCATCTTCTTTTGCAACAATCACATCAGTATATTTTGTCTTATATAAATCATTGATATTATCAAAATCATATGTACTTTTTTGAGATTTTGCTCATTCTTTAAATTTTTTATATGCATCTTTTGAAGATATTTTTTCATCTATCATTTTATATGCTTGATCTTTGCTATTAGCAATTTTATTATCAATTAATATGTCTGAAGCAAATTCATAAATAATTTCTTTTAAATGAGTGCTTTCAAAATTTCCTAATAAAAAATTAATTGTTTCTTTAACTTCAATTAAGTTTCCCAAGCATCTTCCTAGTGGTTTGTTCATGTTTGTTAAGTGCACAATCACTTTTTTGTTAAATCTTTTTCCTATATTTATACACATCTTACTAAATTTTTTAGCATCAACTAAACTATTGAAAAAAGATCCATCACCAACTTTAACATCTAAATATATTCTTTCTGCATTAGTTGCAAGTTTTTTTGACATTATTGATGATGCCATTAATGAAAGATTATTTACTGTTCCTGATGTATCTCTAATTGCATAAATAATTTTGTCACTTGGAGCTATTTTATCACTTTGCGCAATAATAAAAATATTATTTTTCTTTAATATTTCTAAATATTCTTTGATAGGAAAAACTGTTTTTGCACCAAAAGATTCAATTTTATCAACTGTACCTCCAGTATACCCAAGACCTCTTCCTGACATTTTTGCAACTTTTAAATTAAAAGAAGCAAGTAATGGCGCTAATATTAATGTTACTTTATCACCAATTCCACCTGTTGAATGTTTATCAATAATTGGACCATCTATATCTTTATAATTTAGTACTTCACCATTAAAAGTCATTGCTTTTGTTAAATAATAAGTCTCATCATCATTTAATCCATTTAGATAAATTGCCATTAAAAATGCTGATATTTGATAATCTTTAATTGATTTATCTAAAATCCCTTTAATAAACAAATCAAATTCCTTTTCACTTATAATTTGCTTATCTCTTTTTTTTATTATTAAGTCTACTACTGTCATATAAAACCTATTTATATTTTTTTGATAATTCTCATGCAGATTCAAGTGCTAATTTTACCATGTTAACAAATTTTGTTTGTCTATCTTCTGCACTCATTGACTCATGAGTCACTAATGAATCACTACATGTTAGTATAGTTGCAGCTTTTTTATTTAGTTTAATTGCATTAGCAAATAAAGCAAAGGACTCCATTTCTACAACATCAGCATTTGTCTTCTTAACTAATTCTTCAACAGTGCGAACACCATAAAAAACATCACTACTATGAACAACTGATTCTTTTATTGATATATTATTATTTCTAGCAACATCAAGAATTGCTGTATTGATTTCTAGTGAGGGCAACAAAGTACTATTATTTGTTGGAACATTAATTAATTCTGCATAAGTTGATTCGCTGTATGCAAATTTTGTTAAAATTAAATCTCCAACTTTTACATCTTTTGTATAAGAACCAGCACTACCTATTCTTATAATTACTTCAACATCAAAAAAATTAAATAATTCATATGAATAAATTCCAATTGATGGAATTCCCATACCATGTCCCATAACACTTATTTTTATTCCTTTATAATTTCCTGTAAATGCATACATTCCTCTAACATCATTTACTAATTGATATGATTCTAAAAAATTCTCTGCAATCCATTTGGCTCTTAACGGATCTCCTGGCATTAAAACAATCTTTGAAAAATCACCTTTTTTTGCTTTTATATGTGGAGTCATAAAATACCTCTATAATTTTTATATAGTATTATTTTAAAGGGTTTAATTAATAATTATTAATTTATTATTTTAGAAATGGAATAAAAATGTTTAGAACAAAAAAAAGAGCAAAAGAAATTGAACATATTTGTAAATTATCTTTAATTAGAAAATCTACAAAAATTTATAAAAATAAACTTTATATTAATAATGAAATTGTTAATGTAGAAACAATTAAAATAAAAAATAAATTGCAAATCATAAATGAATTAGCACCCATTCATAATTGGATAAATAATAGAGTATATTTGTTGGAAAGAACAAATAATATTTCAACACATATGTTTAAAAGTGCAGTTGACATAATTGTATGTGATATTAGATTTAATGTTCTTGAAACTCATAGAAATGTATTAAAAAATTCAAATATTAAATGCCATGAAAAAGCATTCAATATTTGAATTGCAAAAGTAGGTTTTATAGATTTTTATAATATAAAAGAAACTGGATATATTGCACTAAAAGCATATTCTTTATAAAATTACTTTTTCACATCTTATACAAATTTCTTTTTCTTGTTTTGACATTTTATCTTTATGATAATAATTTCAACATCTATCACATTTAATAAACTTAGAATTTTTAATTTTAATATTTGATTCACCTTTTGATTTTAATGATGAAGTAAATTCAGCCACATTTAAATATCTTGCCATTGTTGCATCATCAAATGGCATTTTATCAGTAGATGTTATATTTACAATTGCTTCACCATTATGTGAAATAATTTTTTCTGTTCTAGCAAATTCAAGTTTTGAAAATACTTCATTTTTGATTTTAAAAAATTGATTTCATAATTCCATATTAACTCTATTTTTAACATCAATTTTAAAATTTGGAAAATCTTCTAGATGAACAGATTTTTCTTTGTTTTTCTTTTCAAAATAAGTATAAACTTCTTCACAAGTATGAGGAATAATAGGAGCAAGCATTCTTAAGTAATTATCTAACAAAATATGCATTGTACCTTGAATTGCAATTCTTTCAGAATTGTCTTTTTTTTCACAATACAAAATGTCTTTTATATAATCAAAATATCAACTTGATAAATCAGAAATATTTTTATTTATAAGTTTTATTACTGCTTTATAATTAAATTTTTCATAATAAGATTGTACTTCTTTTACAGTTTCCATTAAAAGTGTTTGCACATAATAATCTGCTTGACTATATTTAATTCCTTTAAATTTTTTTAAGTCAAAATCACTTAAATTTCCTAATATAAATTTAAATAATGTATTTCTTATTCTTCTATAAACTTCAGCTGATTGGTTTAATATTTCTTTTGAGATTCTAACATCTTCTAAAAAATCAGATGATGCAACTCAAATTCTTAAAACATCTGCTCCAAGTTCTTTACAAATTGTCATTGGATCAATTCCATTACCAGCTGATTTTGACATTTTATTACCATTTTCATCAAGAACAAATCCATGTGTCAAAAGCATTTTATATGGTGCTTCATTATTTACAGCAACACTTGTAATTACTGATGAATTAAATCAACCTCTAAATTGATCTTTTCCTTCAAAGTATAAATCTGATGGAAAAGGTAATTTATTTTCTTTAAGGACACTATAACTTGTACCAGAATCAAATCAAACATCCATTATGTCTGTTTCTTTAATGTATTTTTTAGAAGAACTATAATCTTTATATCCACTATTTTGCAAAAAATATTTTGCATCTTCTGTATATCAAACATTAAGTCCTTCTTCATCAATAATATCTATTATATGATTAACAACTTTTGAGTCTAAAATTGGTTTATTGTCTTTATCATAAATTATTGGAATTGGAACACCTCAAATACGTTGACGACTAATACATCATTCTTGTCTATTATTAATCATTTCTTTCATTTTTGTCACAATTGTTGGATCAATTGATTTAACTTTAGTTAAAGATTTCATAATATTTGCATTTATTTTAGAAATGTTTACAAATCATTGTCTTGTTGCACGATAAATAATAGGTTTTTTTGTTCTTCAATCATGAGCAGCTTGATGTCTTATAGTTTCAAACAATAATAAAGAATTATCTTTTTTTAGTCTTTCAATAATAATTGGATTAGCATCATTATAGAATAAACCTATCAATTCTTTATCTTTAACTTCATCAGTGAATTTTCCATATTTATCAATTGGACAAAAAACTTTTATTCCATATTTTTTACAAGCCAAATAATCATCATGACCAAATCCTGGTGCATTATGTACTAAACCTGTTCCATCTTTATCACTTACATATCCAGCTAAAATAACTTCACATTTTTTGCTATAAAGAGGATGTTTATAAGTTAATTTATCCAAAGATTTTCCTAGAAATTCTTCTATAACATTATAATTTTTTCACCCCAATTTTTCAGCAACTTTTTCTAGCAATGAACTTGCCACAATGAAATATGAAGAATCAACTTTAACCCGTGAATAATTTATTTTTGGGTTAACTGCAACAGCTAAATTTGAGGGCAAAGTTCATGGTGTAGTAGTTCAAATAACTAATTTATCATTTTTATGAACAACATCATTATTTTCTGTTATAACAAATGAAACATATATACTATTTGATTCAACTTCTTTATAATCAATTTCAGCATCAGCTAATGCTGTTTGACTTGATCAACTTCAATAAACAGGTTTTAAATCTTGATAAATTAAACCTTTTGATAACATTTTTGCAAATATTTTAAGTTGTCTAACTTCATAATCTGGATCACATGTTAAATATATTTCATCCATTTCAGACAATATTCCAAGTCTTCTAAATTGATCTTTTTGGTTATAAACATTTTGAACAGCAAATTCTTTACAATTTTTTCTTTTTTGAGTAATTGTAAGGTTTGGATCTTTATTTAAACCTTTTTTTATCAATTCTTGCTCAATTGGTAAACCATGTGTATCTCATCCTGGAATGTATCTACAGTAATATCCATTCATAGATTTATATCTAATAATAAAATCTTTGATTATTTTATTTAATGAATGTCCTAAATGTAAATCTCCATTAGCATATGGTGGACCATCATGCAAAATATAATTTTTTTTAGTAGTCTTATTTTTTGCCAAAATTTTCTTTTCAATCTTATCTAATATTCATTTTGATTGTATTTTTGGCTCTTTAACATTTAAATTGGCTTTCATTTCAAATTCAGTTGTAGGCATATTTAATGTTCTTTTATAGTCTCTCATAAGCACTCCTTTAAAAAATTTATTTTATGCACAAAATAAATAAAATACTAACTATTAATTAAATCACATATATATTTAAAAAATATTATAAAATGCTATATAAGTTACATTTTTATACAAAAAATGTAATAAATCCATTATTTTAATAAAAAATTACTAAGCAAATTTTAATAAAAAAATCTATCCTATAAACTAAGGATAGATTTTAAACTACTATTATTTCAATAGTCTTCTAATTCTATTACGTCTAAAAATATATAGAGTAATTGCTGTTGAAACAATTATCACACCTAATATTGAAGTAACAATTGCAATAATCATGTTACGCTCTCTAATTGCTTTAAATTTAGGCGCTCAATCTAAAGTAAAATTCTTTGTTTCTGATACACTTGAATATTCTTTACTTTGAGCAAAAACAGTAAATACAAATTTTTCACTGTCTCAAGTAAAACTTTGAATTGTAACACTATCATTATTATTTGGATTTTCTTGATTTAATTTATATCCTTTAATGTCTAAAGTAGAAATTATATCATCTGTTGAAATTGCTGAATCAACATCATATTTTTGTATAATTCTTTTTGCCTTAGCACTATTTTGATCTAATGTTATTCCATATAACTCACCAATTGGCAACATACCAGAATATCTTTGAGATATTTTAAATTCTTTAAGACCAAACATATCTTTGTATGCATATCTTAATTTGGTAGGATCTGTTTTATCTCCAGAATAATCAAGAGTAACAATAAATGAACCATATTCATTATCAAGTGATGTCATTTTTTCAATAGAAATTTTTGGAACATAGCCCATTCTTGACAATTTAGTATCATAAATTTGTCCCAGTTGATTTGCTTGCACTTGGTTTGCTACAGTATTTTTTAAATCATTGTATGCACCAATTGAAGTAATATCCTTAATTGTAGCATCTTTAAAAATTTGATTAACTGGCTTATCTTTAACTTCTGATCCTTGTCAATTAATATTAGCTTGAGAAGAAGTTGTAAATCCTGTATAAGTTTGAATAAATTTATTTGGAATTTTATTTGCATCAATAATTCCATAAGTTAATTCTATTGTTAGTGTACCAGCATCATCATTGTATGTACTAATCATATTTCTATGACTTGGCACATATGATTCTTCTTTTTCTAAAAATAATGGTAATTGATCCCAAGAAATCATTGATGGTAAATATTTTTGCATATCTTTAACAGCAGCATTTGGAACATTATCCATTGATATATCAGTATTTGGTTTAGATGGTTGATTTTGTGTAGTTCCTGTTGCATTTCCAATACCTCCATAAAATTTAATAGAATAATTTCCAGTTGATGGAGTTATTGTATAAGTTTTTTCTTGTAAAGTATAACTTACAAAATTATTATGTCTATCTGTATAAGATACAACACCTTGTAATGTAATTTGGCCATTTGTATCAACTCTGTTAGTAATCACAACATTTTTACTTACATTCTTAAAATTATTTCCTTCCTGAATTCCTGTTGTTGTAATAAGACCTGATCATTTGTTTAAATCAGCTTCCACTAATTGAGATGGCGTATATTTTCCAAACTGTGTAGAAAATTGTCTATCATCTGCTCATTTAACTAAATCAGATAATTTTTTTGGTTTAATATTTACTTTTGAATCATATACTGCTTTTACAATAGAAGTTGTTTTTTGTTGATTGCTATATCAAGCACTTTTTGTTAAAGTTGCTCTAACAATTAATTCTCCTGTTAAATCATTTGCTTTAAAAGTAACTTGATTACCAACTAATGCATCAGCATTTGTTGAAGAAAAATCGTTAGCAGTAACAATGGATGGCACATTTGCAACAAACCTAGACTGTGAAGATGCTTTCAATTGTATACCAGGTTTAAGAATAGAATAATCAGAATTTTCTACTCTTTTTTCTCTCATACCTGTTATATATGAATTTTCACTAGAAGTAATTCATAATGTATCTTGTGAATATAATTTTTTCATTCCAAACTCAATATTTTGTGATTTTCCAGTTTCAGCTACACCAAAAATTTGAACATTATTATTAGAATTATTAACTATATTTTGCAAAGTTGTGTTATTTGAACTATTCAATTCTGTATGAACTATAAAATTATTATTGTAATTTATAGTATAAATTTTTGTTTCACCAAATGTTTTAAAATAAACTGTATCATTTTCATCCATGAATGCAGAATTTATTCAATTATTATTATTTGTATGACCTGACGCAATAGTAACTTCATTTATTGATGAATTAGCCATACTTGTTTTATTTAATATAACTGAATATGCTTTCTTGTCTACAATAATCAAAGGAGAAGTTGTATTCTTACTTCTTTGAAATGAATAAGTTGCAAAATCTTTGTATGTTGTAGTGTTAGAAAGACCACTAATAGTTGTTTCAGTTGAATTACTAATTTTCTTTAAATTATCATCTATAAATTTAAGAGTTATTGTGTCATTATTAAATTGATTTGCATCTACTACACTTTTATTTGAAAAAACACCAATATTGTATCCAACTGCTATTGGTAAAATATCAACCAAATAACCTGCTTCTGCTTTCACTCCTGTTGTTACAATTTGTTTTAATGTGTTTCTATCAATTTGGATAGCATCTGGTGCTTCTTGTGTAGAATTCCATACATATAAAGAATTATTAAATGAAATTGTTGCAAGTCTATTTGATCCATCTTTGACACCACTTGCTGATTTACTTGCTCTACCTGCGATTGACCCTGTTGTACTAATAATTTTTATGATAAAAGATTTATCTGTAATTAAATACAATCAGTCATGTGAATCCATATAGTTTCAATCAACAATTTTAGTTGAATTATCAGTTGTATCTAATTCGCTTACACTATATTCTCAGTTAATGTTTCCATATCAGTCCATGCTTACAACTTTTGATCCATTATCCTTTAATAAAATTGGACCATTTACATTAGTAATTGTTTCCATATTCCCTTGAGAATAATAATTTGTATATGTTGCAGCATTTTTATTTACTGTCTTAAAATCATTTATTAATGTTTTATTATTATTGCTTGCTGAGATAGCAAGAGAAGGTACAACAATAGATGTAACACCTATTGCTGCACTTATAAATGTCATTCGCTTTTTTAATTTCATACCCCACCTAACAAATGTTAAAATTTGTTTTTTTACATTTATGATTATATTTTTATAAATTATCAAATGCAACTTTTAGCAAAAATAAAAAATCTATCCTATAAACTAAGGATAGATTTTAAACTACTACTATTTCAATAGTCTTCTAATTCTATTACGTCTAAAAATATATAGAGTAATTGCTGTTGAAACAATTATCACACCTAATATTGAAGTAACAATTGCAATAATCATGTTACGCTCTCTAATTGCTTTAAATTTAGGCGCTCAATCTAAAGTAAAATTCTTTGTTTCTGATACACTTGAATATTCTTTACTTTGAGCAAAAACAGTAAATACAAATTTTTCACTGTCTCAAGTAAAACTTTGAATTGTAACACTATCATTATTATTTGGATTTTCTTGATTTAATTTATATCCTTTAATGTCTAAAGTAGAAATTATATCATCTGTTGAAATTGCTGAATCAACATCATATTTTTGTATAATTCTTTTTGCCTTAGCACTATTTTGATCTAATGTTATTCCATATAACTCACCAATTGGCAACATACCAGAATATCTTTGAGATATTTTAAATTCTTTAAGACCAAACATATCTTTGTATGCATATCTTAATTTGGTAGGATCTGTTTTATCTCCAGAATAATCAAGAGTAACAATAAATGAACCATATTCATTATCAAGTGATGTCATTTTTTCAATAGAAATTGTTGGGACATATCCCATTCTTGACAATTTAGTATCATAAATTTGTCCAAGTTGATTTGCTTGCACTTGGTTTGCTACAGTGTTTTTTAAATCATTGTATGCACCAATTGAAGTAATATCTTTAATTACAGTATCATTAAAAATTTGATTAACTGGTTTATTTTTAACTTCTGATCCTTGTCAATTAATATTAGCTTGGGAAGAAGTTGTAAATCCAGTATAAGTTTGAATAAATTTATTTGGAATAGTATTAGCATCAATAATTCCATAAGTTAATTCTATTGTTAATGTACCAGCATTATCATCATATGTACTAATCATATTTCTATGACTTGGCACATATGATTCTTCTTTTTCTAAAAATAATGGTAATTGTTCTCAAGAAATCATTGAAGGTAAATATTTTTGCATGTCTTTAACAGCAGCATTTGGGACATCATCCATTGATATAGAATCATTTGGTTTTGATGCAACATTTTGTGTAGTACCAACTGCATCTTTTGTTGAACCATAAAATTTAATTGCATATTTACCAGTTGATTTTGAAATAGTATATTCTTGTTGATTAAGTGTATAACTTACATAATTATTTAGTCTATCAGTGTAAGATACAACTCCTTGTAATTTAATTTTACCTTGAGTATCATCTCTACTTATAATTACTACATTTGTGCTAAGATTTCTAAAATTTGTACCTTCTTGTATACCTGTTGTAGTAATTAATCCAGATCATTTATTTAAATCTGACTCAACCAATTGAGCAGGAGTATATTTTCCAAATTGAGAATAAAATCTATTTTGATCTGCTCATTTAACTAAATCTGCCAATTTCTTTGGCTTTGGAGTTGTTTGACTATTATAAGTAACAGTAACAATTGAAGTTGTTTTTTCAGAACTATTATATCAAGCACTTTTTGTTAAAATAGCTTTAACAGTTAGTTCACCTTTTAAATCATTTGCTTTAAAAGTAACTTGATTACCAACTAAAGGGTCTGCATTTGTTGATACAAAATCATTTGCTGTTGCAATTGAAGGAACATTAGATTGAAATCTATCTTGAGAAGTTGACTTAATTTGAATACCAGGTTTTATAGAAGAATAATCAGCACTATCTATTCTTTTGCTTTTCATTCCTGTTATATATGTATTTTCACTAGAAGTAATTAGCATAAGATCTTGTGAGTATAATCTTTTTGCACCAAATTCAATATTTTCTGGTTTTCCAGTTTCAGCAACACCAAAAATTTGAACATTATTAGTTGGTTGTTTCACAATATTTTGTAATGTTGTATTACTTGATGAATTTAATTCTGTATGGATTATAAAATTATTATTGTAATCAATTGAATATATTTTTGATTCACCATATGTTTTAAAATAAATAGTGTCATTTTCATCCATAAATGCTGAATTAACTAAATTTTGATTTACTTGTTGGCCATTAGCTATACTAATTAAATTAATTGATGAATTTGACATATCAGTTTTATTTAAATTTATTGAATAAGCATTTTTATCAACAATAATCAAAGGAGAGTTTGTATTTTTACTTCTTTGAAAAGAATATGTTGCAAAATCTTTGTATGTTGTACCACTTGACAGACTTGCTACTGTTGTTTCATTTGAATTTGTTATTTTTTTCAAATTATCATCAATAAATTTTAGTGTTATTGTATGTCCATTAATTGAACTTGTATCAGAAACACTTTGGTTAGAAAAAACTCCAATATTATAACCTACTGCTATAGGTAATATATCAACTAAATATGCTGTTTCTTCAACTTTTGGATTAACACTATCAACTTTTTTTAATGTATTTCTGTCAATTTGAACAGCAGTTGGTTTTTGTTCTGTAGAATTTCATACATATAAAGAATTATTAAATGAAATTGTAGCAAGTCTATTAGCTCCTGTTGGAACACCACTAATAGATTGACTTGCTCTACCAGCAATTGAACCTGTTGTACTAATAATTTTTACAATGAATGAAGCATCTGTAATTAAGTATAATCAATCATGAGAATCCATATAGTTTCAACTAACAATTTTTGTTGATCCATTAGGATCTAATTCAGATACACTATATTCTCAATTAATATTTCCATATCAATCCATATTAACAATTTTTGTTCCATTATCTTTTAACACAATTGGACCATTAACATTAGCAATTGTTGACAAATTACCTTGAGAATAATAATGTTGAGTTCCTATTGTAACATTATTTTGATTTTTTTCATTGATATCTTTAGCCAAATTATTAATATTATTTGTATTTGATAAAAATATAATTGATGGTATAGCAACTGTTGTTAAACTAATAGTTGCACTTAATAAAGTAATTCGTTTTTTTAAATTCATATTTTCCTCCAATTATAAAATCTATTTGTTTTAAATATGTATGCATTATATTCTTGTAAAATATCAATTGCAACTTTTGAGGAAAGATATTAAAAAAATCTATCCATTTAATTGGATAGATTTTTAAGCTATTATTATTTCAATAATCTTCTAATTCTATTACGTCTAAGAATATATAAAGTAATTGCTGTTGAGACAATTGAAACACCTAAAATTGATACAACAATTGCAATAATCATGTTACGTTCTCTAATTGCTTTAAATTTAGGAGCTCAATCTAAAGTAAATTTCTCTGTTGTAGAAACAGTAGTATATTCTTTACTTTGAGCAAAAACAGTAAATACAAATTTTTCACCATCTCAAGTAAAACTTTGAATAGTAACACTATCATTATCAGCAGAATTTTCTTGATCTAATTTATATCCTTTAATATCTAAAGTAGAAATTATATCACTAGTAGATATTGTTGAATCAACATCATATTTTTCAATAACTCTTTTTGCTTTAGCACTATTTTGATCTAGTGTTATTCCATATAATTCACCAATTGGTAACATACCAGAATATCTTTGAGATATTTTAAAATCCTTAAGACCAAACATATTTTTATATGCTTGTTTTAATTTTGTAGGATCTGTTTTATCTCCAGAGTAATCCAATGTAACAACAAAAGTACCATATTCATTATCAGATGCTGTCATTTTATCAATTGAAATTGTAGGAACAAATCCCATTCTAGCTAATTTAGTATCATAAATTTGTCCAAGTTGATTTGCTTGCACTTGGTTTGCTACAGTATTTTTTAAATCATTATAAGCACCAATTGTAGTAATATCTCTAATATCTACATCTGTGTAAATTTGTTTTATAGGATCATCATCTTTCACTTGATCACCTTGTCAATTAATATTTGCTTGAGACTCAGTTGTAAAACCAGTATAAGTTTGAATAAACTTATTTGGAATAGTATTAGCATCAATAATTCCATAAGTTAATTCTATAGTTAATGTACCTACTTTATCATCATATGTACTAACCATATTTCTATGACTTGGCACATATGACTCTTCTTTTTCTAAAAATAATGGTAGTTGATCTCAAGAAATCATTGAAGGTAAATATTTTTGCATATCTTTAACAGTTGCATTATTAACATCACCTATATTAATTTCTGGATTTGGTTTAGGTTGTGCAGTTTGTAATGTACCAGTCGCATTTGATGTTGCACCATAAAATTTAATAGCATATTGACCAGTTGATTTTGCAATAGTATATGATTTTGGTTGTAAAGTATAGCTTACAAAATTATTTAATTTATCTGTATAAGAAACAACACCTTGTAATGTAATTTGTCCTTGTGCATCTTTTCTATCTGTAATTACAACATTAGTTGATAAATTTTTAAAATTTGGTCCTTCTTGTATACCAGTGGTAACAATTAATCCTTTTCATTTATTTAAATCTGATTCAACTAATTGAGCAGGTGTATATTTCCCAAATTGAGTAAAAAAAGCTCTATCATCTGCTCATTTAACTAACTCTGATAATTTTTTTGGTTTTGTTGATGTACTACTATTATATCTTGCAGTTACTATTGAAGTTGTTTTTTGTTTATTATCATATCAAGCAGATTTTGTTAAAGTAGCTTTAACTGTTAATTCACCAGTTAAATCATTTGCTTTAAATGTAACATTATTACCAACTATTGCGTCAGCATTATTTGAAACAAAATCTGTAGCAGTTACAATTGATGGCACATTTGCTATAAATTTATCAATTGATGATGATTTTAAACTAATACTTGGTTTGATAGTTGAATAATCACTTGAATCAACTTTTTTACTTTTCATTCCTGTAATATAACTATTTTCACTAGAAGTTATTAGCATCAAATCTTGACTATACAGTTTTTTCATTCCGAATTGATTATTTTGCTCTTTGCCAGATTCTGCTACTCCAAATATTTGAACATTATTATCTGTATTCTTTACAATATTTTGTAACACAGTATTATTGTTACTATCTAAATTTGTATGTACAGTTAGTAAGTTATTATAACTTACTGAATAAATATTTGTTTCCCCAAAAGTTTTAAAATATACAGTGTCATTTGCATCCATAAAAGCTGAATTAATTCATTTATTATTTGGAGTATTACCAGTTACAACAGTTAACTTAGTTATAGAAGAACTTGCCATATTTGTTTTATTTAAAGTTACTGAATATGCAAATTTATCTACAAGAATTAATGGAGAAGTTGTATTCTTGCTTCTTTGGAAAGAATATGTAGCAAAATCTTTATACGTTGTTCCTGTTGTTAAATCAGACGAGTTTATTGTAGTAGTTGGTGAATTATTTATTTGACTTAAATTATCATCTATAAATTTAAGGGTTATTGTGTGTCCAGTAATTGCAGTAGCATCTTGTACAGCTGCACTTGAAAAAACACCAATATTATAACCAACTGCAATTGGTAAAATATCAACTAAATAACCAGTTGTTGTTGGATTTGTTGTAAGTGGAACTTTTTTTAATGTGTTTCTATCAATTTGTACAGCTTGTGGATTATTAGTTGTAGAATTTCATACATATAAAGAATTATTAAAAGAAATTGTAGCAAGTCTATTAGCACCTTCTGGAACTTGACTTGTTTTTTTACTTGATCTACCAGCAATTGATCCTGTTGTACTAATAATTTTTATGATAAAAGATTTGTCTGTAATTAAATACAGCCAATCATGAGAATCCATATAGTTTCAGTCAACAATTTTAGTTGACTTATCAGTTGTGTCTAACTCAGATACACTATATTCTCAATTAATATTTCCATATCAATCCATACTAACAACTTTTGTACCATTGTCTTTCAACAAAATTGGTCCATTTAAATTTGTGATAGTTTCCATATTCCCTTGAGAATAATAATTTGTATATGCTGCAACATTTCTATTTCCTATACCTACTACATTGTTATTAATAGCAATATTGTTATTAGAATTAACAGACATAAAAACTGTTGGCACCATAATAGTTGTTATACCTATTGCAGCGCTCAATAGTGTTATACGTTTTTTTAAGTTCATAAATCACTCCTAGAAATGATTGTAATATAGTCATTAATCTACATATATAATTATAACTTTTTGATTTAACAATAACAATACCCCCACAAATTTATTTATAAAGTAGGCATAGATAAAAAAACTACCTTTATATTAAATAGGTAGTTTAAATTTTAGTTATTTTGTTTATTTTGATTATTATGGATTATTGTTTTAACATTCAGATAAACTTTAAAATTATCTATTAATCATTGTGTAATTTTTTCTTCTAAAATTATTTCTTTTATTTCACTAAATTTATCTTTATTATTTAAAAACTCATTTATAGAATTATTTGTAGCTTTATAATAATTATCCAAATATTGTTTAGCTTGTGCATCATCAACTTTAATATTTTTTTCAGCTGAAATAACTTCAAAAACCAATCCTTTAGTGATTAATTTTTCTGAAATATCTGTAATCTTATTCTGATCTGATTCATTAAATTGTTGTGCAAATCTTGTTTTAAAAGCATTAACTTCACTTTGATCAAACTGAATTTTAAAATTACTAACAATATATTGCATAATCAAATTAAAAGTATTTTCTTTAATAATAATTTGATCAATTTGACTTCTAATTAAATCATCAGATGCTTTTGGATATATTTGCTTTATTCTTGATGCATGCATTTCAAGCATTTTAGGATCTGCAAATAATTGTTCAATATAAAATGTTTTTGCATAATCAATATTTGATATTTTTTGAATTTTCGATTTAAATTTTGACATAACTTACCCTTTATATCTTTTATAAATTATATTATTAAATAGTACTAGAAAGAAAAAAATATCAACTAAAGTTAATGAGATTCATTAAATGTTAAAAAATCATAATTTAATGAATCTAATGTAATTTCCTCTTTACTTAGATTTATTATTTTGTTTGATATTTTTTGAAATTCTTTTAAATCAAAATTAATTTTTAATGTATCAGAACATATAGCTACACAAAAAAAGTCATCTAAAAAAGCTACTTCACCAAACTTTGAATCACTAAAAATAACAACTGTGTTATCTGGTGATATATCTTGTTCATCTTCAATATAGACAACATCATCAATTGATGCATCAACATCTAATACTTGATTTGAAGATGTTTTTTTTAAAACAAATTTAATATTATTTTCTCGAATTTTGATTTTGTAATTTTTTAAAAAATCCTTTATGTTATTTCTTTGACAATTATTTCCATCCAAATAATTATTGTTAGAATCAGATTTTTCAACTTGATCAACAATAAAGTAAATATTTGTATCCTTGTCATTTTCATTAATTGATAAAATAAATTTTGCTAATGATTCAAAAGTATCATCATGTTTATTATTAGTCATAACAAATTCTGACATTATACTAGGGATTCCAAAAATAATATTATTTATGTTTTTGTCCATGGTTAAAAACCTCAGTGTTTAATAATTGTTTAAATATTTTATTATCTATATTCATTTTTTTATAAATTTTAATTCTTTCTTCATATGACTTAATAAGATGCAATTTTGAATCATAATGCTCAAGTTCTAAAATGGCTTTTTTAATACTATCATATATTGCATTTTTGGAAATTGAATGTTTGTTGCCTATTTCTAAAAATGTTAAATCACAAAAATAATAATCATATAGATAATCATATTGTTTGTCAGTTAATAATGATCCATAAAAGTCCATCAGTAAACTGAGTCTACCTATATCTTTCATTATAATTTAATTTCCTTAGTTATACCAATAATAAATTTTTCTAAATCAAAAGGTGAAAGATCATCTAACTTTTCTCCAAGACCAATATATTTAACTGGTATATTGAAATTATCTTTAATTGATAAAACTATTCCGCCTTTTGAAGTGCCATCCATCTTTGCTAAAATTATTCCACTAACATTAGTAATTTCTTTAAAAGCTTTTGCTTGATTAATGCCTGATTGTCCAGTAGTTGCATCTAATACCAATAATACTTCATGTGGTGCATTTGGATCAAATTTTTTAATATTATTATTAATTTTTTCAAGTTCCTTCATTAGATTGATTTTATTATTTAATCTTCCAGATGTATCACACAATATAACATCATATTTTTCTTTATAGCCTTTATCTAAACCTTTGTAAATAACAGCATCAGGACTAAGGCCTTGCTTGTCTGGAACAACAATATCAACAGATAATTTTTCAGCTCATATCTTTAACTGCTCAATTGCACCAGCTCTAAATGTATCACCAGCAACTAAAAGAATTTTTTTCTTTTCTTTCTTAAACTTATTTGCTATTTTTGCAATTGATGTTGTTTTTCCAACACCATTTACTCCTGTAACCAATATTACATTTGTTCTATTATTTTGAACATTAAAAAAAGTGTTTACATTAGTATCTTGAATATAATATGTAAATAATTTATCAACAATAATTTCTCTAATTAATTTTGGGTCTTTTACATTTTGAAAATTAATTTCCTCTTTTATTGCATCCAATATTTTAGTTGTTGCAATAACACCAACATCATAAGAAATTAATATTTCTTCTATACTCTCATATAAAGATTCATCAATTTCTTTATATTTTTTAGAAATTTCAGCAATAGCTTTTGATAAATTTGAAGAAGATTTTTTTAATCCATCATCAAATTTCTTTTGTGATTGAACTTCTTGATTTATATAAACATTGGCTTTATTTTCAATGTTTTTTTCTTCTATTTTTTCTGAAAGAGATTTTTTCCCCTTTATTTTATCAACTAACTTTTTCCAAAAACCCATATTTTTCTCCAAACAATAATATATTATTTTTATTCAGCATCTGGTTTATCATTTGCATAATTTTTAATTGCATCTGATAATGTGACATGAATCATAGTAGTTACACCTTTAGTTAACATTGTTGCACCATACAATTTATCACATTTTTCCATTGTTAATGGACGATGTGTAATAACTAAAAATTGTGTTTCATTACTAAATGCATGGATAATATTAGCAAATCTCTCTACATTAGAGGGATCTAATGCTGATTCACCTTCATCTAAGATAACTAATGGAAATGAACTAATTTTTAATATAGAGAATAAAACAGATAAAGCAACTAAAGTTTTTTCCCCTCCTGATAATGCAAATAATGAATTAATATGCTTTCCTGGTGGACATGCTTTTACTTCAATTCCTGAAGTCAGAATATTATTAGGATCTGTATACTCAATTCTACAATCTCCTCCACCAAATAAGTACTTAAATGTTTTTGGCAATTCTTCATTAATTTTATTTATTGTATTTGAAAAATCTTCATGAGCTTTTTTATCAAGTTCTGAAATAGAATTTAATAAATCATCTTTTGCCTCTGCAATTTCTAATTCTTCAGCCTTCATTTTGTCATAACGCTCAGATTTTTCTTTTAATTCATTAATAGCATCCATATTCATATTGCCCATATAACCAATTTCTTTATTTAATTTTTCTATTTTTTGTCTTGCAACATTGTCAGAAATTGTTAAAGGTTCACTATATGATTCAATAGCAGTTTCTATTGTCATTTTATATGTATCATTTAATTTATTTTTCGCATTATCAATAATATTTATATTTTTTAGTTCTTTTTTATCAAATTCAAGAATAATATCTTTGTTTTTGTCTATTGCTTTTCTTGTCAAATCTATAGTTTCTTCTATATCATATATTTTTTTCTTTAAAAGTTTTTTATTATTCTGATTAGCATACAAATCATTTTCAACTTTTTCTTTTGTATTTAATAATAAGTTTAATTTCTCATTTATCAAAGTAAATTCACTTTTACTTCCTTCTAATGGATCATATGTTTTTTTAGAAAGTTTTTCATATTCTAATTTATACTTTATCATTTCAGTTTCTAAATTTTTTATTTGATCATCAAATTTAAAAATATTAGCTTTTCTTTCAGCAATTTTATTTCTAAGTTCCATTGAAGCTAAATCATTTTCTTTTAATTTTATTCTTAGTTTATTTATTTGTGCTTCTTCTGATTCAATAACTTTTTTTACTTCTTTAATTCTTGTTTCTAAACCTATAAATCCATCATTTGCTAATTTAGTATAACCACCAGTAATAGAACCCTGTGGATTTATAATTTGACCATCTAATGTAATAATTTTATATAAAGAAAAAGTATATTTTGAAATCTCACTTGCTGCCTCTAATGTAGTTGCTATTACTATTCTACCTAAAATTGAATCTATAACAGGTTGTATCTTTTTTTCAAGTTTTAATATTAAATTTGAAGCAACACCCACAAAGCCATCAATATGTTGCATAATTTCTAAATGCTCTGGTTTAATTAATTTTGGTTTCATTTCATACACTGGCATAAATGTAGTAACACCAGCCTTGTTATTTACCAAAAAATCAATACATCTTCTTGCATCTCTTATTGTATTAACTACTATATTTTGAACATTTTTACCTAATGCTATTGTTATTGCTTGAGCATGCTCAGGATCACATTTTATAAAATCCATCACAGAACCTAAAATTCCAGTTAAAGCATCTTTATTATTCAATATAGCTTTAGATCCACCATCATGATTAGGTTTATTTCTTAATGTGTCTTCTAGATGAGTTAAATTAGTTTTATTAGTAACATTTTTTGTTGTTAAATCATAAATACTATTTGTGAAATCATTTCTATTTATGTCTAATTCTACTAATTGGTTGTTAAATATTTCAAATTCATTTTTATTTCTATCTAAAATTATTTTTTTGGAATTAATTTCTTTATCTAAATTAACTATAACTTCATGTAGTGCATCTACTTTTGAAGAATAATCACTAGAATTTATATCTAATTTTAAATCATTATCTATAATTGATTTTTCAATTTCCAACTTATTAATTTTGTTAATAATTTCATTTAGTTCAAAAGAAAATTTTGACACTTTTATATCAGATTGTTCTAACTTATCTTTGTATATTATCAATTCTTCAATAAGAGCATTTAATTTTGGCTCTAAAATTATATTTGAATTTCTTGATTCATTTAACATTTTAGAAACATAATCTAATTCTTTATTTGCAGCAACAACATCTTTTACAATAATTGATATTTCAAGTTTTGTTAATTCTTCTTTTTTTTCTTTATATTCTTTTACTTTAGATGCTTGAACTTCAAGTTTTTTAATGTCTCTTTGCAATTCTTTTGTTATATCTGTAAGTCTATCTAAATTTGTTTGAGTACGTTCAAGTTGTCTTAAAGTTTCTTCTTTCCTTCTAATATATAAACCAATACCAGCTGCTTCTTCAAATATTGTTCTTCTATCTTCTGGTTTACTATCTGCAAATCAATTAATTGTACCTTGTGAAATAATTCCCAATGACCCTTTTGATAAACCAGTATCTACAAAAACATCTAACAAGTCTTTTAATCTAACTTGTTCTCCATTAATGAAATAATCATTATTTCCATCACCTCTATATAATCTTCTTGTAACAGCAACTTCATCAAGATCTATATGCAATACTCTTGATGTATTGTCAAAAGTTAAAGTAACCTCTGCAAATTCACTTTTTGGTTTAGAATTAGAACCATGAAAAATAATATCATCACTTTTTTTACCACGTAATGATTTTATAGATTTTTCTCCCAGCACTCATTTTATTGCATCTATTACATTTGACTTACCAGAACCATTTGGACCAACAATACCAATCATTGCACTATCAAAATTTAGTTTAGTCATATCAGCAAATGATTTAAAACCTCTTGCTTCAAACTTTTTTAAAAATATCATTCACAACTCCAAAACATCAATTAATTATGTAAGATTTTTGACATTATAAATTATATGTTATAAGTGGCAAAAAAGATTATCAATTGAAGTAATAGAATTTATAAATATGATTATAGTTAATTTAAGTTAATTGTAACAATAAAATAAACTGATGTATTAAAACACCAGTTTATTCCTTGACTGAAATATGAAGTGCAACATCATAATAGCACAACTTATAACTCATA
>CANSNC010000011.1 GCA_947648205.1 uncultured Mycoplasma sp.
GTTTTGATATTAAATTTGTTTTTGCATTATTTTTTAATTCAAGTTCACTATTGTATACATTGAAAAATGTTTCTAAGTCATATTTAATTGTTTCATCTTGAGATGTGTATTTAAGTAGAGGTGTATTAGTATTAGATATGTTTGTAATTTTATTATCTACCACACCATATATTGGTTGATTATTTATTTCTATAGAATTATAGTTATTAATTGATGTAACATTATGGTTTGAAATATTTTTAAATGAATCTAATAACATATAACTTTCAATTGAGAAACTATTTAAAATGTTTGGAAAAGAAACACCATTTTCTAAAGAAGTTAAAACATTGTTTAAATCTATTTTTGAAGAGTTTGATTTTAAATTATAAGTATTAATATTACTTATTAATTCTTTTATATCTAATTCAAATAAAGGTAGATTTTTATATAAAATTAAAATATAAAGATTATTCATGTTATTTAAACTATTTTTAATCAAAAATTTAGGTTTATTTATATCATAGATGTCAATACAATAATATTGTTGTAAATAAACTTTCATTACATTTATAAAATTATCATTCATATAATCATTCAATTTCAAAAGATTAGTATCATATTGTCGATTAACATCATTATTTAGCAATCAAAATCTTTCATTAAATTTTCCATCTAACATCAGTGAATAATAATCATTGTATTTAACAGATCTAGTCTTCAATGAATATTTAGCATTTTTATTAGGAATTTGATTTATCAAAGTATCTATAGATTTATTTAAAAAATCTTTTATAGCTTCTTTTTGTGATGTATCATCAACATGGAATTTGCTTGTAGGTGAGATATAATCAACATATTCTTCAATAACTTCATTTTTAATATTTTTAAAATCATTAGATAATAAAATTTTTTTATTTACTTTTAGTTCATGTTCAAAATGAACTTGTCTTCTACTATCATGTCATGCTCAATCATCAGCTTGTGGAGACATTATTCCTATTTGAATACCACTTCAAGAACCACTACAATCTCCATCATAAATAACAGATAATTTATGTCCAAATCAATTTAAATGTAAATTTTCAGCAACTCTTTTACCATTCTTTCATTGTTCATCTCAATAACAGTCATATAATTTTTTACTTAATGAATTTCATTTACCACCATTTGAAACAAAAGTCATTCAAGGGTTTTGTTTAATACGTAACATATCAAGTGATACACCATTAGTAACTAGTTTATTTGAAAAAATATCATTAGAAAGATATGTATTTTTATTTATAAAATCAAAAATAGCATCTTTTGTACTGAGTAATATTTGTCCATCACTTGCTCCCCTTAACATAGAATATGTTCTACCATTTCCATCAAGAACTTTTTCTGGGGTTCATGTTTCAGGAAAATATCCTTTAAATTTTTCAAAATCAATTCTTTCTCTATAATCATATTTATCTTTTTCTAATTCAAATCTATATTTATTATGCATAACCATTCCTGATTCGAATTTAAGTTCTATTGTAAATAAAGGTAACATGCTTATGATATTTAAAAGATGTTGCTTATATTCATTCACAATATTATTAATAAATGAAGAATTACCATTAGTTGAGTCAACTAGTGATTTATTATAAATTGTTGAATCACTTTTAGTACTTGGTTTTTTATAAAAATAGTCATATGAAAAATCATTTATTATTTTGCCTTTATTTTTACCTGCAAGATTATTTAATATATATTCTAATAATCTATAATTATCAGTTTTATTTAATGGATTAAATTCAAACTTATCATTGTTGCTTTGTAATTCAACAATTCCCATACCACTAGATGATGTTGAATTTAATATAGATTTTTTAGCACTATCATGTGATTCATGTAGTTTTCCATTATAATCATAATATTTAATTTCTTTAATTGCATTTGTATAACTTTTTTTAGCAACTTCAAAATCTGGAGTTGGATTGCCAGAAACTGTTCTATATGCTTTTTTAATTTTATTTAAATCATATATTCTTGCTTCATCTAAATTTAATGCATAACTTCCAGCATTTATTTTTGGTGAACCAATAACCTTTTCTCTTTTAAGTAAATTGCTTATTTCTTTTTTTGTAGCATCTTCTACTGAATCATATTTTGTGTTTTGATAATTAATGTAATATGAACCTGTCTTTGATACAGATACATTATAATGATTTGTTGCAATAGAAGAAACTGGAATAGCACAACATAATGTTAAAGCACATGTTGTACTAAATCATTTAATAATATTTATTTTTTTCATAACTATAGACCTACTTTAATATTATTGTTCACTCATTGTTCATATTCTGTATAAGAGTAAAATTTATTATCAAAAATTTCATACACTGTTTCTTCTTTTTTAACAATTGCAGCAGTAAACTTATTTGCATTAGACAGTCAATTATAAGCTTGCTGTTCTGTTAAGAAATATTTAACATCACCATTATATGATTTTGCTTCATATATTGATGTTTTTATAACATCAGAATCTACATCAGTATAATTATCAGTTTTTAATAAAGATGATTTTAAAGCAAATTTACTTTTTACTTTAACTCTATCTATAAAATCATGTCTGTGTTGATCTAGTTCAGTATAATCTCCACCTCAATTCTTTACATGAGTTTCAAGGAAATTTACTCCTACTATATTTTTTTCTTGTGGAGAAAGAATTTTTTTTGATTCTACATCAAAACTGTTACCAGGTAATTGATATTTAATTTCTTTAGTTGTGTCAACATATCCATTAGCATCTGTATTTGGTAATACAGATACTTTAATTGGTTCGATATTTTGATCTATTTCTTCTATTGCCATTTCAATTGCTGTTTTATCATTTGTTGCATAATAACCACCTTCATAGTTAAATACAACATTTGAAAGAAATCTTTCTTCTTTTGCTAAAACACTATCATATATTTCATTAACTAATTGTTCTTTATCTAATGACATAGTATTTAAAACATTTTTATTTTCATCACCAATTTTTATGGTATCAAAAGTATAAACTTTCTTTATAGCATTATTATTTGATTCATATACCAAAGAATTAATATAATCATTTGTAAGAAGATTGATATCATCAGCTCCATATGTTTTATTTCCAAAATAAAAATAATCATCTTTTCTTGGTTCAGCATATTTTAATGGTTGAATTAACTTAATTGCTGAAATATCTTGAATATTTTCATTTACAAATCCATACAATCATTTTCTTGCTTGACCACCATTTCACACATATTCATATTTTCCATCGTCTGTAGAAAATGTATATGATTCATTAACAAATTCAGGCATAATCATATTATATGCAAATTTAAAAATATCAAAAAAGAGGCTAGCAATACCACCTGTTGCAAGATCTAATATAGTAAGTGAAATGTCAAAATATGGAAATATTATGTCTTCTATAACATGTCTTGCAAGATCATATTTATCTTTATCAATTTGAAATTGATTAGTTTTTGTAAATTTGTCTGTTAAATTATAAAAAGAATGAACATATTCTTTGTTACTTGATAAATTTACATTAGTATTTAACAATGTTTTTATTTTATTTCCTTCATCATTGTTATTTGACACTTCTTTAATTATTGAATATGAATCAATATTTTTAATTATTGAACTACCTCTTTCAATAATTTGCTTTCCACTACTGTCATATGTATCAATTTTCTCAGTGCTTGAATATAACTTATGTTTAAAACCAAAAAATATTTTTATAAATTCTTCATAATCACTAGAATTAATCAACCAGTGTTTGGCATTTGAAATATATGAATAACTAACATTATCTTCAATTCCAGAAACAATTGTGCAATACAAATAATCATTAAAATATTTAGCAGCTATATTCAAAAGATTATCATCTTTGCTTTTTATTGCATAATCCATTACATTTTTAAATTTTGTATTATTAACTAATACAGCAAAAAGTGTTGAATATATTTTATTTAAATCTTGATTTTTATCATAATATGTTAAAAGTTTATCCATTGAATCTGATGAAGCTCTATTATAAAGCAACATATAATCATCATAATTTAAAATACTATAATCTTTTAAAAGTATAGGAAAATGTTTTTTTAAAAGTGTTAAAAAATCATCTATTGAATTTTTTTTAAAAGTACTCAATCCTGCTATATGATTTATATTATTATACCCTGCTGTAAAAGCTATCATTCCTGTCAATACACTTGGATAATATTCAATTAATACATCTATAAAGTAATACATATCACCACTATAATCAAAAGTTGGACTATCTAGTCCATAAATGTTTTTTAAATCAAATTTATCACTATAAATTTGATTTCCTAATCTTCTTTTTAATAAATTTTCTGGAAAAAATGCATGAATAACATCAGTGTATCTATCACAAATGAATATAAAATATTCTCTAATAAAGTTCAAAAGGTTATAAGATAGATTATTTTTAAAAACATATTCTTTTGCCAATGAATACATAATTGGTATTTTAAAAAAGATATTAAATCTTTTTCCTAATGCAATATTAGTTAATTGATTTGTTAAAAATTCATAAAAATCACTATTTTCATTTTTAATTTTGTCTTCATATTGTTGAATTTCAGTTTCAAAACCAAATATATTAAATCAATTTTTAGATTTAATATTTAATCTTGCTTCTGTAATTGAATTATCATTAAATAATAATGAAAATTCATCTGCTATGACTTGATAAATAGAATATTTTGCAGCATTTTTAGAATTATAATTTGCATCTTTTGTTCAATTATCTGTATTAATAATTCCTTCAATATCAGCAGCTCCATTTACAAAATAAGGACCAAAAAAATCGGCTGGATCATCAAATCTTGTATCAACAATATATGAACTACCATTATTTTTATTATATTTATAGTATGGTATATCACTAGTTGATAATTTATTTCTAATAGAATTATAATCATTCTTATTAAAATATTGTTTTGTACCATCTTTTTTTGTGTACTCATAAACTTCATTAATATTAGATCTAATAAAAGATTTAATTGCATCACTGTTTTTTATAGTTCCATCACTTTGGTATTGAACACCAACTGATAAATTACCATTTCCAGCTCTAACAGATTTATCTGCATTTATTTTGTCATTAATAAAACCTTTACCACCAGAATTACCAGTAGTTGAAAAGTAATCATTTGTTAAATATCATCTAAGTGATTGCTTATCTGGAAAATAAGTATCATCAAAGTAATATAATAAATTTTCTTTCATATAAGAAAGTTTGGCTAATTCTTCACCACTAAACTTTGTATGCATTCCATCATAATAGTAAGAGTCATTATTACCTTGATAGATTTGTACTAACTCACTATTTGATGTATCAAATTCAGCATAATCATTATCTAATAATTCATTTGATGAACCAAAATATGAATTGTTGCTTAATCTATCATAAACACTCTTTGGAATTTGTGCATCTATTTTTGTAATATTTTTTGTTATTTCCTTTTTTGCATCAATTATATTTGTGTATGTAGTTGATCCACCTGAATAATTATTTAGTGATCAACTATCAGCATACGACTTTGTATAATTATTTATTTTAGTGTTTTCAACAAGATAATTATCAAGTTCATCTCTTGAATTAAAACTTTGCCCATTAAAATAATATCTACTATTCATAGTAGTTGAACATGATGTCATTAAAATAGGAGCAGAAACTACTGACAATGATGTACATAAAATTAATGCTAGTTTTACTTTATTTTTCATAATATTCCTTTTTATATATTTATTAGTATTTTCTATATTGAACATAAAAGCATATTGTCATTATAAGAATTGAGATAATTAAAGCTATTATAAATAAATATTCATATTGAATTCATGTTGATTTTTTAATATCAATTGCATATGTATATAAATTTCTCAACTCAATAATGTTAGGGGTAAACTTATAACTATAAATAGGTATTTGTTGACCAGTGTTATCAGTAAATGCAAATAACACTTTGTATAAATCCATTAAATTTTTTAGTGATAAAGAATTTTGATCTACATAGGTATCTCATTGCTCTTTATTCTGAATTGGTGAAGTGCTATTTAATTGTTGATTAAAAGAATCTACACTTATTGTTGCATAACTACTATCACTTTTAAGAATTCCAATTGTTGTATTATTGTTTAAAAAAGAAATAAATTTATTTTTAAAAAAATTAATGTCTTTATTTTTTGGTTTATATGATTCTGATAAGATTTCATTACCACTTGTTAAAGCTAAAAGTTCAGTGTTAGTAATAATATCATTCTGGTATTCAAACATTCTTTTATAAATTAAAGTATCATTTAAAATTGAAACATAAAAATCAGAAAACTCTTTTGATGTGATGTTCTTTAATGTTTCTTCAAAAGAAATCATATAGTTTTTATAAAAATCATAATCTTTATATAAATAATAAAGAATTCTTGTATCTTGATTTATTCCAAATAATAATCGCAATAATAGAATTTCTTGTTCACTAAAATGACCTTCATAAGAATTTGATGAATCTAATTTTTCTTTTAATGCAGTAATATTAGTTGGATCTGATAATCCAAATTCTTTTACTGAAATTATTTTATTGCTAATTACATTTGCTATTGCTTTAGGTGCATCAAATGAAGAATAGTTTAAAGGATTATCTAAAGATGGATCATAGACAAAAACATTTTCAGATTCAAAGATATTGTTGTAATTAACACTATATCTATTACTAACTTTATTTAAAGTCATACTGAATTTATAATTTGAATCTAAACTGTTATTCAAATTATAATAGCTGTCTAAAGAACTATTATTAATTCATGCAAATGGTGCTTGCATTGGTTGCATAATTCATTCACCAAACATAAAATTAATACCAATATTTGGTGTTGGTAAATCAAATTTATTAGTTCCAATATTTTCTTTTATAAATAAATAATTTTTTTTATTTGAATAGTCATTATTAATTGTTGTTAATAATGAAGCACTGTTTTCACTTGATGTATCAAATTTTAAATAATTATTTTTATTTGTATTAATTAATATAGTATGTGAAATTAAAGAGGTAAATAATATTGAAAAAAGTAAAATCAAAGAACTAATAATTGATGTAATATATTGTGTTTTTGCAAAGATAAAAAATAATATAAAACCTATAAATACACTTACTAAACTTAATCCAAAAAATATTGCTAAAAAATAGATTAAGAAAAATAAACCATTATTTAAAAAGACGCTTGTCATAATTCCTGATGTAATAGAATTTACTAAGTTAATAATTAATATGTAAATTAAAATTACAAACAATCTTAATGAATACACTCTAAATAATGAAAAGGATTTTGATTCTAAACCAATATCTAATCCATTTTGTCGATTTTTACCAAAAATGGTTAGATTAAAAATAAATAAGATAATTAACTCTAAACTAAATATTACAATAAAGTAGATATAACTATATGAGTTTATCAATCCAAAATTGCCAAATATAGGAAATACTATAAATGGTGTTAATATAAATAATGAAGTAAAAAATCACAATAATCAATTCTTTTTTAATTGTTTATAAGTTATATTAAATATCTTTTTATTCATAATTAAGCAGCTCCTATTTGTTTGTTAAAAAACATTTCTTCATATTTATTAATCAAATTCTTTCCATTTACTTTTCCAGTAAATAGAACTTTGCCTGCTTTTATGAATGTTGCTTCATTTACATATTCTTTTATTTCATCTAATGAGTGAGAGGAAATAAATACAGTAATATTTTTTTCTTGTGCTAATTCTTTTAATGTTCTAAAAAAATCAATTCTAGTTATTGGATCTAAATTTGCTGTTGGTTCATCTAAAATATAAATTGATGCTTTCTCTATTATGGATTTAATCAATAATACTTTCTGCTGTTGACCACTAGATAACTTATTTGGATTACTATGTTTAATTTCTGATATTTTAAATTTATCAATATTAAAATCAATTTCTTCTTTTAATTTATTAATGTCATTCCTAACAAGTAAACCCATCATTAATAGATATTCATAAACATTAAACTCATTAGGAAAAATTGGTTTAGTTTGGATATAAGTAATTGGTAATCTAGCTGTTTTATCAATCAAAAAGTTTTTATTATTAATAAATATGTCACCAATATAATTTTTATTTGCTCCACAAATGGCTTTAATGATTGTAGTTTTACCAGATCCATTCTCTCCAACAAAGACATGAAAAGATCCTTTTGACACATCAAAAGAACAATCATTTATTGTAAAATGATTCTGTTTTTTATTGTATTTAAAAAATAGATTTCTTACAGATATTGCAGCATCTTTATTAACTTCTTTTGATTGACTATTTTCTTTTACATACTCTTCATAAACACTATTATGTGCATATAATTGCTTAATATTGTTTATAAATTGATGATAATGTTTTTCAAGACCTACTAAAAATCTATTTTTATTTTTTGCTTTATTTGATACATCTCCATCATCCATATTTAATCCAACTTAAAAAATAACCTAGATACCCTAATAATATCATCTAAGCAAAGATTTTTATTAAAAAAAATATTTACAACAAAAAAATAATATATGGTGTAGACCATATATTACTAAAAACTTAATTTAAAAGCTACTATAAATAAAACTTATATTTGATTTAAATATTTTAAAAATAGTAAATAACACACACTAATGGATGATAAATAAGTTTTTTCTTGTTTATTAAACAAGATGTTTTCAAGTTCTTTTTGACTTACTCAATAGTTTTTGCTAACTTGTTCAAAAATAGAACCATCACCTACACTGTCTACTTGTTCTAAGTTAGTTACATCAAAAAGATAGTTATAAACTGTTTCATTCATTTGTGTTGTAGCAACACAATAACTTGATGCAACTAAATTGTTTTTATTAACTCTTATACCACCTTCTTCATAAATCTCACGCACCATAGATTCAAAGTGAGTTTCGTTTTCTTCACAAGAACCAGTAATTGGGCAAGGATATAATTCATCTCAAGACAATTTAGAATTAATTTCAGGTAATGGCTGAAATCTTAAAAGAAAATAGTATTGATTATTTTCTTTTTTAAAACATAATCCTGCAACACTATCTATATTTCTTCTTTGTGCAAAATAAAAACTATTTGCTGTTTCATAAAGAGATAAAAATTTTGTTTTATATAATAATTTAGTTTTTTTCATATTTATATTTTTCTTGTAATTTAGCTTTAACATCTTTAAAAACATCTACTACAGAACAATTAAAAACAATATTTGCAAATTTATCAAACTTTGTAGTGTCTTTATTTATTAAAACAAATTTATCTTTTTTATAATAATGAACATACATTGCAGCAGGATATACCTCTAATGATGTTCCAGCAACTATAAGCATATCAGCTTGCTCTAATGCTTCAATAGCATTAGAAACTACTTCTTGATTTAATTGTTCTCCAAATAAAGTCACATCAGGTCTAATCATACCATTGCATTTTTTGCATGTTGGTACTTTTTCTTGAAATTCTAAAATCTCATTTAAACTATAATACTTATTGCAATAAATGCAATAATTGTTTTCAACAGATCCATGTAACTCTAAAACTTTCTTTGAACCACCTAATTGATGTAAATTATCAATATTTTGTGTAATGATAAAAATTTTTTTACCTACAAGTTCATTAAAGAAAACATGTGCATAATTTGGCTTTGCATCTTTATAAACTAAATATTTAAAATAAAATTCATAAAATAATTCAGGATAGGAAAATAAGAAATCATGGGATACAATATCACTTGAACTTAGTCCTTTAAATTTTTTACTATATATGCCATTGCTACTTCTAAAATCAGGTATTCCACTTTCAGTAGAAACACCAGCTCCTGTAAAAAAAACAATTTTTTTTGATGAGTCTATAAAGTCAGCAAGTTTATTAATTTTTTCTTTGTAATCCATATTTATCCAAATAACTTCTATATATAAATTATATCTATAAAAGACATTTCAATAAAATATATAAAATAAAAACATATTTATTGTCTTTATATAAAAACAATAAATATGTTTAAAATTAACTTTGTAAGTAATCAATAATTTTAGTTACAATATCCTCTGCAGATAATTTTAATTTTTTAACTACATCATGTGATTTGCCAGAATAACCAAAACGATTTATTCCAATTGCATAGTGAGCAATTTTATATCAAGGTGTTGTTACACCATATTCAATACTAATTACTTTTTTATCACCTAATATTAAATCTTTGTATACTTGTGATTGTTTTGAAAACAATTCATAACTTGGCATAGAAACAACATTTACTTTAATTTTGTGAACATTATCTAAAATGCCTGCTACTTCAAGTGCTACACCAACTTCACTACCACTTGCAACTAATGTTAATTGATAACCTTTATTATTTAATAATAGGTATGCACCTTTAGTTGTTCTATCATGACCTTTAGCTTGTAGAAATTCTAAACGTGAAGTAACAATTGTTACTGGAGTAGTTTCTGATTTTAATGCAATATCAAATGCAGAAATTGTTTCTTGTAAATTACAAGGTCTAATTAAAATATGATTTGGAATTAATCTTAATGATCATATTTGTTCAATTGGTTGATGAGTAGGACCATCTTCACCAACAGTAATAGAATCATGACTAAATACACTAATTAATGGACTATGAGAAATTGCTGCTAATCTAATAGCTGCTCTATTATAGTCACTAAATGACAAGAATGTACTACCAATAGCTTTTAATCCAGAGTGCAAGCAAATACCAGAATTTATAGCTGCCATTGCAAACTCTCTAACACCAACATTCATATTAATTCCTAATCTATTTTCAGAATCATATAATTTACTATTTTTTGATCATATTTTTGTAGAACCTGCAATATCTGCTGACGCAATAGTTAATAATGGATTATTATCAGCAATAATGTTTAATACATCTCCTGAAATATTTCTAGTTGCTAATAATTCTTTTTCATAACTTAAAGATTTGAATCATTTTTTATCAAAAGAAAAATCTTTAATAATCAATTTATTATAGAAATCATATTTTTCTTTGTCTTCATGAAGTTTTTCAAGTGATTTATTAAATGAATCTAATGCTTTTGTACCTCTTTTTATAAATGGTTCAAAATCAACATAAGCATTTTTAGAAATTTCAAAAGGATCATTATGATATGATAATTTTTCTTTTAATTGTTGAATTTGTTCACTATTTAATGCTTGTCCATGTGCTTTGTTTGAATTTTCATAAATCGATTTATAACCAATTGTTGTTTTAATTTCAATAACAGTTGGTTTATCTGTTGATTTTTTTGCATTTTCAATAGCAATAGAAATACTTGCAACATCATTTCCATTAGCAACTTTAATGTAATTCAATCCTAATGATTCAAAATATTTTTTTGTATCAGTAATTGTTGAATCACTAACTTTTCCATCTAATTGAATGTTATTAGAATCATATAAAAATATTAATTTATTTAATTTATACTTAGCTGCAATTGAGAATGCTTCATAACTAATACCTTCTTGTAAACATCCATCTCCAAATAAACAATAAGTATAATGATTAATTAATCTACTTTTCTTAAAATAGTTATTCAATTTTGTTTCAGCAATTGCCATACCAACAGCTAATGCTACACCTTGACCTAAAGGACCTGTTGTACAATCAACACCTGGAATTAAAATATTTTCAGGATGCCCTGCTGTTTTCTGTCCTATTTGTCTAAAGTTTTTTAAATCATCTAAAGTTATTGAGTTATAACCTGCAAGATGTAAAGTTGCATATAACAATGCACTACCATGACCTGCACTCAAAACAAATCTATCACGATTTAAAAAATTTGGATTATCACCAGTATTTACAAAATGATTTCTAAATAAAGCATACATAATTGGTGCAGCACCTAAAACAATTCCAGGATGACCACTATTTGCATTTAAAATCATTTCAACACCTAAAATTCTAATAGTATCTACAGTCAATTCTGTATATCTACTAATATATTTATTAGAATTATCTTTTACAATTTTTGCATCTCCATTTTTCTTAGTATTCATATTCATACTTTACCTCTTCAATAATTTTTACCTCTTTAACCTCTGGAACCTCAGCTTTAAGTATAGTTTCAACCCCATCTTTATATGTTAAATCTATCAAAGCACATCCAACACATGCACCTAGTACTCTAATGCTAACAACTCCAGTATCTAAATCAAAATCAATAAATTCTAGATCGCCACCATCTTGATTAATATAAAATCTTATTGATTCAATTACCTCTTCAATCTCTTTAACGATATCATCTTTTATTTTTTGTTTCATACTTAAAATTATATAATAAAATCATTACCATTGGAGTAAATAATGAAAGAAGAAAAAATTGTAACAGGTGTAGTAACACAAGTGCTTGAAGATAAAATTGTAGTTAATGTTGATAACACATTTTATGATTGTCCTTTAAAAATGATTTCAGATTATCCAGTTGACCCTTTTAAGTTTTTTACAGTAGGTACAAAATATAGATTTCTATTGATTAATAAATCAATAATATCTTATAAAGATTTAAGACCAAAACTTTTAAAGAATAGAAGAAAACCTATTCCAACTGTTAGTGGATCAAAAAATCTTGAAAAACATTTACTTGAAATAATTGGTGAAAAAAAGAATATGTAATTAAAATAATCCATAAATTAATTTAATTACATATTCTTTTGAATAATTATTCAAAGATAAATTTCTCAATTCATAATTCAAACCATCCATGCAAATTGAAAGTTGGTTTACATAATCTATTAAAGAACAAACTTTATCAATTGAAATATATTTATCAAATTGAGAATCGCTTCTTCTAACACTAGAATATATTTTATTAAATTCAACTCTATAGTGTCTTGAATTAAAATTATAAATAACATTATTATGAGCTACCATATTTCTCACTTTTAAAATCACATTCATCATTTTATGAAAAATAGATGTAAATTGATCTGGAATATTCATTTCTCTTAAGATGTTTTTTTGAATTTCAGTATCAAGAGTTCTATAAAAGTTAATTGCTGTAGCAAGAGCTCATGAATATGAAAGTTCTCTTATAGGGATATCACTTAAACTAGAATATGAAATTAAAAATTCTGATGTAGAAGCATATTCAAATAATGAATAACGAAATTTCTGAAAATTAAGATCATTACAATTTTTAATATTTGGCATCAAATGCATTAATTCTTGATCTGTAAAATTATAAATTTTTGTATTCGACAATTGGTAAAATTCAACCCAATTATTTATTAATATATTTTTGAATTTATTTTCAAAAAACAAAACACCTTTCATAATATGTGTGCCTACATTTCTATCAAATTCAATTAGATTAATAATTTGGTTAGAATCACAAAAATCATAGAATTGGCTTGATTCATCATCAAAAAATGGTTCTGAATACTCACTCAAAATTCTATCAAACGAAAATATTTTTAAATACACTAAAAATCTTTGACTATCAACGATTTTTAATTTTAGTTTATTTGAAATGTTTTCTATTTTTTTCACATAATCCATAATATATTAATTTTAACAAACTTAATATGTAATATAAAACCTAAAACTTAATTTCTTTAATAATTGAATTCAAATCCATCTTTATTGTTTTGTCGATACTTTCTTTATCACCATGTCCAATTTTATTGTTCTTAATACATATTGATTTTATTGTGATGTTAATATCATATCTATTCTTAATTAAAACTAAATCAGTAAATAAATTATTTTGGTAATAAACCTTTTCAACAACATATATTGTTTTATATTGTTTTAAAATGCTAACAACTTTATTTTCATTATATTTTGTTAAAAAAATAGAGTTAACAATATCAATATTTTTATTTGAAAAATGATTCAATAAATCATTAATGATAGGACCATAAGAAATAATTAAATTCTTTGATTTAGATTTCTTTTGAAGATAAATTCAATCACCAAAATTAAAACTAACATTTTTATCATCATTTATACAATCAGTTTTAGGATATCTAATAAAAAAGGGATGCTTTTTATTTAAGTATGATAACTCCATTAGTTTTTCCATTTCATATTTATTTCTAGGAGCTGTAATAATTGAATTAGGAATTGTTTTTAAGAAAGATAAATCATAAATTCCATGATGAGTATCTCCATCTCCATAAGCAATATCTGCTCTATCAATCAAAAAAATTATTGGTAAATCTAGTCTTGAAACATCATGATGCAATTGATCATAAGTTCTTTGTAAAAAAGTAGAATAGATTATCACAAATACTTTTTTATTATTTTTACATATTCCAACAGCTTTTGAAACACAATGTTCTTCAGCAATTCCAATATCTTCATAGTTATTAGGATAAATTTTTGCAAATTCTAAAAAACCTGTTGAATAAGTCATAGCTGGGTTTAAAACATATATATTATTGTCACTTTTTAATAAATTAAATAAATAATTTGCAGCAACATCTCCAAAAGATAAATTAGAATTAGTTGATAATGTTTTTATACTTGAAGCATGATATTTGCCTAATTTATCTAATTCTGCTAAATTACATCCATAACCTTTTTTTGTTCTTACATGTAAAACAACAGGTTTATTATCACAATGAAATTTAGCTTTTTTTAATGAATAAATTAATTTTTTAATATTATGACCATCAACAGGTCCTATGTATTTATAATTCATTGATATAAAAAAATTATTTTTTGTAAACAATTGCTCAAATCAACTTGCAATACTTGAAAAGAAAAAATAAATTTTCCTAGTTCAATTTTTCTTACCTAATATCTGTCTAAATAAATTCCCCCCAAAGAAATTTATATTAGATGTTTTTATTTTAGACATCATTTTATGTAAAGTACCAACATTTTTAGAAATAGACATTTCATTATCATTAATTACAATTAACATCTTAGTAGAATTAAAAGAAATATTATTTAAAGCTTCAAATGAAAGACCATTAGATATAGATGCATCACCTACTATAGGTATAAAATAATTATCATTATTTTTTGTTTCATTTAAACCTTGTGTAATTGACAAAATATTCCCAGAATGACCTGTTGATATAAAATCATGTTGTGATTCGCTTGGTTCTTGAAAACCAGAAAGACCATTAAAGTCTCTAATTGTTGATATTCTATTATATCTATCTGTAAGAATTTTATGCACATAAGATTGGTGACCTGTATCATACATAATTTGATCTATAGGCGAATCAAAAACATATAGTAAAGCAATAGATAATTCTACTATTCCCAAATTACTAGAAAAATGAATTGATTTATTATTTGACAAATCTTGTAATACTTCTCTAATATCTTTACTTAATTGTTTAAGATCTTTTAATTTATATTTTTTTAATTCTTTTATACTAGGAATTTTTTTATCAATCATATTATTACCAATGATTAATTATAATAATTTGTTGTATTCTTGAATTAATTTTTCTAAAATTTTGTAACACTCTTTAAAAGAATCTTCTTTATACAAATCTATCCCAAGAAGTTTGATAGTGTTAATTGGAGATAAAGAACTACCTGATTTTAAGAAATCAAAATATTTTTTTATAAAGTCCTTATCTCCATTATATATCTTGTAACCTGCAATTAAAGCTGGAATTTGACCAACAGCATATTTATATACATAAAAATTTCCAACATAAAAATGAGATATTCTTAATATTGTTGATAAACTTTGTTCGTATTTTTTATTACTATAGTTTGACTTATCATATGAAGTATATTTAACATTCATATTAATATAAAGTTCTTTAATAACATCATATGTAATTGGTTCTTTATTTTTAATTTTTTGAACAATTTCATATTCGAAATTACTAAATATAATTTGTCTTGTAGTAGTACTAAAAAATCCTGTTATAAGTTCATCCAAGATATTTAATTTTTCTTTTTTATTTGTTTTTGTTTCCAATAAATATAAACTTAATATAACTTCATTTGTAATAGATGCTATTTCAGCAAAAAATATTCTACAGTCTGCATGTACTTTTTGACATTTACCAAAATAATATGAATGAATAGAATGACCCAATTCATGTGCTAATGTATAAACTGATGAAAGTGTTTTATCAAAATTCATTGATATATAATACTTTTCAATTCCTCTTGTACCACCAATTGAATAAGCACCACTATGTTTATTTGCTTTTGGAAGTCATGAGATTCATCTTTCATCAAAAGCCTTTTTAATAACACCTAAATATTCATCCCCAAAACATGATAAAGATTTTAAAATTATTTCTTTTGACTCTTCAATAGAATATTTTTTAAACACTTTTGTTACATCTAAACTTTTATCCCATGGTTCTACTTTATCTAATTTATATGTTTTTTTTAAAAGAAAATTTCTTTTGTCATAAAATTTTTTATATAAATTTTTAAAACTTTCAACATTTTTATAAATAGATAAAATTAAATTTTCTTCTATTTCATCACCATCACAAACAGCATCAATATAATCGTTGTATTTTCTAATAATAGAATTGTTATTAAGAGTTAAATAATTATAATAAAGTAAATTTGAAAGAACATTTCTATATTTAAAATATGCATTATTAAAAGAATATCAAACATTTTTTCTTAAAGTTCTATCATTAGATTTTAGTAATAAAGTCACATCAGCTAAACTATTTATCTTAATGATTTTATTTTTTGAATTACAAACATCTTCAAATTTAATAGTTCCATCCACTAATGTAGAAAATATTTCTTCATACCCTTCATCATTCATTGACAAAACAGATAAAAGTTTTTCTTCTTTTTCAGATAATATATGTTTTGCAGATTTAAACAAAAGATTATAGTCTCTTACATATTCTTTTAGTGCAGGATTTTTTAAATACTCTAAAATTAATTTTTTATTTTTTAAAATAATATTTGTACTATCTGACATTTTATTTGACAGTTCTTGTGATTCAAAAGACATTCTTTGTGATCATGATATTCATTTTTCATTAATAACATCTTCATTTAAATTATTATCAATGTAATTTAACAACCTATTAGAAATATTTGCAAAATCATGATTCTCTTTCTTTCAATTTATAAAATTTAATTCAGTTTTATAAAAATCAGGATATAGTGACAGAATTTTTTCTTTCTTCCTTTTTCATTCTTCAAATAATTCATCTAAAGTTTTATTGTCTAGTAAATATTCTAAATCCCAATCATAGTTATTATTTATTTTTTCATTTTGCATAGTAAACCTCTGATATGTTATTAATAATTATATATAAAAAATACATGATTCTTTTTTTGAATCATGTATTTCTATATGGATTAATATTACATCTTTTTCATAAATCTGATTTTTCTTGTTATCAAAGAACCTAAATAAACAAGCAAACAAATAACTACACCACCTGCAATAATAGAAGCTAAAATGATAATAATATCATTATTAGAAATATTTGGTGATTTTATAAAACCTTTTAATACAAATTCTTGATGATAACTTGTATTAGATAAAGTTTTAGATGCATCTGTATATCTATTTAATACATCTAATTTATTTTTGTTGTCTGGATCAATAGTAATGTTTTTTGGAATTTCAAAATTAAATAATAAACTATAATTCAATGATCCTTCTTTAGGATTATTTGTTCTTGATGTTAAAGTAACTTGACTTGGTCTATTACCAACAAATTGAGGATAACTAATTAAATCTGAATTTTTAATTTCTGTAACACTTTTTTTGTATTCAGAACCTGGTAAATCTATATTTGATGATAAAAATTTTCTTGAAAGAATACTATTAAACCCTGAAATAGTAAGAAACTCTGTAATTGGTTGATTAGTTACTTTGTCCTTCATATCCACTCTTAAAAAAAGTATACCAGCTGCATCTAAGTCTTGTTGACTAACTATTTTTTCAGCATCTGTTTGTCCATTAGTATTAATAAGATATGGTATAGGTGATTCAGGGCTTAAATTTGGATCTGGTGAATTTGGTTCACCTACTCATCCACCTGTTGAAGAACCTGTTGTACTTCATTTAAAAGTTGTTCCACTACGAATGTCTGATAAATTTGTCACTCTTGGAGCATTTTGATTATTAACAGTATCATTTGATAAACCATAAACTTTAGTTTCATCAAATTCTAGCAAGTGAAAAATACTTGCAGGAGCAAGTTCTGCTAAATCACCAGAACCATTTGGGTCATATATAGATTCATTAGAGGTAATTTGAGAAGGAGCATTTTTAAATAATCTTCTTATGCTATCTTTTTGATCAGCAGTTAAATTTGCATCATCCATGCTTTTAATTTTAATATATGAAGTTGTTGTAGAATTTTGTGTATTAGTAACAATTTCATTTGCATAAGTTACAGAATTAACACTTACAGTTTTTAGCGCAACTGAAGTAATAGGTGCTGCAATTGCAAGTGATGATGTTACTGTGCCAATTATTATTTTAGAAATAAAAGATTTTTTCATTTTCATAATTAACCTCTAGACAATATCTTAATAATTTTAATATGTTAAAAATTATATTTCAACTTTGAAGGTAAATTATTGTAAGTTATTATTATATAATATTCAAGATTAGCAACAGATTTTAATCTAATTATAGGTATAAATTATTTATGAATAATAGATGTAGTTGAGCAAAAAATAAGGTATATATTGATTATCATGATAATACTTGAGGAAAAATTCTAAAAGATGAAGCAAAAATGTTTGAATTACTAATATTAGAAAGCCAATCTGTAGGATTAAGTTTTTGACAAGTGCTTGCAAAAAAAGATGAATATAATAAATACTTTGATTTTAAAAATCCTATTAACAACTTAAAAATACAAAAAGAAGATATTAACAATATTATAAAGAATTCAAATTTAATAAAAAATAAAAATAAACTTTTGTCAATAATTGATAATTCAAAAGCTTATTTAAAATTAAAATCAAAATATGGAGGGTTATCAAATTTTATCTGAAATAACAAAGAGTGAAGTTCAGAAATTGGAAAAACTAATGATGATAATATTGTAAAAAATAATACATCAGATAAAATTACAAAAATATTAAAAGAATTTGGTTTTAAATTTATAGGTTCTATTACAATATTTTCCTATTTACAAGCAATAGGTTTTTATTATGATCATCAAAAAAATTGTAAATATTATAAAAAATAAAACTTTATTTTTTAAGAATGTTTTTGCCTAAATATTTCACTAATACATCAGGCACTGTTATTGTTCCATCTGCATTCTGATAATTTTCAACAACTGCAGCTCAAAGTCTATCTATAGCTAATCCACTACCATTTAATGTATGAACTAATTCATTTTTGTTAGTTTTAGAATTCTTAAAACGTATCATACTTCTTCTTGCTTGAAAATCTCAACAATTACTACATGAAGAAATTTCTTTATAATTATTGTATGAAGGAAGTCAAACTTCTATGTCATATGTTTTACAAGAACTAAATCCCATATCCCCTGTACATAATAGTATTCTTCTATAAGGTAATTTAAGAGCTTCTAAAATTCCTTCAGCATTCTCTGTCATTTTTTCTAATAAATCAAAAGAAGTTTCAGGATGAGCAATGTTAACCATTTCTGTTTTATAAAATTGATGTTGTCTAATAACACCTCTAGTGTCTCTTCCAGCACTTCCTGCTTCACTTCTAAAATTTATTGTTGTAGTTGTAAATTTATAAGGTAAATTTTCTTCTTTTAAAATCTCATCTCTAAAATAATTTGTCATTTGAATTTCTCCAGTTGGAGCTAAATAAGCATTCAAATTTTCTAATTTGAATAAATCTTCTTTAAACTTTGGCAAATTACCTGTACCATATAAAGATTCTTCTTTAACAATAACAGGCATACTAAATTCAGTATAACCATTGTTAGTATGATAATCTAATGTAAATGACTGTAATGCTCTTATTAATCTTGAACCGTCATTTTTATAAATACAAAATCTACTTCCTGAAATCTTTGCTGCTCTTTCAAAATCAACAAAGTCATTTTTAACAGCCAAATCTCAATGTGGCAATGGATCAAATTTAAAATTTGTTGGAGTTAAATATTTTTTTATCTCAACATTATCATTTTCATCTATTCCAATTGGTACACTTTTATCTGGTATATTTGGAATAGATAATAATAATAGTTCTAATTCATTATTGTATTTTATACTTTCATTCTCTAATTTTGAAATTGATGTTTTAATTTGAGTAACTTCATTTTTAATTTTATCAACTTCTTGTAAATTATTATTTTTTAAATGAATAGTAATTTCTTTTGAAAGAATATTTCTTTTTTCATTTAGTTTATCAATTTCAGCTGTTAATTGTTTTGTTTTAGAATCAAGATTAATTATTTTATCTAAATCAAATTTGCTATTTCTATTTTTTAATGCTTCTTTTAAAACAGAAATATCTTCTCTTATTATTTTTTTATTAATCATAATTAAAAACCTTTCTTATGATAATTTTGTAATATCATCTTCTTTTTTATCTTCTTCAAAGTTATGATTAGAAAATTTATTAATCTCTTTTTTTGGCAAAAACAAACTACTTTGTAAATTAAAAATTCTAATATTAGCTATTAAAACATAAACTATTCCTGAAATAATTGAAATTATTGTTGCAATAATTAAAAAAATATTTTGTAATAAATAATAAGAATTTGAATTAATATTTTTATCATTAAATACAAATAAAACTATCAAAATACCAATCATTTGAAAAACAGTTTTTAATTTACCTAAAATGTTTGCAGGAATAATTATTTTTTTTGATGATAAAAATGTTCTATAACCATCTACAATAAGATCTCTTGAAATCATAACAACTACAAGATATCACATGACAAATCCAGAAGCAGATAATGTTATAAGAATAGAATTAATAAGAATTTTATCAGCTATAGGATCTCATATTTTTCCAAAATCACTTATTCATTTATATTTTCTTGACAGGTAACCATCAAAAAAATCTGTAATTGAAGCTAACAAAAACAATATTCCAGCCAACAATCAATTTAATCTAATATTTGTGGTTAAAGACCAATATTTTGATTCTTGAAATATAGTAAAACTGATTATTGTTGGACCAAAACTAGTGACTAAAAATGTTATTATAAATGGAATAAACAATATTCTTAATATTGTTAAAATATTTGGAATATTGTTTTTTACAAAAAATGATTTCATATTTTAAAAAATTAAAAATTAATTGGACCATATGATCTTGGAAAAGGAATAACATCTTTAATATTATTAATGCCTGTTATATACATTAAAAATCTTTCAAATCCTAAACCAAAACCAGATGATTTAAAGTAACCATATCTTCTTAAATTCAAATATCAATCAATTTCATCTGTTTTAATTCCTAAAGATTGGCATTTTTTTACAATCTTTTTATAATCGTCTTCTCTTTGACTTCCGCCAACAATTTCACCAATTCCTGGAACTAGCAAGTCACATGCTGCAACTGTTGTTCCATCATGATTTTGTTTCATATAAAATGCTTTAATTTCTTGTGGAAAATTGTATAAAAATACTGGTTTATTATAGATAACTTCACATAAATATTTTTCATGCTCGCTAGCTAAATCTTTTCCAAAATAAATGTCATTGTCTTCAAATCTGTGACCTTCAGAAATTTTACTTTTTAGAATTCTAATTGCTTCTTTATATTCAACCTTAACAAATTCAGCATCTACTACATCTAATAATCTTTGAGCTAATCCACTATCTGTTGATTTATTTAAAAAAGCAATTTCTTCTTTACAGTTTTTTAGTGCAAATCTAATTAAATATTTAACAAATGTTTCTATCAAAAACATTAATTGATTAATGTCACAAAAAGCAACTTCTGGTTCAACCATTCAAAATTCTGAAATATGTCTATTTGTATTTGATTTTTCTGCTCTAAATGTTGGACCAAAAGTATATACTCTTTTATAAGCTTGAGCATAAGCTTCAGCATGCAATTGACCACTAACTGTAAGAGTTGCATTTTTATCAAAGAAGTTTTTTTCTTTAGATGAAACATAAAAATTTTCACCAGCACCTTCAGCATCATTTGATGTAATAATAGGTGTACTTACTCAAACAAAGTCATTTTGGTGAAAAAAGTTATGAATTGCAAAAGCAATTTCACTTCTTATTTTCATTACAGTATTAAATTTATTTGTTCTTTGTCTTAAATGTGCAATTGATCTCAAAAATTCATTAGTATGTTCTTTTTTTTGTAAAGGATAATCTTCATCAGATTGTTTAAGAATTTTAAAGCCCTTTAATAAGATTTCAAAATTTTGATTTTCTTTAATAGATGGTACAACTTTACCTTCAACCATAATTGCTGAACCAGTTCTTACAGTTCTTGCTTCATCAAAATTTTCAGTATCTGTTTTTTTATAAACTAATTGAACTGAGTTAATACAAGTTCCATCAAAAAAAGAAATAAATCCAATTGATCCACTATCTCTATTAGACCTAACTCATCCAACCAATCTTACTTCATCAAGTGATTTATAATTTTTAAATACTTCTTTTATTGAAATAGTTTCCATAATCTCTCCAAATTTAATAATATTTTATTAAAAACATATAAATATTATATAATTATGTTTGTAATATTTATTAGTTTTTTTAACATGTGCTTAAAACTAAATAAATTTAATTCATAATAAGGACTAATTTTAGGAGGTAATTATGGCAAGAAGAGATGACTTAACAGGCAAAAAAGCATTATTTGGAAACAAAAGATCTCACTCTTTACAAAGTTCTAGAAGAAGATGAAACCTTAATTTGCAAAAAGTAAAAATCTGAGGAAACAATGGTGAAATAATTCAAGTAACTGTTTCAGCTAGAACATTAAAAATGTTAAAGAAGTATAACAAAGTAGTTAGAATAAACTATAATGCATTACAACAACAAAAAAATGCTTAATTTATATAAACATATAATTAAAAATTAGTAACATGAAATATTGTTACTAATTCCCTGAATGAAATATGAAGTGCAACATCATAATAGCACAACTTATAACTCAT
>CANSNC010000012.1 GCA_947648205.1 uncultured Mycoplasma sp.
AAAAGTAGATAAAATTGCTATTTTATCTACTTTTTCTAACCACAAAATCAATATAATTGATCTATTTGCAGGGATAGGTGGATTCCATTATGCTTTCAAAAAAGCTATAAAAGGTACTAATATAAAGTACAATTGCTCACTTGTTTCTGAAATAGATGCAAATGCTATTTATGTTTATAAAAATAATTTTAATTATGAAAAGGATATAATTGATGTAAATAAAATTAATGATCATTTATCAAATGATAAAAATGTAAATGAAAATATAGATATTGTCTTTTGTGGTTTTCCATGTCAATCATTTTCAAATGCTGGAATGAGAAAAGGTTTTCAAGATGAAAGTAGAGGACAACTAATATTTAAAGTAATAGACTTTGTTAAACTATATAAACCTAAAATTATTTTATTAGAAAATGTAAAGCATATTGTTAGACATGATAATGGAAAAACATTTAAAACTATAATTAATGAATTCAAAAAATTAGATTATATAACAACAAAAAATGTTTTAAATCAACCTTTAATATTAAATCCTATAAATTTCAACTTATACCAATCAAGAGAACGTGTTTTTATACCTTTTGTTAAAAAAGATATAGCTAAAAATTCAAATGATTTAGGTGATTCAAATTTAATTAATAAAACTTTTGAAAAAATTAAATGAGACAAAAAAATAATTTTTGATGATAATGTTGATAAAAAATATTACTTAAAAAATAATTGTAATGAAACCTATAGAGCATTAAAAGCATGAGAAGAATTTGTTAAACATTTTATTTCAAAAAGTAAAAAGATACCTGTAATTTGAGTAGATGAAATGATTAATAAAAAATATAAATCTAAATCAATAGCAGTTAATAGTAATTGATATAAAAATTACATGAATGCAATGAATAAATTTTATAAAGAAAATCAAGAATTTATCGATAAATGGGTTAGCAAACATAAAATTTTAGATTTTAAATTAAGAAGAAATAAGAAACTTGAATGACAAGCTGGAATGGATACAAAATTTGAAGAAGCATATTTGCAATTGAGACAATCTGGATTTAGATTTAGAAGACCAATTTGTTTTCCAACTCTTGTAGCCACTGTTCAAGTTCCTATAATACATGACAAAAAAGGGTGAAGATACTTAACGCCTAAAGAAAATGCAAGATTACAAAGTTTTCCAGAAGATCACATTAGTGATAAAAATGATCATCAAGCATATAAGCAATATGGCAATTCTATAAATGTTAATGTTGCAAGACTGGTTATAGAAACATTTTTATTAAAGTATATAAAGGATATTTATGAAAGAAAAAGAAATGCTTAAACACTTAGAATATGTTAATAATGAATTAGTATTAAAAAGCCAAAACCAATTAGGTAACTTTGATTTAATAAAAACTATACCAGATATTTATAACAAATATTTAGATTATGATAAAAATTTGTTTAGATTAACACTAAATAATGGTAAAAAAATATTAATGAGTTATTACCAAGTTAAAGCATCTGGAGATATAACTAATTTAAGCAAAAGAATACAAATACCTCCAAATAAGAGTTATCCTGAAGAAACTTTTGTTTTTGCTGTTTATCCTGCAGGAAATAGAAATTGCTACATATTATTTTCTTCAAACAAAGCAACTTCTAATAAGAATAATACAAGTAGATCAGTTTGAATTCGTTTCCATAATATATACTATTGTCTAAATTACAATAAAGATATTTATGATATAGCAAAAGATAAAATAAATAATGAAGAATATAAAGTGTTTTTTTCAACAAATATTAATAATTTATTCAATCTTGATGAATCACGATTTTGAAAATTAGATGACAATCACATTAAATATATAGAAAAAATATTTGAATCATCAAAAAGATTAATTGAATTGAGGGAAGAAAAAAATATTGGATTAAGTGAAAATAAAGACATTGATAACATAGAAGCAACCAATACATCAAATAATATTATGGAAAATATTAATATAGATTGTGAAGTTAAACTTGCTAATGATTTAAAAAATAATTTTATTCCAAATAAGGAAATAGAAGGAAAAATAGAATCGCAAGAATTTAATAGAAATTCTTCTATGACTAGTAACGAGTTAAAAGAATTACTTGGAATGGATACATCTTTGTATGCAAGAAATATTGAGAATGAAAAAGTAATTGATGCATATAATCAAACTAGATTGAGTCCAAATAAAGAAATAGGTAGATTAGCAGAATTAAAATTTTATGAATTTATTCAAAGCAATAATATAGATGATATTGATTTTATAAAAGAAAATTTAAACATAAGAAACATTGAATCAATTGAATGAATAAATGAATTAAAAGAAAAATTTAGACCATTTGATTTTGTAATTAATGAAAATATTTTTATAGATGTTAAAGGGACTTATGGAGATGAACCTTATTTTGAAATAAGTGATAATGAGTACAATTTTAGAAAGGAAACAATAAATAAAGGAAATAGATATTTTATAGTCTCTTTATTTAAATTGTCATTGGATGAATCTAAAAAACAAGTAGATAAAAAATGCATTCAATTTTTTGATGAAAAAAAATTAGAAGAAATAGATTTTGATACAAAAATAAAATACATATATAATGGAGATAAATAATGGAATATAAAAAAGATTTTGTAGAAACAATAGATATAACACCTTCTACATCAATATATAATATTTTTTCAAAATTGCCTTATAATCACTCAACGGCATTATCAGAATTTATTGACAATTCTACTCAAAGTTTTGAAGATAACAACATTTTTAATGAAAACATTAGAAAGCAAATTTATATTTTTTATTATGCAGATAAAGATCAAGAAAAATTAGTGATTATAGATAATGCATTTGGTATCCCAAATAGTAATATAGAAAGAGTTTTGAAATTAAATATTCCAGCCCAAAAGAAAAATAGTAGAAATGAATTTGGTATGGGTTTAAAAACAGCAGCTTTTTGATATGGCAAAAAAATTGTTATTAATACAAAGTATGCAGGTGAAAATAGAGCTACTAATATAAAAATGAATTTAGATGATTTGCAAAACTATAAAGATAATAATATACAACCAAAATATTTTGATAAAGAAATTTTTAAAGAACACTTTTACAATTTCCCTTATGGAACAGTGATTCAAATAAGTGACTTGTATAAAAAAATAACAGACAATGCATTAAAAAAAATAACAAAAATATTAAGTTCTAAATTTAGAAGTGATATAAGTAAGAAAAATGTAGAAATAAGAATAATAAAAGTTAAAAATAAAGAATTATATGATGCAACAAGAATTGAAGATGGTTCAAAAGAGTTTGTAAAAATAAATAAAGAATATGAAGCACAAACATTAATGTATCAAGAACCAAAAATAAGAATAGATGAACGCACTGGTAAAGAATATAAAATTTGCATAGATGATTATGTATTGTTTGAAGATTTTAGATATAGAGTTTATGGATGAATAGGATTATTAGAAAAAGGTGGTAGAGATATTGGTGGACTTGTATTACTTAGAAGAGGAAGAACAATTTTAGGTGATGAAGATAACAACAAATATAAACCAAGAAGCATTTTTAAAGATGCTGGTTCTTTTGAATACCAAAGAATATATGGGATTTTAAATTTAGATGATTTTCCAGTAACTCAACAAAAAGATAATTTTGATTGGGGGAATGGACTAGATGAGGAATTTGAGCAATTTATTTTAGAAAAAATAAAAGAAATGACTTTTGAAGGTAAAGATTTATTTGTGTTAGCAAGACAAAAAATAAATCCTGAATCCAAAATTGATAAAAAAGATATTATAAATAAAAAAACTGCACAAGAATTACAAGAAAGCATTAATGTAACAGAAGCAATTAACGGGTTTAAAATGAATTTAACACAAACAAATGATATGTTTGAAGCTCAGTTTGAAGATGATGTTGGTGATAAAGTAAAAATGTTAATAGATGTTGTTAAAGAAAATGAACAAGTTAAAAAATGATTAGAAATAGACAAATCAAATAATCCTGATTATAAATATAAAATAACTTTAAATTTAAATACACCATTTTTTGCACCATTTAATAATGATGTTAATCATGTTAAAAATCAAATGATTAAATTTTGTATATATTATGCATATGCTGAAATTCAACACATACCTATTTGTTCTTCATCACAACATATTAGACATCTATTAAATGAAATGTTTTCAAAAAAGGTTAAATAATTATGAGCACATACAATATAAATAAAATATGACAAGAACATGTTGATAGTGTTCACGAAAGTTTTAATGAATATCTTAATAAAAAAATAATTAAAAATGGTAATCCTGATGAGAAAAATATAGAAAAAATTTTAAATAAAGGTAATTACATAATACAGGAAATGGATAAGCAAAATAAAGAAGATAAGAAAGCGCTAATTGTCGGACATGTTCAGTCAGGTAAAACAATGAATTTTTTATCTGTTATTAATAGTTCATTAAATTATGAATATAAAATTGTTGTTATTTTGACATCATTTGAAAATGAACTTCATTATCAAACACTTGAAAGATTAAAAGAGGCATTTAATATCAATGAAAATAAAAATTATTTAAAAATTTTTGATTGATCAAAAGAAAAATTAGAACCTCATGAGTTAAAAACAAATGTTGAAAATGATTGTATAAACATTATTGCATTATTAAAAAGTAAAACTAATGAAATTAAAGATTTATTAAGTGTTGAATATTTTCAAAATAAAAAAGTTCTTATCATTGATGATGAAGGTGATTTGGGATCTATGACTCATACAAAAAATGACTATAGTAGAACATACAAAGCAATTAAAAGTTTGCTTAAAGTATCAAATCCACTATATATAAGTGTTACAGCAACACCACAAGTTCATATAGTCACAAGCAAAATGGAATCATTATTCCCAAAAAGAGTTTTTTGTATTGAACCAGGAGAAGGTTATGTTGGTTTAGATTATTTTATGGAACCAACAAAATTTGAAAAAACATTTGTTTATACTGACAATTTGATGTCAACAAAAAATGATTGAGTAAGAGAAGAAATATTTAAGGATTCTATTTTATATTTTTTAATAGTAGCAGCATATCTTGTACAAGACAATATTATGAATAAAAAATCACATATGAATATGCTTGTTCATACAAATATCAAAGTATCTCAACATGAGATTTATGAAAAAGAAATAACAAAATTTATTAATTTATATAAACAAAACTTTTCAGATGATTCATCGTCTTTTGATAAAGAAACTTCAATAGAACGCTTCCAAAATGTGATAAAAAAATATGATTTAAATATCAAAATTGATGAGAATTTAATAGAAAAATTAAAATATATTATTTCTCGTACTTTTTGTAGTGAAATTAATCAAAAAAATAAATCTAATAAAATTAATGATAACTTATCTTCAATTTTAGTTGGAAGCAAAAAATTAGAACGTGGTATAACATTAGATAACTTGATTGTTACTTTTTTTACCAATAGAGCAAAATCAAAAACTAGCATAGATACACTATTGCAAAGAGCTAGATGATTTGGATATAGAACAAAAGTTTTAGAGTATATTAAAATCTTTACAACAAAACAGATTGCAGAAGATTTTAAAAATATTGCTATTCATAATAGGCAACTATGAGATTTATTAAAAAATGCTGATGAAAAATCTTTATCTTTTGATTTAATAGATACTGCTATACCCATGCTTGTTGAAGAAAGATCTGGAAATAAATTAAAATTAACTAATAAAGCACCTTATAAAAGACTTGGTTTATCTCAAAGAACTGTTATGAATGATGTTAATTTTCTTAGTAAGAATATACATTTATTTGATAACTTAGTTAATAATGTTTTGTCATCGAATGATAAATTAAATGTTCATAATTTATATAATTTTAAAAATAAATGATTGAATAATGTTTATGAATTATTCAATTATATAAGTAAGGAAGAATTTATAAGATTATTAGGGATTGATGATAGAATGACAAAATTATTGATTGATAAAATAATTGAAAATAAATACAGAATTAATGTTTCTGTATTGGATATAGATGATGGTAAAAAAAGTAGAATAAGAAGTTGTAGAGCTTCAAATATAGAAAAAAATGTTTACTATATTGACCAAGTTTTCCAAGGTAAGAATGAAAATTATATTGGAGATGGTTATTGAAATAATATAAATGAATATAAAGATGTTGTATTTTTACAAATACATAAAGTAAAACCTGAATATGAAAAACAAAATATATTAAAAGATGATGAATGAATATATGTGCCAGCTTTAATATTGCCCAATGACTTATCAATAAGTAGTTTCAATACTATTGATGAAAATTATTAAATAATATTTTTTTAATAAATTAATATTGTATTAAATTGATTTAAATTTAATAATTTTTTTAAAATGTTTTAGATTTAGACATATAATTATTCCATATTAAATAGTTGCAAATAATGCAAAATAATTCTATTTATATTAAGAAAATATGAAGAAATTTTTAGGAAAAATAATAATTGTTGAACATAAAAATAATTTATGACATCCATTTATTATACTTTGAGAAAGTAAATCAAAAACAATTGGATTGCAATGCTCTAGTGTTCAATATGATTATGATATGAATCAATATTCATATTTTTTTTTTCTAAACATTATATTGATAAAATTAAATGCGAACCAGATATTATTGAATTAGATATTGATGATGGTTTAAAGTTTCATTCTCAAGTTGATTTAAATAATATTTATATATTTGAAAAAAGAGCTCTAAAGTTAAATAATGTCAAAAATGAATTAAATTTTGATACGTATGTTTTATTACTAGAAAAACTAAAAGATAAAACTTTTAATAAAAAAGAAGTTAATGAAATGATAGAGGCTGCATATAACAATGCTATTAATTATATTAAGATTTGTTAATTGATTTTTTGTTTAGATATTAAAAACACTATATAATAGTATATTTATTTTATAATTTTAAAATTGTTATAAATTATAATCAATATTTTGATAAACATTTCATTCAATAAGTGCAATTATTCCATGATTGCGTTTATATTTTTTATTATGCCTAGAGTTTTATGTTGTATTTCTGTTACAGTGAAAGTTTCAAAACCTTCATCTTTTTTTAAGAAAAAAATTTAATTGTATCTACTTTTATGTACATTTAAAGTTTTTGGTGATTATTAATATTTTGTATTAACTTATTAATTAAAACTTTATTTTATTGTTAGAATTTATATATCATTTTATAAAAGCAGGATATATGGGTTACTACAATTCTTTATTACAAATTAAAACAAAAATTTTACAAAAACAAATATGTGTATTAACAGGTAATGTTGATGATTTTATTTTGCCTTCATCTGTTGAAATTAGAGATACATTTGAATCAAATAATTTAATTACTCTTCCTCAATATCTTTGCTATATTTTAAATAAATTAAAATATAAAAATATTAAATATTTTAACCCATCAATTGGTTCTATAACAGCAACTAAAAATAGATTAATTGTAGCTGATAAAAATAATGATGAAGAATATGAAGATAAAATTAATAATACTTCATTTCATATGTTTATTACAGGAATTAATAGTGAAATAAGTTATTTAAAAAAACAAGATAAAGCATCAATTTCTAATGCTTATATAGTGGATTTTGGTGAAATACTATTATCAAATAATAACATGGATTTGGCAACATCAAAAATTGCAGAATTAATATCTTGTTTTACTTCAATTTATACAAACACAATATCTGAATATTTAGATAACAATTGTAAATTGATTTTAATTTGTCGTAATAATAGAATCAACCAATTTATTTCAAATAAAAATTATGAAATTTGTTTTCACTCTATTTTAAAGCCAGATGCTATAGAAAGAAAAAAATTTATTAATAAATTTTCTAGCATGTTTTCATTTTCAACAGATTATTCATTTATAGATGAAAACGAATTGGAAAATGCTTCTACTTTAACAAATGGTTTTAGTTTAAGAGAAATTGTTCAAATGATTAAAGTAAATCAAAACATAAAAGTTGATAATTTTAAATCTCTTTATAATCTTATAACTTTTGATAAAAAAGAAAGCGAATGAGAAAAACTTGATGAAAATAAAATCAAGTCTTTAACAATGCACTTAACTGAAAGAGTTAAAGGTCAAAAAGAAGCCATTGAACAAATTAAACAAACAATTATAAGATCATATGTTGGATTAAGTGGTATTGCTCAATCAACAAAAAATTATAAACCAAAAGGTATTTTATTCTTTGCAGGACCAACAGGTGTTGGTAAAACTGAACTTGCAAAAGCTTTAACTGAATTTATCTTTGGAGATGAAAATAAATTTATTAGATTTGATATGAGTGAATACAACTTAGAACATAGTGATCAAAAATTAATTGGTGCTCCTCCAGGATATGTTGGACATGAAGCTGGTGGTCAATTAACAAATGCTGTAAAAGAAAAACCTTTTTCTATTTTGTTATTTGATGAAATAGAAAAAGCTCACACTAAAATCCTTGATAAATTTTTACAAATTCTTGAAGATGGTAGATTAACATCTTCAAAAGGTGAATTAATTGATTTTAGTGAAACTTTTATTATATTTACATCAAATATTGGTAGTGAATTAATTACAAGTGTAAATTCTAATCAAGAAAACAATAGACAAATATATGTTGATGCTATTAAAGAATTTTTTATTCATAGAATTCAAAGACCTGAAATATTAAATAGAATAGGAATAAAAAATATTGTTCCTTTTAATTATATTCTTGATGAAAATATAATTAAAGAAATAATTCAATATAAATTTAATGTTTTGAAAGAAAAATTATTATTAGAAAAAAATATTAATTTAAATTTAAAAAGACATACTGACTTTGATGGTTTAATTAAATTAATTAGACAAGATTACCAAGTAAGACTTGGTGGTAGAGGATTAGTAGTTAGTTTTGAATCAATTTTTATTGATGAACTTGTAAATTTTATTTATACAAAAATTCCAAACCACATTCTAAATAAGTCAAATACAATTTATTCAATAGATTATTATGTTGAAAATAATAAATTGTATTTTGAATTCAAAAATCAATATTAATACCTTAAAATTATTAAGATTAGTATTTTGTGTAAAAAAGGATGCTTTATGAATAATATAAATTCAATCACTAACACTAAAATTGGTTTTGGAACTTATAAAATAATAGATGAAAATCAAATGTTAACTGCAATTATTGCAGCATCAAAAAATAAATATGATTTTATTGATACAGCAGTTGTTTATGAAAATGAACATTTGGTTGGTAATGCTGTAGAACATTTAAGAAAAAATAATATGTTTATTCCAATAATACAATCAAAGTTATGAGTAACTCAATATGAATTAGATATTATTGAAGAAGTTAAAAAATCAATAGCAAAACTTAAAGTAAAAGCAATTGATTGTTATTTATTGCATAGACCACATGTTGATATGACAGTTAATGTTAAGGCATGAAAGGGACTTATTAAAGCTCAAAAAATGGGATTAATTAAAGAAATTGGAGTAAGTAATTTTGATAGAGATCAAATTGAACTTTTATACAATGAAACTAATGTATATCCAATTTGTAATCAGATTGAATGTTCAGTAACTTATTATCGTCCAGATAGAATGTTTTACAATAAGCAAAAAAATATATCTATTCAAGGTTGAAGACCAATGGGGGATTTAAACCAAACATTAAACTCTTCTTTAATAAGCAAAATGGCAAAAAAATATAAAGTTACAAAAAGCCAACTTTTAGTTAGTTTTACAAAAACAAGTGGAGCAATTCCTATTATTAAATCTGTTAATCCAGATAGAATAAAAGAAAATAAAAAAATGATTAAAATTAGTAATAGTGATTTTGAAATATTAGAGAAAAAACTAAATACTCACACACCCACAACTACTTATCACAATGATTCTTTTGCAAACCTTTCATTAAATAATAATTGATATAAAACACATTAGGACTTTTTTATGTTTAATAATATTAAATATGTATATGTTGATTTAGATGGAACAACAACAAATTCTACTTCAAGGTTTTCACAAAAAACTCTTGAAGCTTTTAGACACCTTAAAAACAAAGGTATAAGAATTGGTATAATTACAGGAAGATCAATTCATACTATGCAATATGAAATGGATGAGTTGTGTCCAGAATTACCATCAATAACTATAAATGGTGCAGCAATTTATTCAAAAAATAAAACTTTAATAGATGAAACTCCTTTATTGTTTGAATCTAACAAAGTAATAGATTTGTTTAATAAATTTGGTTTTAGTTTTATGCTTTATACAAAAAATGGTTTATATTCAAATAATGATAACAATTATTTTTTTAGAAAACTTTTTGACAAGATAAATAACTATCCTGACAAATATAAAAATTTTGAACTTGAATCAATTCCAAGTGAAACATGATTGAAGAAAAGAAGAGCATATAAATTACTTGCTTGATATGATAGTGAATCAGAAAAAGAATTATTAATTAATAATTTACAATCAATTAATAATATTAATTTTTATAGTTCTGGTGAAGGATTGATGGATGTGTGTCATAAAGATGTTAGTAAGGGTAGAGCTCTTAAAACAATTGTTAATGCACTTCAAATTGATTTGAATGAATTAATTGTATTTGGTGATAATGAAAATGATATATCTATGTTTGAAGTTGCAAAGCATTCAGTTGCTATGTCAAATGCAAATAACAATGTTAAATCATATGCAAAATATGTTACAGAACTTGATTGTGAAAATGATGGATTTGCTGATTATGTTTTTAAAAACTTTTAACCATTTAAGGTTGAAAGTTTTTTTATTCTTACTATATACCAAAAAATTATATTAGAATAGATAGAATATTAAAAAATGAGGATGTATGTATGAAAATAAAAAAATATTTTAAAAGTACTATAGTTATATTTGGAACTGTATTATCTTTACCTTTATTGATAACAAGTTGTGGAACACAACAAAATAACACTAATAATAACCAAAATGAAACAAGTGTTTTTTTGAAAAATAAATCTAATTATTATGAATCAACTTTTAGAATTGATGAAATGGGAATTTTTGGTAATGTTAGTGGATATATATTTGAATCTGCTGGGTTACCTAAAGGTTATGAAAATAAGACAGAACAAGAAATAAAAGATAGTTTTGGTGTTGATCCAAACTCATCAGTTGATGTTGATAAACCACAACTTATTAAGAATTTTTCAAATTATTCATTTTTTGAAACTTGAATTAGAAGTACAGAAAAATTAACTAATAGTCTTTTTAAAGAAAATGCTAGTCCTGATGATACAACTGCTCCACCACCAAAAGATGTTAATTATGATGATTTTGATTTTAGTTATTTAAAAAATTTTGATGGAACTGTTTTATATTTATCAGATAATACACAAAATTCTAATAATAGATTGTCTGTAACAATTTATTTGGTTAAACAAACAGGACCAGCAAATTATGAGGGCTACTTTTTTAATTGATAATTTATTGAAACCACTTTTAGTGGTTTTTTTAAATGCGATTTAACAATAATGAATTAATATTTTATATTATTAAATCTTTGTTGATGATAGTAAAAATATGTTATATTTAACTCAATAAATTAGATAATTATAATATAGGTTATTTTTTATGAATATTAAAAAAATTAAAAAAACTACAATAGATAAAGAATTGGATAAATTTGCTAAAAAAGATACAAAACATATATCTTTGAAAGATAAATCTATTTTTAAAGAACCAAAATTATTTTCAAAAAAAATAAAAAATTCAACAATTAATAATGAAATAAATTTATTTTCTTTAAAAAATAAACAAAATAAACCACCTATAAGTGAAAATAAATCAATTCAAAACAGCACATTATCTATAGAAAAAAATTCTAATTTAATTGATAAAAATAAATCTTTTTTAATTAATAAGAAAAATGAAATTTATTCTAATACTGATATTAGAACAGATAAAAACTATAATAGTAAAAATCTAGGTACTGTTTTAAATACAATGAAAGATCAAAATGATAATAAAAAAGATATTTTAAACACTAAACCTAATAGTTCTTTACCATCATCACAACCTTTAGATAAAACAAGAGAAATAAACAAAAACAATAATATAAACTATAGAACTAAGAGAAAATTAAGTGGTAGAAGTATCATAAGTTGTAATTCTATTATTAAAGAAATTAAAACTGCATCCTTTCATGCAAGAATTCTTGAAAACATTAATGTTACTATCAATGAGGGTGAAATTGTTATAATTTTAGGACCTAGTGGTTCTGGAAAAACAACACTATTAAATATAATAGCTGGAATAGATTTTCCAACTAGAGGTAATGTTATAGTTTCTGATTTTAAAAAAATAGACAAAAAAGATCAAAACTCATCAATGAATAATAATCAAGTTCTTGAACACATAAATATTCATAGATTAAGTGATAATAAATTAACTCAATTTAGAAGAGAAAAAATAGCATACATATATCAAAGATATGGACTTATACCAATATCTACAGTTTTTGATAATATTAAACTTGGGCAAAACCTTGTACCAGTTGATGAAAGAAGAATTGATTTTGATTCAATTATAGAAAAAACAGGTTTAAAGCAGTATTTATCAAAATTTCCTCATGAACTATCTGGTGGTCAAAAACAACGTGTAGCAATTGCAAGAGCTATATTGAAACAACCTAGATTAATGCTTTGTGATGAACCTACAGGTGCATTAGATGAAGAAACATCTGCTAAAATTATTGATTTATTTTTAATGGTTAATAGAGAATTTAATACAACTATTGTTATGGTTACACATAATAATAGTTTAGTAGAAATTGCAGATAAAGTTATTTACATCAAAGACGGTAAAGTAGATAAAATTGATATAAATAATAAATATATTGGATAGCAAGAATAATGTATTTAGATTATTCATCTAGATTTGATATTAATCAATAATTTTAAGTGTTTTAATACCATAATAAGATAAAGAAAAAGGTATTTATAGTTATATACATTTTTTAATGTGTAAGTGAAAAAATAATTTTTGATATGAATTAATAACTTTGATACTTGTTTATATAAATAAATTATTTACATTATTATAAAAAAATATAAAAAAATAATAAATTATGAATTTAAAATAATAAAAATTTATCAAATATTGTATTTATTTATATTTGAATGGGATTATATTAATTTTGAAAGGTTTTTATGATAAATGAAATTATTTTAAAATTAATGAATAAATATTTTTTTAAAGATGAAGAAAATGCAGAAAATGATTGAAAATACTTTAAATCATTATTGGAAGAAACTAGTGAAAATTTATTAGAAAAAATGCATATAACAAAAAATTATATTCATAAATCTTTAGGTATTCAAAATACTAATGAGATAAAACAATTTATATTTGTAAATTCATTTTATACTGCAATATCCTTTAATGAAAATGGTTTGGTATATAATTATCAATGTAAAATAATTCCTAATAGATTTTTAGGAAATTCAATACAAGAAAAATTAATGCAATTTGTAGATTATATTCAAATTGTTGACAATACAAAAACTCTTGTGCAATCAACATATTTAAAATTACCTAGTAAAAAAAGCAAAAAAAATGATAATTATTTATTTGAATTAACAAGTAAAAATACTAAAAAATTTAATAAAAATATATATGAAAAATTTTTAATAAATAATTTTTTAAACAAAATTTCTCAATCAATAGTTGATACTATTAATAAAAAAGCTTCAAAAATTGAAAATAATGATTTTTACAAAGAAAATAAAATTGCATTGTGAATAATTTGTGATAAAGAAATTATGATAAAATCTAAAAAAAATTATGAATTTACATATGATGAATTATCTAGTATTTTTTTATCAGAATTAAAGAGAAAAATTATTATTCTTCTAAAAGAAGACAATTTAAATTATGAAAGTTTAAATAAATTTAAATTTGTAAGATTGCATTTTCTTTTGCAAGCTGATACATATTGTCATCTAGATTTATCAGATAAAGATATAAATGAATATGCAAATAATGAAAAGTGTAAAGATATTGTTAAAAAAAATAATATTTTTATAGAAATAAAGTATTGTAATTGAAAAGAATTTTTAGTAAATAATCAAAAAAATGAATTATACTTTTTACCAAAAAATATAGTATCAAAAATCAAAAAAATTAAAAATGATGAGACATTATTTAACTGTTTTGATGAACTTAAAAAAAATGAAATTACAAATTGCAAAAATTACCTAAATAACCTTTATAGAAGTAATAATCATATTATAGGTTTTCCATTTTCATTTGACTGTTCTAATTTTGATGCTCCTATGATTAAAATTTGTAAAGATGATTGTACAGATGATTTACTTACTTTTATTAATGATATTAATAAACTTATTGAAGTAGAGACAAAAAATGATCTTAGTAATTTTTCTTGAAGTAAAAAAGAGTACAATTTCATTAGTGAGAAAAAAATAAATAATATTATTGAAAATTTACTTGGATTTGCTATAAGAAATTTATTGTGAAAAGAAAAAGAATTGAAAAAATTTCTAAAAATAATAAAAAATGTAAAGAGAGATTTAACATTAAAAATATATTAGATATAATTAAAATATCAATATAATTATTTATATTTTAGTTCTTATTAAATTTTTATTTTATTGAAAATTAGTTATTATATTGTAGAATTAATTATAGTAAGACCTAGGCACATAACCAGATTTATTCTAAGCGTATAGTAAGTACGTTGGCGTGTAAGGCATTAAAAAGATTGTGCTTATAGCACAATCTTTTTATCTTTTATAACTAGGAAAAATATCAAATACATAATATTTATTCTTTATTTGACTTCATTCATTATGTTTATTTATATAATTGTATGTATAGTTGGAAATAAAATCAGAGATTCTTATGTTTGTTGATTTTTTACTATCAAAATAATTTACACTAATTTTTCTAATTTTTTTATTTTTGCATATATTCATATTTCAACATATGCTTTCAGAATTCAAATAACATTCAAGAGATTTTTTAGATTCAATTTTTTGAGATCTATTGTCACATGAAATTATCAATTCACAATTATATATTTCATTTTCAACTAATATTCTCTTTGTTACTTGTTTAATGAGCAATTTTACTAAATAATTGTAAATATAGTCTTCTTTAATTTTAAATTTACAATTTTTTTTGATAGCTATAATAGCAATTGGTAAAAATTGTTTATTGATAAATTCGTTAAAAAATTCTATTGTATATTCAAATCCAATTGATTGAGCTTTAAATTCTTTGTTGCCTACATTTTTTTTATATTTATTTTCAAATCTTAGAAATAATGATTTTGGTGTTTTTGTTGTTCATCTGCAATATCCTCCAATAACAAAATAATTGCATTTTTTATTGTGGAATGAACCTGATTCATCAAGGTAAATATGTATTGTAGTTTGTTTCACAATTATCTAGGAATTAAATCTCCTTTTATATTTTGTTTCACATATGAATTTCATTTATTTGTATCATTACCTTGTTGAAAAAATAAATATTTTTTTTCTATTGATTTGTTTATATCTATTGGACATTGATAAAAATATTTTTTATCATTTCTTCGAACATAACCAACACTATCATAAAAATATATATTTTCAATTCCTTGTTCTCTTTCTCCGTTTTTATATATTTTTCATTGACTATTAATATAAATTATTCCATTTATTCCTGAATTAGATTTGGTTTCAAAAAAAGGATTATACTTTATAGTAAAATTTGTATAAACAGTAAAAACATATTCATTATTACAAAAATAATCATGTTTTATTAAACCATTAGTATTATTGCTTTTTTGAATATTAGTTCTTATACTAACTGGTTGTATGTTTTCATATGTATTTGATCCAGTGCCAAATCCTGGAATGTTTCTTGGACAAATATGATCCTCATTTCAACCGAATTCTGAATTAATGTCTCCATATGAAGCTTTGGCCATAATGGCTCCTGAAAAATCAACTTGTTTTGTATTTTCAACATTATCAACAGAATAAAAATTTCATATTTTTTTTGTTTCCTTAGTCATTTTTACTTGTTTATTCATAGTAAAACTCCTAAATTTAATAATGGATAACCTGTATTTTCATAATCATAAAATAAAATGAAATATCAATTTACTCTTTCTAACTTATAAATGACTAATTAAATATAAATAGAAGAATTGAAAATATTCAATGCATAAAAATACATTAATTGTATACAAAAAATGTTATACAATATGTTATCCAATTCACTTATATTATATAAACAAAAAATAATATTGTTATTATATGAAAATTTTAATTATATGGAAGTTATACATATAAGAATCTTTTAACTATAAAAATCTCTTATATTTATATATAAAACTTAAATATATTAATTTATCTACATTGCTAATAAGTGAAATTTTAATTATTTTACTATTATATTTGATTTATTAATTTTCTAGGTTTAAAATAGTGCAAAACAAATTGATAGAGGTTTATTATATGAAAAAGAATTTATCTATTATATTTTCTACTTTAACACTTGCAGCAACACCTATTATTGCAAGTTCTTGTTCTTCTTCAAACAATATGAATCAAGAAAATAATTCTAAACCAGTTATACCTGATAATACTAATCCTCCAACAAATGGTGGAGATTTATCAGATGGCGAACAAAATAAACCTCCTGTTAATACAGAACCAATTCAACCAGATCCTAATCCAAAACCACCAGTTGAACAACCTGATAAACCTGTATCTCCTCCTATTAATCCTGATGCTCTTCCACCAATTCAAACACCTCCTGTTGATCCAACGCCACCAGATAACGAAAACTTACCTATAGATCAACAAATATACAATGCAATGACATTGTTACCTGTGAATGATAGTAGTTATGATTATAGAAATATTTATACAAAAGACTTTGTTAAATTTACCCCTTTTAAAGAGCCAGCAAAAAATTATAATAATTATTTAAGAATTAATGTTGAAGAGTTAAGACAAAAATTTGGTAATGCAATTAATAATTATAGTAATTTCTTTTTAAAATTTGCTGAAAGTAATGAAAGTAAGCGTTTTGACTTTAACTATCCTTCAACTATTAAATTTGAAGTAACTTTTGATTTAGGTAATGTTGAACATAAAAAAATAATTACTATTAATGGATTTAAAGTAAATACTGACTGATGAGGTCTTTTAGATAGACAACCTATTACTAATTTAATTACACCAACAGGATGTACTAGTTATAAAGGTAAATTAGAAAAATTTAAAATCAGTGATATAGAAGAAACGCATGAAGGCAATTATTTAGACTTAATAAATAAAACAACTAAAGAAGACATTAGATTAAATTATATGTATCAAGTACGTTTTGGTATGTATCAAATGTTTAGTGATAATTTTTCTGAAATTAATTACTACATTAAAAATGAAACAGATGCAGGTTTTATTGCTGTTGCAGAAGGAATAATTAAAGAAGATAAAACTAATTTTAAATGAGCAATACAACCTCATATTGGCACAATGAGTGGTATAACAAGTGTAAAAGCTGGAGATAAAGTGACTTATGAAATAGAATCATATAATTATTTTAATAAACCTACTTTAATTTCAAATGATTCAGATTTAGGAGAATTTGCAAACAGTTGATATTGAGATTTTAGTGATAATTGTGAAAATCTAAAAAATACCAATAACCCTCTTTATGTTAGAAATGTATTGTTTAGAGATAATTGAACTTTATCTAATAAAGTTCATTTAAGACTTTCTATAAATAATGTAAATATTTATAATTCTGGTACTGGGGTTCATCAGTGAAACTTTTATAATTTTGTTTTGAAAAGACGTTTAAGATTATAGAATAAACTTTAAAATACTAATTTATTATATTGAATATTTTAATATTTTATTAGATAAGCGTATTTAATTTATAGCACACTATATTCATTGCATCTTAAGTTATAAAAAATAAAAAACGTACATATGTACGTTTTTTTAATGCCTTACACACCAACGTACTTACTATACGCTTAGATAAACGATCTGGTTACTGTGATATAGGACTTACTACTCTCATTATACACTATAATTTAGTAAAAATGAATAAATTGGTTAATAATGATTTAACTATTTTAATAATAAATAACAATTTATACTTGATGTTACAAAATTTAAATAATAATTGGTAAATGGAATTACAATATGAACATATTAATATAATAAGGTATTAATTATTATGAATAAAAAGAAAGTAAACATTGGATTTGATATTGGTATCACTTCAGTTGGTTGAGCAATTGTTGATGAAGATAACAATATCATTGATAGAGGTGTAAGACTTTTCAATGAATTAAAAGACCCAAAAGATGGTTCTTTAGAAAATGAGAACAGAAGATCTAAAAGAGCTTTGAGAAGACTTATACGTAGAAAAAGAAATAGAAAAGATGACTTTATAAAATTAGTTACTAATAAATATATTGACACTTTTAAAGTTAATAAATATGATGAATTTGAAGAAACTAAAGCAAATTTTATCAAAAATATATTATTGTCTGATAACAACAATGTCATGGATTTAATTTTTAAAGGATTAAATCAAGAAATTTTACCAAGTCAGTTATTAAGAGTTTTATATTATTATTTATCTCATAGAGGGTATTCATATAAAACAATGGAAATGTTAGAAAAAGAAGATCATACATTTTCAATAATTCAAAATAATTCTGAATATTTAAAATTTGCAGATTGATTATTAAAAAATTCAAAATTATCAAAAGATAATATTGAACAAGAAGCAAGTAAATATAATTTTAAAAATGATTTTCAAAGAGTTTCAAGTTTTATAAAATCAGTAAAAAATTATAATAATGAAAAGGATTATTATGGATTGTTTCCAACACAAGTTCAAAAAAAATTATTTGAAAAGCATGAATATTTTAGAGGTAATGAAAAAAATACATCTTTTTCTACTCATGAATGATGAAAAGAAATAAACCAATTATTGTTAAAGCAATCATATATTAACAATGAATTTATAAAAGATTATGAAGAATTATTTTTTAGAAAAAGAAAATTTTCAGATGGCCCTGGAAGTGAAAAATCTCCAAGTGATTATGGTTTATTTAGAGTTAATAAAGATACTGGAAATATAGAAAAAGTTGCAAATAGATTATGAGATTTAACAATTGGGAAATGTTCTGTTTATCCTGAAGAATCTAGAGCTGATAAAAAATCAATATCTGCAGAATTATCAAACATCATTTCTCAACTAAATACCCTTATTATTAAAGATAATAAGAGAACAATAGAAAAACTAACAGAAAATGAAAAGAAAGAAATTATTTTTTGAATAGTTTCTAAGAATAAAAGTTTAGACTTAAAAATAATTTCAAACATTGTAAAATGTTTACCTGAAAATATTTTCCATTATCCTACAAAAGCTAAAAAATCAAGTAATAAAGAAAATGATGATTGTAATTTTGATGAAATGTCAAATTCTAAAATATTATTCAAAGAACTTGTAAATTATTACAAATTAAATAGTTATGATGACTTTATAGACAATTTAGAAAAATTGAATTCTATAGTACATGTTTTTGCATGTTATCCTGATCAACCAGATGAAATAAAAAACAATTTATTGAAAGAAGGTTTGGTAGCAAAAGAAATAATTGACAATGTTATAAGATCAAAAATTGATTCTCAACAAACATCTTCAATGTCTTTAAAAGCTTTAAATGAATTCATTAAAGAAGAAATAGTTGATAAAGGTAAAACAGTAAATCAAAAGTATAAATCTATTATTGATAAAAATGAGGCTGATAAATTTAATTTTGAAAAATCTAATTCTAAGTACATTGATATAAATTGCATGAATAATGAAATTTTATCACCTACTACTAAATGTTCATTTAGAGAAACTTTAAAAGTATTTAATAAGATTATTAAAAAATACATCTATAATGGTCAATATTATTTAAAAAATATAGTTATGGAAATGCCTACTGAATGAAATACTGTAGATCAAAGAAAAAGAATTACAGATATTAAAAATGCTAATGAATCATTAATAAATAAGATTAAAGAAAATTATGGTTATGAAGCAAAAAATTCTAGTGATAAAATATTTAGAAAATTATCTTTGTTATTGAAACAAAATGGTAAAGACATATATACAAATGAATTTATTGATCCAAATAAAGTTATTCGTGATGATAGATATTGTGATATTGATCATATAGTTCCCTATTCTATTTGTTATGATGATTCATGACATAATAAAGTTTTAACATTAACAGTAAATAACGCAGAAAAAGGTCAAAGAACTCCAAAACAATATTTAGGTAGCAAATTTCATATTATGGAAAAACACTGAAGAGATCTTTATCTAGATGGAGAATATAAAAATAAAAGAAAATATGAAATGCTAACCATGGATTTAAGCTTAGATGAAAATTCTTTAGCTAGAAGATCTATTGGTTTTATAGGTAGAAATTTAGCTGATACAAGATATGCTTGTAGATTAGTAAATCAAGCTTTTAGAGCATGATTAACTAACATTGATAATAAAGTTAAAAATTTAGGATATGCTAGTTTATGTCCAATAGGTGATGAAATCCATTTAATTAATATTAATGGTTCAACTAGCCAAAAATATAGAGGACATAAGTATTTAGATTTTAAAAAAGATAGAGAAATTGATCATTCTCACCATGCAATTGATGCTACTATTTGTGCAATTTTAGGTAATAGTAATACTTAAGTTGGTAAACTTGTTTGATACCAATATGTAAATCCTGAAACTCTAGAAGTATCAGCTAAAAGCAAATATTATAATGATAATGATTATAAAAAAATGCTTAAGTATGATAATGATATTGACTGAAGTGATAAATTAAAAAATGATGTTAAAAATCATAAAGTTAAATTCTCTTTCAAATTACAAAAGAAAACTAATATGCAACTATGAGGAGACTCATTAATATCAGTTAGAAAAGATACTAATAATGATAAATATATAGAATATAGTAAAGTTGAATTTCTAAAATTTGATAATATGAATGATGTTCAAAAAGAGATGAACAATCTTATTGAATTATATGGAGATATTAATAACTCTAAATATCATGATAAAAAAATGTGAGAAGATATTTTAAAAGCATATTATGAAGGATTAAAACTTGCTGAAAGCAGCAAAGAATCTAGTAAATTAAATCCATTCAGAGTATATATGGATAAATATTATGAAATACATGACATTGAAAAACTAAGCACATATACACATCTAATTCTAGAAAGAAATAATTATAAATATAAAGTTAAGTCTATTAAAAAATACAATGCTATAAACAGTTTTTATCCTACTAATAGTTTTCAGTTAAACAGAATGAATGATGATTTATCATTTGGTGCAAAAACAAATTTAGAGTGAAAACAAATTAGATTATATAAAGATAAAAAAGGTAAATATAAAATTATTCCAATTCGTATTGATGCATTGGAAAAAGACTTAAAAGAAGTTAATGAATCTAAAATTAATAAACTGCTTCAATTTAATAATATTAATATTGATTCTACATATTTTGTTATTCATTATGGAACTCTAATGCTAAATAAAAATGATATTAATGATTTAAGAAAAATAGTTGGTGGAAATTTTAAGGAAAACAAACTTGATATACAAGAAGTTTATAAAAAGAGTAAGCAAAATCAGGTTGCAATTTCAACAATAATGGCAAATTATAATTTTTGTACAGTAGATGTTTTGGGAAATGTTTCAATTATTAAAGAGGAAGATATATTTAAAAAAGAAGGATTGTAATTCCTTCTTGCTCGATTGAAATATGAAGTGCAACACATATTGTAAAATATATGTGCACTTCA
>CANSNC010000013.1 GCA_947648205.1 uncultured Mycoplasma sp.
TTATCTTTTTTAAGAACTAAAATATTTGAACTATCTTTTAATAAATTCTTAGATGCTTGACTACTATTAAATTTTGGATCAGTAATTCTTTTATGGTAAGAATATAGTGCTAATATAATTCCTAAATTACTTGATAATGGATTTATAGAATCTATTAACAATGAGGTTTTATTTATTAATTCATCTTTAAAATTTTCTATAGTGTAGAAATTTATAAGATTTTTATAGCCATTAATAAATTCATCAATTGTAGGTTCATTAATAGCATCCACACTTATTAAATTGCTATTACTATTTTTATTTGTATACAAACCATTTAAATTAGAAAATTTATTTGAAACATTTATTAAATAATTTTTATTTCTATTTTTATCCAAATGATTTATAATTCTTTGTCTTAAATAGCTTTTATCATTTGGACTATCTTCATTTACTAATTCAATAAAATCATTAGTTAAAGAAAATATTGGTTGATTATTGTAATCAATGGTTAATTCTATTTTTTCTTTTTCTACATTTTGATTTGCAAAATAATATCCAAAAGTTGTTTCTAAAAATTCAATCAATTTAATGTTGCTTGCAATATCAACATTTAATGCATCATCACTTTCAATTATTTTGCTAATATCTATATTTAAATGTTCTAATGCATTAGACAAACATTCTTTTTGTCTATCTAATTCTTGATGAACAGCATCACTTTTGTTGCTTCAATTTCCAACATCTGTATATTTTTCATTAATATCAAATCCATTAGCTCTTTTTGATTTATTATCTACACTATCTTTTACATTCATAAAACTAAATCAATCACTATTATTTTCTAACAATTTATCTATAAAATTTTTATAATCATTAACATTTACGAAATTATCAAAAAATTGATTAGGATCAATACCGTTATAATCTGTAGGAAAACTTTTTACAAACACTGATTTAATAATATTTGCATCACATAAATAATTTTTTACATCATTGATGAATGTTTTTCAGAAATTAGAATTAAATGTAAAATCAAGATTATATCTTACATCACCAATATTGTATTGTTTATTTTCGTCTTCAGTTCCATGCTCTAATAAACGAAAATCTACTCCTCAAGTTCCACCAATATCATTTTTTCCAGCATATAATGCATTAAATGATGGATTATTGCCAATTTTAACATTAAATGCCTGTTCTGCTCAAGGTTCATTAAATCAATTTGGATTTTTTAAAATTGATATTGTTGGTTGCCCATTTACTGATGAAAAATTTAAAGTATCCCAATCCAAAAAAGCAAATAAAGTATTATACATTTCTTTCTTATTGCTGTAACCTTCTTTTTCTTTATCAATATAAATCTTTACTTTCATAAGATCCGAAAGTTTTAATTTTAAATTCATTGATTTAGTATATTTTCCATTTACGTAAAATTGATATTCTGATCTTTCACTTGCATAAACTGGAGCATGAGATCTATGTTCAACTTTTACATTAACTTCATACTCTTTTTTAGTATTTTTATCACTGATCAAAAAATCATTGATTTTATTTTTAATATTATTCAACATATTTTTGGCAAAAGTATCTCTCAATTTAGTAATGCCATTTTTTCCATAAATACTATCATATGGATTACCACTAGATGCATTATCATTAATATATTGAAAATTATTATCTTTATTTTTTAATCTAATATTTAATTTAAATTGATTTGTTGTAGTTGGATTTAATACATCATTTATTGCAATTTCTTTAACTTTATCAATATCAGTTGCATTTAATGGATTAATTTTAACTGGTTTACCTCCATTTGTGCTATCTTGCAATTCATAGTATGGTGTTCCAATTTTAGTTGTATGGTTTCTAATAGATTGAGATGCTTCTTCAATTGTAGAAAAAATATTCCCATTAAAGTCATCATACCCTTGTTTAATTAATCCATTATTAACATAAGATTTTTTAGCAGTTAAATAATCTTGAGTATATTTTCCATTAGCTGTTTTATAAGCTTTCTTTAATTTCGAAACATCATATGGCTTTAATTTTGAATAATTAATTCTATTTGTTTCAATATCTAGAATTGAATTTTGTAAATCACCTATAACAAATTCATCTTTTATACTTTTATTTGTATACAAATAATCATTTGTTGCATCTTCTAAATTATTGTAATATTTACCATTGAATTCAATTCTTTGTTGATTATTGTTTGTTGTGCTTGTTGAATTGCTATTATATTGACTAACATTTGCATTATGACTTACTGTAGTTAATAATGAACTAGTCATTGTTAAAGTACAGCAACCAAAAATTGCTGAAAGTATTTTTATTAATTTTTTATTTATTTTCATAAATTACTCCCCTATTACCTTAGTATTTTCTCTTACTCATCTATTAAAATCTTCAATTGAGTAAAACATTTGCTGTTTATCTTTATAAAAATACATAGTAACTTCTTTTTTGTTTTCAATATAATTAATATTTGCTTTACTCATTAATCAGCTAAAAGCTTTTTCTTTATCTAAAAAGTATTTAACTTCTCCATATGGAGAACTTGCTTTATAAATTAAATAGTTATTTGGTTGATAATCAAGATCTGTAAACTTATTTACACCAATTGTATCTGTTTCAAAAACTATTTTAGAATCAACATTAAAACTATTAAAGAATTGTGTTTCTAACTCTTTTCTAGGATTATTAACATTATTTTCTAGTGAAGAATTAGAAGAATTTGAACTTAATTCTAAGTTTGGTTCAACAATAACGTATTTATTATCAACTGGTTTGCTACTTTCAGGAATTATTGTTCCTGATTTAAAATCATAACTATTTCCAGGTAACATATATTCAGTAATAGAATTATCATTTGTAATACTATCATTATTTGTTAATGGATAGTTATATTGATCTACTTTTGGCAACATTGCAATATAAGTTGGCTTTATTAAACTTGTTACTTTATTAATAGCATCTTGTTTATTACTAGTAGCTGGAATTGTTGTATTAATATTACCACTTGTGAATTTATACATTTGATAATCAGCTAAAAACTTATCTTGTTTATTTTGTGTAAATACATAATCATAAACATAGTTTGCTAAATCATCTATATTATCAAATACATCTACTGGTTTTACATTCACATTTAGGTTTGAATAATTATTAAGTGTATAGTTAATTTTTATTTTGTCTGAATCTATTCTTCCAATTGACAACAATCTTGCATATTCTTCAATCAATTGTTGAGTTTGAGTGGTTTCATAATTTTTTCCATTAAGGTAATAGAAATCTTTAGTTCTTGGATTTGTAACCTTTATAGGGTTAAGCATTTTCATAGAATCTATGGTTCTTTCTCCAGTAGTAACTCATCCATATAATATTGTTTGTTTATAACCTCCATCTCAAATGAATTCATAATTTCCTGATCTATATATGTATGATTTTTGTTCATAATTAGGAGTAAGTGCATCTACCAGAAAACTAACAATATCAACAATAAAGCATGCTACAGTTAAAGCTGGAATTGCTTTTAATATAGAAGCCATATTTTTAACTACTTTTATAGCCTCAGCTAAACCTTTTGCTAAATTTACAATTTGTTGAGTCAATTTTATAGCTTGTTTAAAGATAGTAGTAGAAAAACCTTGATCAAATTTACCTAATAATTCTTTCATAAATACTAGATATATTTGATTATCTTTATTATCACTAAAATATTTCTTTATTTTTTCAATATTTCTAGCCTCACTAGATTCATCAACAACTGTTTCAAGAGAATTAAATAAATTATTTAATTGTGCAAATCTTCCAAGTGAAAATGGCGGATAATCATTTGTGTCATTAGAATGTTGTTGATTACTATCATGCATCAATGAAGCAAATCTTGTATTAGTTTCATACCCAGAAAACATATGTTGTTGATTAGTGTCATTAATCAATGGAACAAATCTAAAAAAACAAAACAATGTGAAGGAATTACCTATTTTTCTTAGCAATTTGTCTGAATTATATCCAGCAAATAATTTAATTGATGACAATGGTTTTCCGCTTTTATATTCTTCCATAGCATCATTAAAATCTTGCTTTAAACATTCTTTAAATAATTTTGTTTTGGCAACTACATGACCAAGAGTTGAATAAAATTCATCATATGCTATATTTATATTTGTTTTGTTTTTATTATAAAAATTTAAAATAGTATTTTCGTCATTACATGAAAGTATTTCTCAAATATATTTTCAACTAGTATCATATGAAGCATCTAATTTCTCTCCCAATAATTCAGACAAAGAATCTCTATCATAGGGAATAACACCATCATATTTGTATCCATTTTGAAAGGCATATGTTGCAATTTGTGTTGCTTTAAATATATTTTTAAAATTTAATTTTAACTTATCAAAATAGTAATTAATATCAACAGAGTAATCAAAAGTTTGCGAATTGAAACCAAATAGCGATTTAAATGATAATAATCCATCATTTTTATCAATAACATCTAAATCAGATGACAATTCTGGAGTTATTATCTCTTTTGGGAATATAGTTCTTATTGATTTATCATATAATTCACAAATTTTTGTAAAATATTGTTTAACTTTAGTTAAAATTTCATTTGGATATCCATTGTATACTAACTCCTCAAAAATACAAGTATACAAAATTGGTATTTTTATTAATGAATTATATCTCTTACCTTTTGCAAAATTTGACTTAATAGCTAATACTTTCTCTCACAAATTAGGAACATTATCCTCCATATATTGATTGAAAATTTTTGTATCTTCTTTTAAAGAATCTATCTCAAATAATGTTCTATTATCATTATCAATATTTTCATTTTCATTTATTAGCAAAGCAAAAAATGTTTGCAACAATAAATTTTCTCTATTATTTTCCAGAACATCTCTATCACTTGCTCCAACTTCTTTTCACAAAGACTTATCAGTTATTTTTAATACATCAGCATTTCCATTATAAAAATATGGACCATAAAAATTTGCTCCATCATCTTTACTTGTATCAACAATATAAGTTCCTTGTCCATTTCTACTCAAGAATACAGGATCAATATCATTTAAAGTTAAGCTTTTTGCTAATTCTGTAGGAGAAGTATCTGATACATAAGAAATTGTATTTTCTTTTTGTATTGAATAAACTGGTTTATAATTATTTTTTACAAACTCTTTAACTTGTTGTTTAGCCTGCTCTTGATTTGAAGGATCAATTGGTTGACTTACATTTCCATTTGGAGATTGCAAAACTTTAAATTGTTTATTATTTGGATTGTTTGTAAAAATAGTATCATAATTTCTATCAATATATTGTTTCAATCCTTCTATGTTTGAAAAATATAAATCATTAAAATAATATCCTTCATGATTATTTAAATAACTTTTTTTAGCTTCTGTTTCAGAAGTAAAATAACTATTATTTCTTCCTCTATAAACTGTTATTAATTTTGTATCTTGTTTTGATTGTATAACTCTAGAAACAATTTGATCTGGTATTTCACCATTTACTCCAAGAGAGTTATTAACTACATCTTTGTTGTTTAAACTTGATTGAGCTGCAATTGGTTCAATATTTTTTTCTATATTGTTTTTTAATAAATATGGATCACTATATTTTGTAGTTTCACCATTTGTGTTTAAAGTTCAAAATTGATTATTAGCCACTGTTGTACTAGTTTGTTGTGACAAATTGTTGTGTGCATATTTGTTTAATTCTTCTTCTGAATTAAAAGTTTGTCCATCAAAAGAATATGATTTATTATTTTTTGAAACATTAGTAGAACAAGCTACAACAGGTAATACAACACTTGGTATTGTAGCTGCTAAAAGTCCTCATAATAATACTTTAGTTTTTATTTTCTTCATTTTTAACCCTTTACATTATTTAAAATTTCTTGTTATTGAGTATTTTCATGATGCTAAACATACAATAGGTGTAACTATAAAATACAATCCTAATAAAACATCTGAAAACTCTAATCAACCAACTGAAATTGGTTTTGAGAAATATGAATATGAATTAATATCAAAAATATTATCACTAGGTATTAATTCATAAATGTTATTACTATCAATACTTTTTATTGCATCACATATAGATATAAGATCTGCAAGTGTTTTAATATTATTATCTACATATGTAATTCATGTTTGTTGAGAATTAACATTTTTAATTCCAATATTTTGTAAATTGGTAATTGAATATGCTTTGTATGAACCATTCTTTTGTAAAATTCTAACTTCTGTTGCATTATCTTGTAATAATAAATATACATTTTTAACAAAATCTATATCAGATGATTTTGGTAAAGAAAAATTATCACGCACATAAACAGAAGGGAATTTATTTATTATTTCACTATTTGAAATCAATGACTGATAAATTTCCATATTTCAAATTGAAACTGTATTTGTATATAAAAATAATAACAACTGTGACATACTTTCACTTATATTTGTTTTGATATATTCAAAAATATCTGGAATAAATTTTTGAATATAGTCTATATTTTTATATACATAATATAAAACATTAGCATCATTATTTTTTAAGCCATACAAATACAAAATTGTATTTATATCCTTTTCTGTGAAATTTTCTTTAATTCAAATGGTGTTGCTTGACACTTTAGAATATAAGAAATTAACTTCATTACTATCTTTTAGATTTACTACAATATTTGAATTTATAACATTATTAATAGAATTAATAATTTCATTTTTTAATTCTTCTGCATTTAATTCAAATATATTTATGTCTGTTAAATTTGAATTAACATAAGAATAATTACTTTCATTATTAAATAATTTATATTGTGGTAATTTAAACTTCACCAATGATCCTGAAAAACCATTATTATTTAAATCAACAATTGTATCAAAATCTTTTTCATACAATAAATGATTCTTGCCTATTGTATAAAATGGAGAAAAGAATCAATCAGTAAATATAAAATTTGTTCCAATATTAGTAGTTGTTATTGAATTATAAAAATCATTATTTGTATTTTGCTTATAATCTTGAATACTATAATTGTTTTTTATTCCAATATAATTATCAACTATATTATTGTTCTTATCTAATTTAGAAAAATTTTGATATTGATATTTTTGATTTTGATTATAAGCTAATGAATTATTATCACCATGCAAAAATAAATGTGAAATTAGTGATAATAAAGGAATAACAATAGATATAATTAACATTAACATTATTGATTTTAAATATTTCAATCTATAACAAATCACCAAAAACAATGGAATGAAAAATAAACTTAATAAAAATTCTCCAAAAAACGATGAGAAAAATAAAGTAATAATTTCATTAGTAGAATTTGCCAATATTGCAGTTGGAATAATATAGATTATTGCATTAACAATAATTGCAATCATTTCCATCATTAATATAACTTTATATTTACTTCAAAATATTTTATTTTTAGTAACAGATCTTGTTATAAAATCAAAATCTAAATTATTCCTTAAATTATTTGATCCTACATATATTGTTAATATAAATAATCTTATCAACATTAATAGCACTAAAACTGCTATTAAATAAAACATTACTGAATAATAACTATTATTAATATAATACAAACCAATATTAGCTGCTAAATTTAATATAATTGATATTGAAAATAGAGAAATGAAAACTTTTGAGGATTTTAATTGTTTAAAATATATTTTACTTATATTCATTATTTAATGTTATAAATCCTATTATGTATTTCCAATATATCTTCATTTTTTATTTTTCCATTTCACTTTATTTCTCCTTTATCAATAAAAGTTGCAGCTGTTGCATATTTTTTTATTTCATCTAATATATGTGTTGAAATAAAAATAGTTACTTCTTCATTTTTTGATAATTCTTTTAATTTATTTAGAAATTGTATTCTAGTAATAGAATCTAAGTTAGATGTTGGTTCATCAAGTATTATTATTTTTGGTTTATTAATTAATATTTTAATAATCAACACTTTTTGTTTTTGACCTGATGATAAAAAGTTTGGATTTTTATCTCTAACTTCAAGAATATCAAATTCTTTTAGGTATTCATCAATTTTTATAGTTAATAACTCTTTATTTTTTCTTATATCTTCATTGCAAGATAAAAATAAATAATCAAATGTTGTGAATTCACTTGGAAAAATAGGTTTATCTGGTACAAATATCATGCTTTCTCTTGCATTTTTTTCTTTAGAGTCTACACCTGATATTAAAATTTGACCACTAAAATCATCATTTAATCCTATTAACATTCTTATAATTGTGGATTTACCTGCCCCGTTTTGACCAATGAATATATGAAAATCACCTTCATGTATATTAAAAGTACAATTTTTTATTGTTGGATTACCTTTTTTTGTATATGACATATAAAGATTATTTACTGCAATAGCAATATTTTCTTTATTAGTTTTATTTTTTGTATCTTTTTCTATGTCTACATCTTCTTTATTTAATTTATTTACTTTTTTTGCAAAAAAATTATAGAAAAATAAATTAATTGTATTATTAAAATTAACAAAAAACTCTTTTGTTAAGCTTTGTTTCTTCAATTTTTTACTCCTAATTATTTCATATAACAACCTTATTGTAAATTATGATTTTAATTTTTCTCAAAATATTAAAAATAAATAAAAAAATCTATAATTTGTCAAAATTATAGATTCTATATTATTTGTTGTTACTTTATATTGTATTCTTTAAGAAAGAAACTAATTCATTAACATTATCTACTTCTTGTGTGCTATTTACATAATTTGTTTTTAAATCTATTCATAATTGTGAATCTACTTGATCAAAACTATTTCTATATATAAAAGGATAATTATTATTTTTATATACAATATCTATAGTTTGCCAAAATTCATTTATACTACCATTAAAATAAAATACTAAAACTTTTGCAAATAAACCAAGAACTAATTTATCTAACTTTCTTTTAACTTTAAAGTCAAAATTAGCAACATAAGTAATTAATAATCCATTCATACTCACATAGTCATACAAATCATTTAATTTATTACTATGATAAAAACCTATAGGCAAATTACTAATTCCTATTATATTTAAATAATTTTTTTTATTTAAATATAAAGTATTAAAGATTTGATTTTTTCTTTCAAACAAAATAATTGATGTTCACTTGTTATTTAAAATGTGATCAACAAATACATTTACATTAGTTGATTCATTAATATAAATTGGTTTATTATTCAACAATAAGATATTGCCTTTATAGAAATATACATATGGGACTTCAATAGTTTTGATATCTCACATTCAATCATATTCATAAATAAATAAAATGTTTTTTTTATTTAAATCAATTACTTCAACACAACTTTTAATAACATTATCATTTATATAACTAAATATTTTTTTGTCTTTATCATCAAAGATAAAAATACAATTCATAATTTTTTGGTTCAAGTAATCTAAATATTTCAAAAACAAAGTATTAGTTTTTGAATAATTAAACTTTGTCGCATATAGCAAAATTAAATAATTTAATAATAAATAATAATTTTCTTCTTTATAACTATTCATAAAATTTTAAACAAAATAATTACTCTCTATTAAATTCATTAAATTATCAAAAACATTCAATACAGTTAAAGGCCCAACACCTCCAATAATTGGTGTTATATAACTTACATAATCTTTTAAATTATCAAAATCAATATCTCCAACTATTTTATTGTCAAAATAGGTAACACCAACATTTATCAATATAGATTCTTTTTTGACATTTGACATGTTAACAATATTTGCAACATTACAACCACTTATTATTAAATCTGCATTTTTAATAAATTGATCTAAATTGTTAGTGTAAGAATGTGATATTGTTACTGTCATATTCTTTTCTAGCAAATTATGTATTAAGGGTTTGCCAACAATATGACTTCTATTAATTATTAAAGCATTTTTACCTTCATAGTTTAATTGTAAAGAATCAAGAATACTAATTATACTTTTAACAGTACATGGAATATTAAGAGTATTTGAAGGTTCTAAAATTAAATTACCAATTGATAATGGATTTAATCCATCAACATCTTTTCTAGGATTAATTAAACTAAAAACTGTTTTAATGTTTGTACCTTTAAAAATAGGTAATTGAACAACTATTCCATGAACTTTATTATCATTATTTAATCTTTTAATAATACTAAATAAATCTTTTTCTACTTTAATTTCATCATACACTTCAACATCAATACCAATTTCTTTAGCTATTTTAATTTTTCTTTCTAAGAATTTTTTTCCACTATCATTGTTATTTGTAATCAAAAAAGCAATTTTAGGGGATAACTTATATTTTTCTTTAAATTTATTAATTCTTACTATTAAATTACTTTTAATATTTTTTGCTATTTTTAAACAATCTATAATCATAATTGTAAAATCTTTCTATTTTATAATATTATAAATAACAATAGTGATAAGGAAAAAATAATATGTTTATAGCAATATATTGTTGTGATATTCGTAATGGAATAGGAAAAAACAACAAGATGCCTTGAGTCAATAAAGAAGAATTAGATTTATTTAAGAAAATAACTAATAACCATAATGTATTTATGGGAAGAAAAACATTTGATTCAATAGATAGAAAACCATTAATAGGCAGGAATAATTTTGTCATCTCTAAAACATTAGAAAAAACTAATGGAATAACTATAATAAATGATATAGATGATATCTTTAAATATAAAGATGCAAAATTAAATTTTATAATTGGAGGCAAGTCAATTATAGAACAAACATACAAGAAATGTAAATTCCTTTTTGTTTCAAATTTAAGCAGTAATTATGATTGTGATGTTAAATTAGAAATTGATTATTATACAAATTTTAAATTATACAAAATAATACAATTCAAAACTTTTTATCTTGCCATATGAAAAAGTAAAATAATTTAAAAAATAAAAATACTTTAATTAAGGTATTTTTATTTTTTTGTTCTAGAAACTTTATTAACATTTTTTACAGATTTTGGGAAAACAAACTTAGTTTCATATTCAATGATTTCATATAACAAAGGAGATACTTCATCTTTGTTATTACTTTGTTTTATTTTATATTTTATAGAATCAAATATTTCTTCTATGATTTTACCATCGTGCATGCCTCTAATTTTTTCAATGATTTTTACAAAATCATTCAAATACAAAAATGTAGATTTATAACCAACATTTTTTTCTAATTCAAAAAAATCAAATATCTTTGAATCATTGCTTAAATAACCACGATGTTTAATCATACAACCATTATGAGCTAATGCATTTCTTAGTTTGCTCATAACACCCATTAAATCATTCATATCTTTATCAGTCATTTTAACTTTATAATATTTCTTAATGTTTTTGCTAAACTCATAAATGATTTTATTTTTTAAAGACATATTAACTGCTTTATATACTTTAAGAATTTGAGAAAAAGAAAAACTTGCACATAGTGTGAATATTTGGATATATATTCATTTCTTTTTTCTTTTATCTGTTGTGTCCATTCTTTTTTTAATTCAAGAGTTATCAATTCTTCTAATAATATCATCACTTTCTTGATCTAAATTTCTATCAGCAACATCATTGAAAGTGTGTATAGTGTCATAATTTTTATAAAATTCTTCTATAAACATTTTCTTTTTAATAACAGCTTTAGTTTCAAAATAATTTACATCACTTAAATTTGAAAATATATCATCAAAATCAACTTCAGACAAACAACACAAATATGGAGTGTTTGTTTTTGATTGAATGGCTTCAGCAATTACTTTAATAACACTAGAATTTAAATGTAACTCTAATCCTTTAAAATACTTTCACATGATTGCAGATATATTTCTATCAATATCAAATAAGTATCTTAAATTATTAGATGTGAACTCTTTCTTATAGTTACCATCACTATCAAACATTAATTTATTTTTTAAACCTAAAACAAAATTACTATAATTATATTCTTTTAAATATTCTAAAAAAACATCTCTTGATTTATCATCTGGAAAAACCAATTTTTTTGATTCAAGATTTTTCAATTGTTGTTCATAACTTAAATATTTATTAATTGATTCCATAGTCACCCTTTAAATAACTATATTATTATAGAATAATCAAAACAAAAACTATATATATTTTATCATTATCTTATACACAGAATAACAAATTATGCTTATAGCTTTTATAATTGCTATAAGCATAATATGAAAATATTAGTCTTCAAAATAATCTTTTTTTTCTTTTATTTCTTTTAACAAAAGTAAATTAAGTTGAGTTAATTTATTTTGATTTAAAATATTTTTAGTTCTTTTTAGCCTATGATATAAAAAAGATGGATTATTTTTTATTTTCATTAAAACATAATCATTTTCTCTTTCTTGAGCTAATACTGTTTCATATAAATCAATTAAATTACTATTTCATCCTAAAATTCTTGATAATTCAGAAGCTGTTAATCCATAATGTTCTCTAATTTCAATAATTCTATCTGATGTAAGTAAATTATTGTTTTTTCTATATTCATTAATAATATTTAATGCATTACTTTTTTCTTGATTAATTCCTATAAATTCATTATCATCAATGGGAGAATTTAAACACTTATAAAATGTAGCTCAATAATTTACTTCTTGGTTTTTGTATTGAATACTTTTTCTTTCTCTAACAATTTGCAATAAATGTGTTTTTCCACACAAAGCACACTGTGTTTTTTGAGTACCAATAATCATATATATATCTCCTAATATAAAACCAAACACATATATAATTATAATACTTTGTTATATAAAAGTCATATAGCCACATAATTTTTATAAAAATATAAATAAAAAATCTATTGTATTTAACAACAGATTAGAAATTTATAAATTATTTTTAACTATTCCAAAATATGAAAATGAAATATTATCATTTGAGCCATTTGTTATTGCATTACTAATTAATTCATCACTAATAATATCTTTGTTTGAATCATTTGAAATAATATCATACAAGTTATTTAACTCATAAAAATTATAGAATCCATCTGATGCTAAGAAAATAAAACTATTACTTTTTAATGTGATGTGCTCATAATCATATTTTTGTTTTGTATCATTAACACAAGAAATAGAATTTGTTATAGATGATAAATATTTTCCATATTTATATATTTCACTTTCAGATGCTTTCATATTTATTAAATGATTTAATAAATTATGATCTTCAGTAATTAAATTAGCATGTTTTCTATTAACAAGATAAGCTCTTGAATCACCAATTCAAAATATATGTGCTTCTTTTTTTATTACAATTGCTAAAACTAAAGTTGTAGCCATATGATAATGAAATGGATTTGTTTTTATGTGTTCATTCATAATAGATTTAATTCTTTGAATATTTTTTTCAAACCAATGTTTTATATCCATTGAAAGATATTCTCTACTTAAAAAACTTTTTATAAAAACTTTTGCAACTATTTGACTTGCTTTATCACTTCCAGAATAACTTCCAACACCATCTGAAACAATTAATAAATTATCCATAATTGAATTTGTCCCAGATCAAGAATAATCTTCATTTTTACTTCTTACAAATCCAATGTCTGATTTGTGAAAAATAATTTTTTTATCTTTGTTAAACTTAAACATAATTATAAGACTCCTAATTTCTTACTTCTTAGCTGGCCACAAGCAGCATCAATGTTTGAACCCTTTTCTTGTCTAATAGTACATGTAATGCCATTACTTTTTAATATATCATAAAATTGCCTTGATTTCTTGCTTCTAACAAAAGAATTTTCAAAAACTGAATTGTAAGGTATTAAATTTACATAAACCAACTTGTTTTTTAATAAATTTATTAATTCATATGCATGTTCTGGTTTGTCATTTAAATCATTAATCATAATGTATTCCATTGTTACACGTCTATTTGTAACACTAATATATTCATCAACAGCATCCATCAAACATTTTATATTAAAAGCTCTATTAATTGGCATAATTTGATTTCTAATTTCGTCATTTGGAGCATGTAAGGAAATTGCTAAATTAACTTGGTTGTTTAGTTTTGTTCATTCTCTTATTTTATTAACTAAACCACATGTAGAAACTGTAATTTTTCTTGGACTTATACATAGTCCTTTTTGTTGCTTTATAACATTTAAAAATTGAACTAAGTTTTCAAAATTATCAAAAGGTTCTCCAATCCCCATCACAACAACATGTGTTAATAACTGACCTGTTGTCTTTAATAAATAAATTTTTGCAATAAGAAATTGCTTAATAAATTCACCTATTGTAATATTTCTTGACTTTTTAATTAATCCTGATGCACAAAATTTACATCCCATATTACATCCTACTTGTGATGTAAGACAAACACTATATCCATAATCAAAAGACATTAAAACAACTTCAATTAAATTATTATCAGATAATTCTAATAAAAATTTAATTGTTCCATCAATATCTTTTTGAACTGTATTAATATTAATTTCATCAAAGAAAAAATAACTTTTTAATGTGTCTATATCCTTTTTTGATATGTTAGTCATCTCATCAAAATTATTAATGCATTTCTTATAAATTCAATCATATATTTGATCAGCTACAAATTTTTTAATTCCAATTTTATCACATTCATTTTTTAGTTCTTCTAATGTAAAAGAGTATATTGACTTCATATTGATATTATTCATAAAATTACCTTATTTGAGCTTTTATAATATTTCTTATTTCATTAGCTGCTCTTGATGAAATATCATTTAAAACAACAAAATCATAATTATTAATTGTTTTTAATTCTTCTGTTGCTTTTTTAATTCTCTGTTTAATTTTTTCATCTGATTCTGTATTTCTTTTTTTTAATCTAGCTTCTAATTCTTCAATTGATGGAGGGGCTATAAAAATAGATTTATATTCATTTTTTTCAAGTCTTGTCATTACATTCATTGCACCAACAACCTCAATTTCTAGAATAACATTTTTTCCTTGATTGATTTTTTCATAAACTGCATCAATTGGGGTTCCATATTTATTACCAGCAAACTCAGCTCATTCTAGTAATTTATTTTCTTTTACAGAATTATAAAACTCTTGCTCGCTTACAAAGTAATAATCAACACCATGTGTTTCTCCAATTCTTGGTGAACGTGTAGTCATTGAAATACTATAACAAAGATTAAGCATGGGGTCATTTATAAATTGGTCAATAATTGTTTTTTTTCCTACACCACTTGGACCACTAATAATAATTATTAAACCTTTATTCACAAATTCTCCAAACTGATATATTATATATTAATATTGTATGAGAAAAACTAATTTTGAGGACTATAAAATGTTTAAATTTATCAAACCATCAAAAGAATGAATTATTTATGATAATAATCCTATAATGAAACAAAAAATAAATGAAGTTACTTTCCCTTTAACTAATGAAGATATTGAAACAATTAGTAAGATGATAAGTTATATTGATGCTTCATATAATGATGAAGCAAAAAAATATGATATTAGACCAGGAATTGGTATTGCTGCGATTCAAATTGGTTATCCAAAACAAATTACATATATTCATTTAAATGATGAAAACAATGTAGAGCATAAATATTTATTAGCCAATGCAAAAATCATTAAAAAATCTTTAAATAATGCTTATTTATCTGGCGGAGAAGGATGTTTGTCTGTAAAAAAAGATGTTAAGGGATTTGTTATTAGAAAAGAAATAGTTGTTGTGAAAGCGATTGATTTGTTTACAAATAATGAAATTGAAATAAGAGCACAAGGCTTATTGTCTATATGTTTACAACATGAAATTGATCACAATAACAATTTATTTTATTATGATTCAATAAATAAACTTGAACCATTTAGTGCTGATCCAAAGTGAACAAAAATATAATAAAAAATGTGTGCATTTTTTGCACACATATAATATAAAAGCTAACCCATTGGGTCAGCTAACACTCACTGTGGCCAAATTATCACTATTAAGAATCAATGCTTATAGAACAATAGATTTCATGCGTTTCAGCTGAGTGAACTTTAAACACAAGTATAGCTAGACAAAGTGCATATGGGACACAGCTCTAGGAGCGACCAACTCACTAAAACCTTTTTTTGATGCAATATAGGTTTACCTTTAACTATACAAATACCTATAATAGTATTTATTGTTTCACAATTAGATTAATGCAAAACCTTTCATTCCTTTCACCTTTAATCTTTGTTATGACTTTTACACCACATATTAATTAGACTATAAAAGTAAATGAAATTCAATATTTGAAATAAATAAATTTGAATTTTCAAACATTTTTTATAACTAATATGTATCTATCTTAAAAAAATTATCAAATTTTAATTCTTTTATTTTTAGGCAAATACATTTTATCATTATCAACTACATTAAATGTTAAATATCATTGGTCAAAATTTCTTGGTATCATATTTGTTCTTCAGTAAGTTGGAGCATGTACATCAATTGCTAATAATAATTGTTGGTATTCTGGTCTACTTTTTTGAGCTCATACTCTTGCATAATTTTTAAAGAATTCCTCATAATTAATGCAATTTTCTCTTTCCATTGTTTGCAAAGCAGATGCCATACCTCCAAGATCTGCAATGTTTTCAGAGACAACCAATTCCCCATTTACAAAACCATTACCTAAAGGTAATTTGTCAAATTGTTGAATCATGTCTTTTGTTTTTAATTCAAACTTACTAAAATCACTTTCTGTTCATCAATTATTTAAATTACCATTTTCATCACATTGGGCACCATTATTATCAAAAGCATGTGAAATTTCATGACCTATCACAACCCCAATACCTCCTAAATTTGCAGCTCTAGATTGTTCTATATGATAATAAGGTTTTTGTAAAATAGCAGCTGGAAAAGTTATATCATTTGATGTTGGGTTGTAACATGCATTAACAAGGTGTCCAGGCATTGCTCATATACTTTTATCAACTTCATCAAATAACAATGAATTCATATATTTTTTCTTATGATTTAAAATATCAGTTACTATATGATATAAATTATTTTCAATAGAAATTTTCATTGTTGAATACATTTTCGACAACTTATCAGGATAACCCATTTTCAAATTCATTGTATCAAGTTTTAAAATAGCCTTATTTTTTGTTTTTTCAGTTAATCAATTATTATCAATTAATCTATCTTTGTATGATTGTATTAAACCTTTAACTATACTAATAACATCATTTTTTGCTTTATCACCTAAATATTTTTTACCAAAATATATTCCTATAGGTTCAGGAAACAACTCAAATGATACTAGCTTATATGCAAATTTTTGTACATTAGATGGTTCATCTATACCCATTAAAAATATATTATATTCACTTGAAATGATTCTAAGATCATCACACAAATATTTACAATTATTTAATACAAAATTTACATATGCTCAAGACTTATAAATTTCAATTGTATTTTCATTTATTAATTTGGAAAAATTATTTAAAAATTTTGGATCATAAACAACAATTTTATCAATTTTGTTAGTGTAAATAGATTCTAGTGCAATAGACAAATTTATTGGTTTGATCTTTTGGCTAAATTCATTGAAATCAATAGGATTATAGTTGTCAACATATTTTGCCCATTCAATTCTTGCCTTAACAATTTTAGAAACTATTTCATCAAAAAGTATTGAATCACTAATAAATTTTTCAATATCTTCTTTATTTAAATCATCATGAAAAGACAAAATCTTTTTTACCATATTAGATCATACATCAAGAAGTTTTTTCTTTTGAACATCATTTGAATAATAAGTTACATCTGGCAAAATTGTTTTTGGGCCATGAAAAAATAAACAATAATTGCTAGTTTTTTTCATATCAACATCAACACCAAATTCAAAAGGCAGAGGAATATTATTGTTATATAAAATTATTAATAAATTATTAAAATTAGATAAGTTATTAATTTCATTAATAATTTTTAATTGTGGTAAAAGCAATTTAAAAGCTGTTTTAGAATTAGAATTATTTTCCAATATTTTTTTATATACTTTTACAGCATTATTAAGATGTATGTCATCTTTAATAAATGAATTATCATACATAAAATTATTAAAATCTTTCATTAATTTGTCTTCAACATCTAAAACCAAATCTGTAAAACCTCCAATTGATGGCAAGTCATTTGGAATTTCTTTTTTCGAAAGACTTTTTCCATTAACAAATTCATATAAATCATCTTGAATACGTACATTATTTTTCATAAAATTCTCCAATTTAATTAGTGGGTTATTTATAAAGATTATAAATTATTTTGTACAACAAAAATAAATTAAAATTAACATCTATATAGTTATTTTAAAAACTTTATTAAAATTTAATATAATATTTACAAGTAATTGTAATTATGATTTTTCAATAGCACACTTTTGTGTGTTTTTTTATTATATAAACTTATTTTTATAATTATGTTTTAATAATCAATGAAATAACAATATTAGGGAGAACAAAGATGAAATCATCAATTGGGTGTGTAATTAGAGCAAACAAACTATTTAAATTAATTCAAAATGGGGATAAAGTTTGTGTAGGAGTTAGTGGTGGAAAAGATTCAATGCTTCTTCTATATACTTTAGTCATGTATAAAAGAATTGTCAAAAATGAATTAAATTGAGATATAGAAATATATGGCATTCATTTAAAAATGAATTTATGTGCTATTGATTATGAGGGAATAACAAACTTTTGAAAATCTAAGGGAATACATTTTCATGTTGCTGACACTCATATGGGAGAGATCTTAAGAGCTCAAATGAAAAAAAATAAATTGCAATGTTCTTTATGTTCAAAAATGAAAAAAGCAATATTAATAGATGAAGCAAAAAAACTTGGATGTAATAAGGTTGCCATGGGACATCATGCAGATGATGCTATAGAAACATTATTTATGAACATGGTAAATGAGGGAAGAATTGCTACATTTAAACCAAAAATGTTTTTAGACAGATCAAATATTTGATTTATTAGACCATTAATTCTTGCAAGAGAAAATGATATTCTTAGAGAAGCAAAAAAATTAGAATTACCCATTGTTCCTTGTGGGTGTCCAATGGAAGGATTTACGCAAAGAGACACAATGAAAGATTTCTTAATGAAAAATTTTTATAAATCAGAAAAATGAGGAGCAAGTTATAAAAATTTTTTAATTGCTTTACTCAATGGAAAAGAAAGCAATTTATGATTTGATGATCCTAATGCATCAAAAAATGATCTTGTTTTTAAAATGAAAAATGACAGAAATTATGAATAAATTGTCAAATTTTTATAATTTCAAAATTTTTTAACGTTTTTATATATGAAGGATTATTGTACTTCATATATTTTTATTTTTGAGGAAATAAACATGAAAAATAAAAGAATTGATTTAAACAAAACTAAAATTCAATCTGGATTTTTTAATAAGAAACAGCTAATAGATTTTATCAAATCAAGTAACACATGCATTGGTAAAGATATTTTAGTTCAACATGAATATATTGAAATTATTGATGCCAACAATAATATTCAAAAAGAATTGAATAGTAAATCAATCTGTGGGACAATAGAAATAACTCAAGGAAAACAAGAAATGAAAATAGATAAAACAGATTTAATTCTTCAAGAAATTAGAAACATAAAAAATGATTTCAATGAATTCAAAGTTGAAGTAAAAGATGAATTAAAAACAATAAAGAATGATTTTAATGAATTCAAAGTTGAAGTAAAGGAAGAATTTAAAAAA
>CANSNC010000014.1 GCA_947648205.1 uncultured Mycoplasma sp.
TTTTTATGGAATTTTATATATAAAAAAATCTATAATTAGACAACTAATCATAGATATTTTTTAACATAATATAGGTAAAAATCATAGAAATAAAGCAATAATTTTACTAAAAACCACATGCTCTTAATTGAATTAATAATTCATTTAATACCAAATCTCTATTATATTTTCATTCAAATTCTAATACTCTAAAGATTTTATAGCCTCTTGATTCAAGAAATTGTTGTCTATAAATGTCTTCAACCATTTTAATTGGTTTAGAATGATATTTTCATCCATCAACTTCAATTCCTAAAATTACTTCCTGAGAATTGGGGTCAATTATTACAATATCAATTTTTTTACTACCAACTTCATATTGTGTATCAAGAATTAAGTTTTTCTTTTGAACCATTGGTTTTATATACATAAACACCTCTTGTTCAAAATCTGAATCAAAATTATAATACTCATTATTTAATTTATTAATTTGATTTAAATAAAGTTCTTTTTTAATTTTTTCATTATTATCTAAAAATTCAATAAAATTTTTAAATAATATTAAATTCTGATTTTTTGTTGAAGCAGTATTAATATCTGCTGCATATAAAGATTTTAAAATAATCATTTTCTTTTTACTACGTGTAATAGCTACATTTAATCTATTCTTACCACCATCATTAATTAATGGTCCAAATCTAGCATGAACTTTTGAATTTTCATCTTTTTTACCATAACATAGTGATAGTATTACAAGATCTGCTTCATTACCTTGAACATTCTCTATATTAACAATAGTAATTTGATTATTAATGTAATATTTAGTTACAGAACTATTTGCAAACTCTTTAGAGAAAATTAATTGTGTTAAATATTTGGACTGGTTAGCATTTGCTGTAATCACCAAAATAGATTTAAAACTATTACAATATTTACTTAATAGTTCTATTGTTTTATTAGCTTCTTGTATGTTATATTTTTCATTAAAATATCCATTAACATTTATTACTTCAATACCATTGATTCCATTCATTGAATTAACTGAAGCATAATTTAATTCATTATTATATATGTATTGATTTGAAAATTGAATTAGTTCTTTCTTTTCAGATCTATAGTGATTTTTTAACATCACATTATTTCATGAAGTAGCTTGTGCTCTATCTAATAATGATTCTTGTGTATCTAAATCATCAAATTCAATTTCATCTTCATTTTCATCATCATCTCTCATCATAAAGAAGCTAGAAGGTTTTAATTGGTTTTGATCACCTGCTACAATATTAATTTTATTTCTGTAAAGTAAAGGGTATGCTCTTTCTAAAAACATTTGACTTGCTTCATCAAATATCCCATAGTCAAAAAGACCTTTTTCTAAAGGTATATACAATGATATTTGTTCTGGTCTTGAAACTCATATAGGGAACAAATAAAGTAATACATTTTTGTACTCTTCAATATATTTATATATTCCTGGTCTTCTTTTTAAATTAGCAACATGAATTGCTCTTTGAAGTAATTCTCTATCACTATTTGATAATTTAGATAATTTGTCTAACAAAATTGATTTAACAAAATCTTTAATAATCTTATCAAATTCTAATCAATTAATTTTCTTTAGCTCATCTATATAATTATTTAACAATTTATAATCCTTAATTTCAGGAAATTTTTCAGCAAAAACATTATAAACACTAACTAAATCTTTAGTTTTAGTAAATATTTCTTCATTAAATTTATAATTTGTTTGAATCATAAACAACTTATAGTCAAACAAATAAAATTTATTGTTTATATAGTTAATATACTTTGCATCAAATATTTTGTGGTTAAAATGGTACATAATAATAATTGGTTCAAAATAGTATCAATTATCCATAATATACTTTAAATCTGTTAAATAATCAGCTTGTAAATTAACAATTAAATTCAACTGTTCTAAAATCATTTCATCTTGTTTTGTTAATTTAGTTTTATAAAACAATTTAGAAAATGGTTTAATATTTACAAAATTATTTCTATAAACAAATTCATCAAAAAAATATTTTACTTTTTTTGGGCTACAATTATTTATTAAATTTATAAATGATTTTAATCTATTAAATAAATTATTTATATCTCTAAAAAAGTCAGGATGCACTAATCCCATTGTAATTTTTTGAGCATGTTTTACAACTTTAATAATGTTATAAAATTCATATGGATTATTTCTTAATGCTTGAGCATAAACTAAATTATTATTTAAATAATTAAATAAGAAGGTTGAATATTTCTTTATTTGAATAATTTTATCAACATTATTTATATCAAAATTAAATTCATTTTTGTATTTAATAAAATTATCAACATCTCTTTTAAATTCAAAAAATAGTTCTTCTGATGATAAATGATTTGCAATTATAAATTTTGAAAAATCTTCAACTTTATAAAATAATGTTTCATATGAAATATTCAAGCTATTTTTATAATTTTCAAATATATCTAAAACTTTTTCACTCATAATTTTAGAAAATATTTCTTTATTTTTTCATAATTTTACTATTGTTTTATTAAAACTATTAAAGTCATAATCTTTATATGTAAAATTTTCTAATTCTAACAAAGAATTAACTTGATTAATAAAGTCATTTGATAATTTTTTATTTGTAAGATATACATTATTATTTTCAAGTTTTTCTATTGAATTATTACTTCATGGAGATAATCAACTTTTACCTAAAAATTGTTCAAGTTTGATAATACTATTATAAAAAGTTTCCTTGTCATTATTATCATACATTTGAAGCATAAATATATTTAGTGAATTTAATCTTTTTTCTAACACATCTAATGCTGCTTTCTTTTCAGAAACCATCATTACAGATTTACCTTTAATCAAAACATTTGCAATTATATTAGTAATAACTTCTGACTTTCCAGTTCCTGGAGGACCATGTATTATTGTGTTTTGTAAGATTGATGATCTAACTGCAAATTTTTGATATAAATCTAATTTCCCAATTTGAATTAAAGGTTCTTCATCTAATTCTTGTCTTTGAATTTCTTCATTTGGTACTAAGTTAAAAGTTTCAAAAACACTATTTGCAGTATTATTATTTATAATCACTTCTAAATCTTGTTTTAGTTTTCCACCCATTGGTTCATAAATTCCAAATGATGTTCCATCTTCTATAAGTAAACTATCATACTGTTCCTGAATTTCTTTTGATTTTTTATTCAAGAATGACATATCATTTTTGCTGCCATATTCTAAATTAATACCAATAATTCTATTAACTTTTTCTTTAAAATCATTAATAGAATCAATGGTACCAAAATCAGTTAATAGTTTATTTTCCTTATTAGAATCTCTTAACAAATATATTATTAATTTTTCATTTAATACTAAAAAATCATCTGCTTTTCCAATAATTATTTTTGATTCTTCTTTTATAAATTGAAGTTCAACATTAAAAAATAAAATAGGAGCTTTAATTGTTGTTTTTTTTGTCTGTGTTTTACCAACTAAAAAATATCTAGTAAAAAATAAGTTTCAAGTTCCTTTATCATTTTTAATTTCTTTAGCTTTTCTTTCTACATACAAAATATTTTGTTTTAAATTTTCTATGTAATCAATTGCTTTTTCTACACAACTTTCCTTATTATTTTTAAAATCTTGATTTAACAATTTAATTTTTGTTGCAGGAATATATATTTTATATTCATTAATAACATTAATAAATTCTTCTGCACTATTTATTGACTTTAAAGTTGATAAAATCTTATCACTATTAATATTTATATTTATTTCTAATTTATCAATTTCCCCTAAGAAAAATTTATTAATATTAGTCTCATCAACATATTTTGATAAATCCAAATGTGTTGCATTTAAATTAACCATTATAGATGTGTCTCTGGCACTAACATTAATTAAATTCCCTAATTTATTTTTTAAAGATGTATTTGATTTCATATAGAAAATTATAATTTATTAATAATGAAAAAAAGCAAAATATTAAATTCTATATAAAATAAAAAAAATGTCTGTTGACACAGACATAAAATTTATTTTATTTATTTAATAAACATCTTAAATATCATTTTTTAAAGTATTTAACACTTCCAAATATGTTTCTTTTAAACTTTCATCTCCAAATTGTAATGAATGATTTAAAAGTTCATCAACATCACTTTCATCAAAAGAAGTAATTTCTTTAAATTCATTTCATTTTAAAGGTAAACCAATTGCTTTAATGAAACTTTTTAAAAATAAAATTGTCTCTTCAAAATTACTAACTTTAAAAACCTCTTTACCTAAGTGTTCAACTTTTTTATAAAATCATTCTTCTTTTTTTCCTCTGATTTCTAAATAAGTTGGTGTGATTAATGCAAGTCCTGCACCATGAGTTATATCTCACTTACCACTAAAAGCATGTTCTAAAGTATGCACATTTCAATCAGAATCACTAGCAAAACTTGTAGTAGAATTTAATGCCATTGATGTAGTTCATAATATATTGGCTCTTGATGTAAAATCTGTTGGATTATCAATAACAAATTTTGCATATTTTAAAAGTACTCTTAATTGTGCAAAAATTATTTCTTTTGTTCACTCAAAAGTATTTTGACCAAAATATTGTTCTAATAAATGTGAAAAACAATCAAATATACCAGAAGCTGTTTGTCATGCATTTACAGTATATGTATATGTTGGATCTTCAATTGCTACATATGGAATAGCATATTGTTGGTGAACACCCTTTTTTAATTTTTTATCAAGATTTGTAACAACACTACCAGCATTATTTTCACTTCCTGTTCCAGCTAAAGTAATAACTGAAATAATAGGAATAGGCAATTGCTGTAACTGTTTAGGGTTAGTAACATAATCTCAAACTGTATTATATTTTGAACGGTTTGTAGCAAGTGTTGCAATAACCTTTGAAGCATCAACAACACTTCCACCACCAACAGCTAAAATTAAATCAACTCCATTATTTATAACAAAATCAATTGCTGAAGTTATTGTAGTATCACGAGGATTTGGTTCTATTCCACTAAACTCTACAAAATCAATATTTGCTTTTTGTAATTGTTTTACAACATCATCATAAGCTCCATTTAATTTTATAGATCCTCCACCATAAAGTATTAAAGCTTTTTTAAATTTTCTTCTTTCAAATTCACCTTCTAAGCAAGATACAGCACCTTCTCCAAAATAATATCTAGGTTTTAAATTATAATAATTCATATTTCCCTTCTCTCCTAAAATACATGTTTATTTTAAAATAAAAATATAGCTATGAAACTATATTTTTATTTTTAGATTTAATTTTTTTATTTATTTTTGCAATTATTTTTTTTCTTACAAAGATATTGATTAAATATATTAAAATATTTTCATCTTTAAAAATTAAATCATTTGCTTTATAACAGATTTCTTCAATTTTTAATGATAGTTCTTTATTATCATTTAGAGGATATTTTATTTGTTTTTGAATTAAGTCTAATATATTTTTATCAACAGTGGATATGATTTTAAATGGTTCACTATTGCCAGCATTTTTCAAAGATTTTAATAAATAGTTTTCTTTAAAAACATAGTATTTTGTTAAATCAAAATATAATGTTTGCAACAAAGCAATTCTTTCTTGAATTGGCAAATAAACTAATAATTTATCTAATTTTGCTTTAATTTTTTTATTATTTGATTGAATAAAATTAAATAACTCTTTTGATTCTTCAGATAATGTACTTACATCATCCTTTAAATTCCCTTCAAAAACTAATGTTCTTAAGTAAAAAGTTTTTTTAATTTCTTCAACTGTAACTCCATCATTCATCAATTCATTCATTGCAATACCAATTTCATATGCTTCAACATAATGTAAATGTGCCATCAAATCAGCTTTTGCTTTTTTATAATCATTTGTTTTATTAAGATTAATTAAAATAGATTTTAAAAACTGAATTCTATCCATATCAATTGGTCTGGGTGTTATAGCAACACAATCATATTTTTTTAAAGCATTATTTAATTTATCAATTGAAATATTTTGCTTTGAAAGAGCTTGATCAAGTAAAATATTTTTTGCAACTAAATTAAAATATATAGAGCTTCTTAAATTTCTATAACCCAATTGAATTAAAACTGGTTTTAAACATTCATAATCCAAACACAAATTATATACTGTATCATTTAAAATAATTTTTTTCATTCAAATCCCTCAAATATAAGTATATATTAACCTATAAAAAATATTAAGGTTTCCCTTAATATTTTTTAATAAGTTATTATTTTTTAGTATTAACAAGTTTCATTAATTTCTTTTCATCAAGATTTTCTTGTTTTCTTTTATTAATTAAGATAACTGAAATTAACACAACTTCTAATAATAAGATTAATAATATTGAACTAGTAACACTTGCTATAAGAGCAGTTGTTGCTTGAGTACTTTGTCCATTAACACCAGGTAATGGTTTTAAATCACTTGCTGGAGTATATTCAACATCAAGATTTAATGTATCTGTACCATCAGCATATTTAAATCCATCATTAAGTTTAACTGACATAGTAGCTTGTTGTTTTTCAGCTCTTTTGCTTACTTGTTTTGGAGCAAATGATAAATCTTTAATATACATTTTTCATGCATTTAAATCACTTATACCAAAAGCACCACCAAATTGGTTAAACTTTTCTTCAATAGTCATTTTATTTAATTGATCTAATGAAGTTACAGTAGATAATATATTAGCAATTGAACTTACATTAATAGAGCTAGCAGTAAATGGAGGTTGAGTATCTGGTAAAGATGCACCATTACCTTCACTATTTAATTTAATGTAATCAAATAAATAATTATATAAATCTTGATATTTTAAGAAACCATAAGTAGAAGTAGTTCCATTATTGTTAATTGATAATACATTCAATTTAGTTACTTTATTTTTTAATAAAGTTTGAGTACCATCTGTTTCATTATAGAACACATAATCTAATGATTCTTTAACATCAACTTGATTTTTAGCATTTTCTAAAGCTTGTTCTTTAGAAGTTGCATAGCCATCATTTGTTATAGCATTTCCATTAACACTTTCAAAGTTTATTATGTTTCCATTATAGTCTTTAACAACAACAACTTTTGTTGGTTTGTTAAGTTTATTAGCAACTATTTGTCTTTCTTTTGATTCAATAGATTTAACTAAAGAAACACTATCATCACTTAAACTTTGATTGAATTTATATTTATTGTCAAAATATTCTGAATATTTAATTTGAAGAGGAGTTTTATCCTTATTGAATAATCAAACTATATCATTAGCATCACTTAAATGATTAGAAGTTAAAGTAGAAATTTGAATTTGCGAAGGTGATTTTTGACTTAAATATCTTTCTAAATTCTTATTGTAATTATAAATAGCTTGGAAAGTACCATTTCTTGTATAAAGTAAACTTTCATCATCAGCATCTTTTGCATTTAAATTCTTTGCTAATGTTTGAGCATTTAAACCAAAACCATTAAATTGAGATTCATCAATAAATTTACTTGAATAATTTGAACCAAAATTATTAGTAATTGATTTTGTAACTAATCCAAAGTTATTTTGTTTTGAAGAACCTGAATAGTTATCAACTGCAGTTTTAGTTAATTTAGTATCAATTACTAAACCATTAGTTGGACTAGCAGTTTTACTAAAACTATTTGAAATATTAGTTAAACTATTAGTTATATTTTTAACAGCATTTTGATAGTTTTGTTTTAATGAATTAGATAATAATTTTTTAACTTGATCTAAAGGTTGATATTTAAATTCAGCACTATTTGTATATAGACTATCAAGTAAACTTTTTTCCATTTTAAACAATGGAACACCATTGTAATCAATTGTATAAATAATTTCATTATTTTCTTTATTTTCAACATATTGCTCTTTAGAAGCTACTTTTTCACGAAGCATATCACTAAAAGTTTGTCCTTTTTTAGCTTTGTAAGCTTCATTAATTTTGTTTAGTACAATCCCATCAATTTTATCTAAACCGCTTCTAACTTGACTTGAGCTTTTAGCATGATTAATTCAAATATTATCTTTTTCAATAATTTTTTTAGTAATTGAATCAAGAATTGATTGATGAATTGAATTAAGAATATCATTTATCTCAGTATCATTGAAATATGTTTTGAAATTTTGTTGAATATATGTTCTAACTTGGTTATAAACTTCAATAGCTTTTTGATCTCAATTTGCCTTAGCAGTTGGATCTTCAAGAACTTTTGCAAATTGTTCTTGGTTTGGATTAAAACTAAAGAAAACATTTGATTGTTTACCAAAACCTAAGAAAGAAACATCTTCACCCATTCAACTATCAGTATGACCTAAAGTATACATAGTATCTTCTTGGTTATCTAAAAGTCTAAAGTCAAATCATTGACCACCAAAAATTGATTGACCACCTTTTATTTTTGCATTTCTATATGGAACTTTTGATTTATTATTTCATCTTTTATCATAATAAACATCAAATTTTTGAGCAAATTTGTCTTTGTCTGTCATGTATTCAGAATCTTTAATATAAGTATCATAGTCCACACCTAAAGATGAGTTTTTTGGATCAGTATTAACAGAATAGTTTACTGCAAAATTCATTTGTTTTACATTTGCAAAACCAGTTCTAATTCATCCAACAATAGTACTAACATCAGGAATAGCAACCACATTGTTATTTAATCAAATGTTCTTTTTAACTAAATTAGTAATACCATTAGTTCATTGACTTACTATAGAATCAATTTCTTGATCTGATTTTCCTTTAAAATCATTACTTGCATAAACACCATCAGCATCACTTTGCATTCTTGATATTGTAAATCCACTATCATTTATTAAAGCATTTTCTGCAGCAATTCTTTTAAGAGCTGCAAGGTCTGTTTTATTTAAAGGATTAATTTTAACAGTTCTTGGATTACCATTAGAATCTTTATTTGCATAATCTTTTATTTCATAATAATTTACAGGAGATGTAAAAGTATTATCTAAAATATGTTCTTCAGCTTCACCTTCACTATCAAAAATTAAACCATTGTTATCTGTTCAAGCAATTACAGGTTCTTTCAAGTAACTTTTTTTAGCTTCCTCTATTGAACTAACATAACTATCAGTTAAAGTCTTATATGCTTTAGTAACTTTTGTTAAATCATATTCTCTAAGTTTTGAAAGATTAACAGTTTCATATTTGTTAGTTATAGAAGTAGCATCTATTACATCACCTAAAAACATTTTTTCAGTTACATTTTGAGGATTTGAAGCATATGTTTCAATTGCATGATAAATGTTTTTATATGTTTTCCCTTGAAATATTAATGATTTGTTAGGATCAAAAGTAGCATTAACTACTGCTTTTGAATTAACAGAATTAATATTTAAACCACTTGCATTTGCAATAGTACTAATACCTATAGTAGCAGAAGTACCAACAGCAGCAAAGGTTGATGTAGAGATGATTAAAATTTTCTTAATATTATTTTTTTTCATAAGGATTACCCCATCACGATTACAGATTGTAATCAATTTCTTAATTCAGATGTACTTCCAAAGTACATTCCATTATATACATAAGATGCATCAGTTACTACATCTGTATATTTTTCAAAATTTACATTTTTTAAAACTCAATTTTCAGCACTTGATCTTTCTGTAAAATATACAGTTCCATGATCTGGCAATGTAGCTTTAAAGATTTCTCTATCTTGAATTTCAGAACTTAATTTTGCAAATTCATTATTTTGTAAAGCATCAGATTTTAAAACAACTTTTGAGTTAGGAGTTGCTTTAGTTTTAAATAAGTTGAATAAATTTTCTTTTGAAAGATTTGAAGCTTGTGTAGCATCTTGAATCTTAAATAAGTCAGAAGTAATATTTCCATCAGTTGGAATATTATTTGTTGATCCATTAGCCAATTCATTAGCTGAATTATCTACAACATAATTTTGTAATTTTGCTGAGTTATCAACTACACCATTTGAAGATCAAACTTTACCTGGCAACACAAATGTTTCATCACTTTTTCCAGAAATTTTTCCATTTGTAATTTTTGGTAATTGAGCAACTTTTGTTGGTCTAATATTTTTTACAATATTATTAGCAATCACTGATTGATCACCACCAGTATTAGAAGCAATACCATTTGACAATACATATGAAGTATTTCCAATATAATTTGAGTTTTTATTTAAATTACTAAAGTTATATGTTTTATCATTTACTGTAATACCCATATCTGCTATAACAGCATCAATAAGTTTTTCTTTTGTATCATAAGTACCACTTGAACTTCCAATATCTTTGTTAAATGTATAATTTCTTGTAAAATTTGCATTTAATTGGATATTATCATCAGAAGCAATTTTTAACAATTGATCTTTCTTTAATTGAGACACATCAAAGTACTTAATTTGATTATAGTAATAGAACTCACTAATTTGAGGTTTAGTAACTTGAATTGGAGGAAGCAATTTCATTGAATTTATTCCAACTTCTTGTTTAACTTCCATACCAAAATATCTACTAGTAGTTAAACCACCATCTCAAATAAATTCAGTACCATCAGCTGTTGTATAAACATAGAAGTCTTGAATGTAAGTTACTTTAAGTAAATCATAAATTAACATAAATAACTCTAATCCAACTGCAGCAAGTCCTAAGAAAGGAGCTGCTTTAGCAAATAAATCACCAACTTTTCCTATTGATTTAAAAATACCAACTGTTGATCACTTTTTAAATAATGTAGGAACTTCATCATAATAAAGATGTCATGTTCTAAATCTAAAAGGAATTCTATGTTTAACAGCAGTTCATCTATTTTTAATAGATTCTTTAACAGAATCATATACAGAACGTATTTTTGCAGGAATACCATCTGGACCATAAAAATTATCTACTAAGCCATGAATAGTTCCAGAAACTTCATACATTTTCTTCATTACATATGCTGTACCACCAGCTGTAGCAAAAGATAGAAGTGTTAACTTTGCAATATTTGCTTCATAAAATTGTCTATTTGATATTGAACTATGAGTGTTAAATACACCAGAACCTGTTCTAAAGTCAGCTAAAATATAGATATAAGATTTGTAAATACTAAAATTTTCATCTTGCTTTGAATTTTCATATAATTCAACTATACCTTTAGCACCAATATCACCAAGTTGAACTAACATCCCATTTGGATCTCATTTTCCAGTTTTAACATATTCTTCAATTTCAGCTATAAGTGCTTCTTCTGCTAATGCAAATAAATAAGTATTTTTTGCAGCAACACCTTTAATAAGTTCTTGAACATTATTTCCATTCTTAGTTTTTAGCTTACCAAGACTTGTATCAAGATCTTTACTAGTACTTGTATCAAGTTGACTTTCAAGAGCATGTATGTCTGGATTTGTTGAACGCTTTATATAATGTTTAAGCAATTCAGTGTAATTAGTACTAGAGAATGTAACAAAAATATTTTCAAATTTGTTGTAATTATCTCAAAATTTGTCTTTGCTAATAATACCAAAATCAAATAAATAATCTTGTTCATATCCACTAAAGGCTAATGCACCTGCTAATGTATTAATATTATTAGTTGCACCAATATATGCACTTATTGCTGCTATTAAATAGTCATAAGACTTAATTTCATTTAAGAAATATTCTGTTGATGTATTAAGATCAAATTCACTATTTCCAATTCCAAAAAATTCTTTTACATTAAATTTTTTGTTATCTTTACTTCTTATCAATAATGATTCGTCTAATATTGAAAGTTCAAGTGAATCTTGAATGAAATCAGCAACTTTTGAGAAATAACCAATTGTTAATGCAATCATCTCATTTGTAGCATTCATATTAATTAATCTTTGCATAATGAAACTATACATTACAGGAAGTTTATAAAAAGTATTAGACTTTTTACCATTCATTAATGAATTTAATGTAGTAACAATTTCATTATATAAATCAACATTATATGCTTTAATTTGTTCTAAATATCATTCATCTAATGATTGATTATCTGTAGTAACTAATACAGTTCTAAAAATGTGTGGTTTTGTTTCATTTGTTTGAGTTTCTTGTTTATTAACTTGATTATCATCATTAATAATTAATGTAAAGAAATTACCTACCAATTTATCAATTGTAGATTCTTGATAAACTTGTTTTGAAACACCATTAACTTTTTTTCACATGTTTTTATTTGAAAAACTTCCTACATCCATATTACCTTTGTAAAAATATGGACCTATCAAATTGTGTTCATCTTCAATACTATTATCAATAATATATCTACTTTCACCTTGACTTGATTGAACATGTTGATAATCTAAATCTTCAACATTAACTTCACCAATAACAGCATCAATATTTTTTCTATTTATATTAACTGTTTTTTGTGTTTTTGAATTAGTATATGTTACAACTTTTTCAGCATTTGCTTCTATAAATTTCTTTATTTCTTTAATTGCCCCATTTTCACTAGTATCAGATAATGAAATTGGATTAGATTTTACCCCATTTGGACCTTCAATAGTAATTGAATTAAATGTTCCTCTAGTATTTGGTAAATAATCTGAAATAAGATAATTTCTTAAAGTTTCTTTTGAGTTAAAGTACATATTATTAAAATAATATGCATCTTGAACACTAAAATAACTTTTCATAGCTTCATCTGAATCTGTTGTAAACCCACCATTACTTTTTTCATAAACAGTTTGTTTACTAGCTGCACTACTTGCACCAGAATTCATACTTGCTCATAAACTATCATCTAAACCTAAAATACCTGTTGACTTATCAACATAGTTATCAAGATTTAAAGAAGTATTATACTTTTCTGATTTTATCTGATTACTAAATAAGTACTCTCTTAGAGCTTCTGGAGTATCAAATGATCTTTTAACTCCATTCATTGTTACAGTTCATTTAGAACCCATACCTTCCTTTTGGTAGCTTTTTACTTCTGAATTTTTTTGAACATAATCAAAAGCTGAGTCTACTGAACTAAATGACTTTCCTTCAAATTTATAAGAAGCAATATTTCTTTCAATCTGAGTAATACCAACAGCTACAGGAACTGCAACCATTGTACTAGCCATTAAACCAAGTAAAACATTCTTCTTTGTAATGAATGATGAATTACCTCTAACCTTAGCTAGTCTTGTTAAATCCTTTTTAACTGCATGATTACTAGGTTGAGACATGCTTACATTATTAAGCGATTTTCTTTTCATAATAACCCCTATCTATCTAACACATACCATGAAGAGTGTTCCCTCTCATATATGCTAATTTATCATATCCCATAATAAAATATATTTGTCTATACAAGAACTTAATCTAATTTAATATAAGTTGTATATACAACAATGATATTATTCCATAATTTTATAAAAATAATTAACCAAAATACTATAAATTAAATAAATAGAGTATTGCAATTCTTTGCCTATTTATATAAAATAAACAATACTAATACTCTATTTATTTTCACTTTTAATATTTAAATTAATAAAATTTGCCAATTAGATATTCAGCAATAGTAGTTGTATTATTATTACCAATTACCTCTTTAGCATTTTCTTTAACAGCTTCAGATGCATTTGCCATAGCAATTGAATTGCTAAAATATTTAATCATTCCTAAATCATTATTAGAATCACCAAAAACAAAAACATCATTTTCATCTATTGATAGTTCTTGCAAAATAACCTTAATCGCATTTACTTTGTCAGTATTAAGATCATTTGCATCTATAAATATATTTGATGTATTTGTTATTTTACAAATATTTTTATTTTCAAGTTCTTTAAATTCTTCTGTTACCAAACTCAAAGGTCTATCTTTTACAATATCTACACCACTATATACTAAAGTTAATTGATAAATTCTTGTTTTTAACAAATACTCTTCTAAATCAGCAAGAGGTTTTCCTGAAAAATCAATTAAATTTGTTGAATATTCTAAAACAAGATCTCCACTATAACTTGTTGAATAAACATAATCTTGTTTTTCTGTAAATCATGTCATTGTACCGCCATGATTTCTTAAGTAATTAACAAAGTACTTTTTAACAGAATATGGTACTTGCTTTCCAACTACTTTAATCTTTTTTTCTAATGGATATAAAATAAAAGTACCATTAGATAAAACAACAGGATCAACTAACTTTAACTGGTTAATATAATTAATAGCCATACTAATGCTTCTTCCAGTAGCTATTGAAATACCAAATCCATCATCCTTTAATTTTTCAATAATTTCTAAATTTTCTTTTGCAATTTCATGATGAGAATTTAATAGAGTCCCATCCAAGTCAAAAAATATGTGTTTTTTTCTTTTCATAAAATGCCTTTCTAGTCATTTATAATAATTTTATACAAAAATTAGGATGTTGATGATGAAACTGAAAATTAATCACTTTAATATAAATGTTACAGATTTAAATAAATCTATTTTATTTTATAAAGAAAATCTGGATTTATCTGTTTTAAGAGAAAACGATGACAAAAATGGAGAATATAAAATTGTATATCTGACAGATTCAAAGCAAGATGTAACTATTGAATTAACATGAATAAAATCAAAAATTGGTAAATATAATCTTGGAGATAATGAATTTCACATTGCATTCACAACAAATAATTACCAAGAAACTTATAAAAAGCATAAAAATAATAATGTGATTGTATATGAAAACAAAGAAATGGGTGTATATTTTATTGCAGATCCTGATGGATATTGAATTGAAATATTTCCAAAACATTATTATTAATGAAAAATAAAAAACATTGAAATAATTAAATTTCAATGTTTGTTTTTTTATTTTCAATTTTTTTATTATTTATTTTGTTAAGTCCTTTTCATGAAAAGTAAAAGATTGCAAAAGATCCTGGAAAAAATATTAAATACATTACCATTACATATGCTCAAGCTGTTGGGTAATCTTTTACATTTGTTGCATTTCCATAAACTGTATAAGTTTCTGGAACAACTACACCATCTATTGTTTCAGTATATGAACCATATGTGTATGGTATTGTAATTACATATATCATATATATAGTTGGATAAATCATTCCAAGTAATAATAACTTTCAAAATTTTTTAGGTTCTTTATTAGGATTGTAATACATTTCAAAATATCCAAATACAAGAAAATAAATAGGACATAATATATGTAATCAAACATTTGAAACAGTATCAACTACATTAGATCCACCATAACCATATGCTCCACCTGATAAACCAACAAGTACAACATTGTAACCAATAAATGTAAAAAAGATATAAACCATTACAGATATTAGCAATCCATTACCTTTTAATAATGAATTCTTACTAAAGAAGACATACAAAAAGCAATATATAAATAAAAGTCAATTACTTTGATTTGTAAATCTATCAATAATACCAAACCATATAGTTGATGCATCAGCATTTGGTCCATTTATTGCATTAATAAAATCCCTAATGGTAAAAACATAGGAAATAGCAAAAATAAACAAACCAAAAAAAGCTATTCATTTTGGTACATTAAATTTTTTAAATCATAATAAAAAATTGAAATTTTCTTTAATAGCAGTCTCTTCAAAGGACATTTTATCTATTTCTTTATTATTCATAATTAAATCCAAAAATTTCTATTTCTAAAAATGATATCAAACAAATTGTACTTTCAATAAAAAATCTTAGTTAATTTTTAACTAAGATTTTATCTATAAAAACTATTATTTATTTTCAAATAGGCTTTTGTAAATTTTCTTTACCTAAATAATTTTGAATATCTTCAATCAAATTATAGCTATGACATGGGTATTTAACTAAATCAATTGGGATAGAATATGGTGTGTCTGAGTATAAATAATCAATTCCACCAACAACCTTTGTTCCAGCACTACCATTACCTAATGTATAAGTACCTCAATAAATTCCAACAACCTCATTGTTTTCATTTACTACCATTGAACCACTACTTCCTCCACCTATATCAACTCCATCTACTAATCCTTGTAGAGCAACATTTCTATATGATGAATAACCTTGGTCAACAAATGGAATTTCATTAGTAATAGCAACATTTGAATATGTTGGATCAACACCACTAATATTAGGTTTATCTATTTTTAAACTTATACCACTTGCTTTGCCTGTAATTAAAACATCTGATAGTCCAACCCAAATTGGATATTTTGGAGCTCCTAAAATAGGATCATTTGGATTTAAAATAGAATTTGCATATGGAAACCCTGCTATATATAATTTGTTATAATGCTCTCCTGCGCTCTGTGCAAAAACAGTTGGATTAGCATCATAATTTGATAAAAAATTTGGAATAATATCCTGTTGATAACCACTGTTTGAAATAAATCTTGAAAAATCACACTCAATTAAAGCAATATCTACAGCTCCATTATTAATATAATTATTTCTAATCTTATAAGGATCTTGATATTTTTGACCACTTTTTGGAAAAGCTTGATGTCCAGCATATGCAATCCTTACACTAGATGTTGGTAAGTAACCAACATAATGAAATCCTCCATTATCATATGACATCAATGATTCTGAAGTCCCTTGTACAAATGTATTATTTAATGATTTTTTACCAACAATACCAATTTCAATTTTTGGATAAGCTAAACCAGTTGATTTTGAATAGTTTTTTCCATCATCAGATGAATAAAATGATTTTTCCTGATTTTGAATAAAAGAAGCAACATGAAGATTAGTTGCAATGTAATAAGAAAAATCTTTAGTTGGATTTTTTGCAAAAATTCAACCAGTTCCATAACCTACAGAATTAGTTTCAGATACAAATTTTAAAGACATACTTCTTTTGCTTATTCACTCAATTTGAGAACTTGCATTCATAAATTTATGTAAACTTGAAGCACTTGCAGGTAATTTTGTAGAAAATAAACCACATGATACCATTGTAGGTAATGTTAAAATAATAGCACCTGCTATTGGTGTTAATAATATTCATTTTTTACAAAATTTAAATTTTTTCATAAAACATCCATAAATATAATTTATTGTTAAATATAAGTTTAGTCAATTAAATATGATTATTTTAATTTATTTTAAAAAACTAGTGTTTAAAATTGGCTACTCAATTTACAATATAGATTGTATTATTCTTTTTTTTCAATGTAAACAGTGGGGGTAGATATGATAGATGTATCAATTTATATATACAAGTTTAATAATTCAAAAATAATAATAGATTCTAGAGACAAACTAATTAATTATTTAAATGATTCATATAATTTTTATAAGACATTTAAAGGTTTTGATTTATTTTTAAAATCTCTTGAAGTTAAAAATGATAAATATGTAATTGATTCAGGAATGTATTATTTAGATCATAAAAAATATTGTAATTTATTTTTAGTTTTCAAAAAACTAGATGACATTTTTTATTATGTACAAGATACTTGTGAAGCTAGAGGAGAACAAATAGTAACCAATATTGATCAAGCTTTGTCCTATCTTAAAAAGGATGAAACTTTAATTTATGTTATAGATAAATTTGAAATTTCAAAAGATGATTGAGAATCAATATATAATGAATTTTCTAAAACAAAGAATAATAAAGTAAAAAGTTAAAAAAATACTAACTTATGTAGTTAGTATTTTGCTCGATTGAAATATGAAGTGCAACACATATTGTAAAATATATGTGCACTT
>CANSNC010000015.1 GCA_947648205.1 uncultured Mycoplasma sp.
ATGAGTTATAAGTTGTGCTATTATGATGTTGCACTTCATATTTCAGTCAAGGAAAAAATATTCACTTAATGTGAATATTTTTTTATTCTATTATTGGATAAGAATTTCTTTTTTCTTGAAGTTTCATTCTCAAGGTTTTCATGTTTTAGTAAATGGAATAAAGTTTCCATCTTTATCTTTAATACCAGCAGGAGGTAACATTTGAATTGGTACAAATACTAATCCACAAACAATAGCAAACCCAATTCATACTATAATTGCACCAGCAGTTTCAGTAGATTTAGCTAAGCTCATATATGTAGAATTGTTAAATATTGTATCAACTGTTAAACTACCATCTGCATTTGCTTTTACAAGAGCATCCATTACACTTTTAATGTTTCCAGCAAATGGGAATGGATTTGCATATGATAATGCTACTGATAGTAACAATTCAACAACTGTATATCCTACATATCCAATACCTCAAATTAAACCAGCAATTATACCAGCATATTTTGGACTAGCTTGAGGACATTGTTGATATAAAGTTAATAATACTGGTTGAACAGATCATAAGAATATACCACTAATGAATATGAATATTAAGAAGAACGCTAAAGCAACTTTGTTACTATAACCTCCAAAATAACCTATCATTAAAGACATAAATGCAAATACATAACCTATAGCAAACATTAAATGGATAAAGAATTTTCTTTTATAAATAGTTTTATTAAATGGAGCAATGATAAATAAACCCACAAAGAATCCACTTACAAACATACATATAAAAGTTGGTCATACTCATTCATAACCTGAACCAACAACTACAGATGAATTAGTAGATAATGTACTTTTTGCCATAGCATCTGCTCAACTGTATTTTGCTTCACCATTAACAACTGTTTTTAAACTTTCTTGGTTTAGTCAATTTCACTCTACAAGAGCTTTGAAGTTTGCAGGAGATTGTTCAATAACATTTCTCATTGAACCACTATTAATAAACACAACAGCAACTAGTCAAACAATAAAAATTGTACTCATTTTTCAAGTATATGATTGTTTAAGAACCTTACCAAAAGTTAATTCATTAGCATCAGTAATATTTCCAGCATTTTTGTTAAGAGATCTTTGTACAGGTACAACTTCCTTACCAAAAATTAAATACATTACTAATAATATTGCTATTAAAACTACAAATGCAGAAAGGATATAAATTCATGCATCTCCACCATTAATAACTTTTGAAATACCAAAACAAAAAAATATGTTAGCAAATAAAGCCCCACCATTAAAACCAAATTGATTAATACGTAAATATTTTGGTCTTTCTGCAACAGGCATTTTTGCAATTACTGAGTTTGTATATGTAATTAATGTAGTACCACCAATTGCTAAAAATAAACGTCAAAATAAAAACATTCCAAAATTAACAGGATAGTATTCACCACCAGAACCATCTGGAGTTGGATTACCAATTCCATTTATAGATGCAAATATTATAAATGGAAATGATAACACCATTAAACTTAAAACAGTAATAACAGAATATTTGTGTCCAATCTTAACCATTAACCATCCAGCTAGTACTGATCCAACACCACGCATTAGTGTAATGGTTCAATTTGGCATTGCATTTAAGGCTGCATTTGAAATGCTACCAATATTTTTACCATAACCACTACTAAAATTGCTAATAGAATATCATTGGACAACAAACAAGAAGTAACCTAATAGTATTAGACCTCACATTAATACAAGTCTCTTATAACCAATTTCGTTGTTATTTTTTTCTTGTACTATAACTTGATCTCTATTAAATGAAACTTGGTTGCTGCCAATAGATTCATTTTTATTAGTCATAGTTTTCCTTTCTATAATTAATACTCTTTGTGTTTATTAATTAAACACTATTAATTTTACCATTTTTATATGGTAATAGACAAATATAAGGCAAGTAATATATTTTTATTAACTTGATAAAACAAGATTTAAATAATTTAATAACAAAACTTTATTTTGTTTTTCATATTTTTAAATAATTAATTTAATGTTCATAAAAAGTAATAATTACGTAATTATTTATAATTACATAATCAATTACGTAACATATGTAAAATTTCACATAGAATTAAATTTTTCAATTTTAAGTGCAAATAAGCATATATTTTTTATTAAATGAATATTAACACTATTTTGCTTAAAACATCTCTTAAAATGCTTTATTTTTGCAAATTTTTATATATTCAATTTGTTTAATTTTTTAGTAATTCTATAATATCACATTTTAATGATCTTTTTAATCAATATTTCTAGATTTTCCACACTTTAATTTTCACTAAAAAATAATAATTTTTACTATTACTAAAGTAATAGTAAAATATCATAAAATTATGTTAATTTCAATAAAAATTGTTAAAAATTTGTGTGAAAGTTGTTTTAAACGATTTGATTATAGCCTAATTTTCATTGAATTTAATCATTTAAGAATTACCAAAAAGTAATTCTTGATATAATTAATTACATATTTAGTTACGTAATTTATAAGTAAAATACATAATTAATTATGTAATTAATTATGTATTTATAATAAACAATATATATAATATAAATTATTGATAAAAAAATATAATTCTGTCTTTTGATTAAGTGTTCTTAATTGTTTATATAAAAATTATTTATATTAATGGTTAATTTTAAAATAAAATAGCTTTCATACACACTATTTGTGATCAAATTATATTAACAATTATGTAATTGTAATTAATTACATATTTAATTACAATGATATAATCAATTACACAATTATAAGTTGTAATTATGGGGGAAAAGAATGATTTTTGGAATTGTTAATAATAAAGGTGGAGTGTTAAAAACTACACTATCAACTAATTTAGCAGCTAGTTTATCACTATCAAATAAAAAAGTCATTATTGTTGATTTAGATGGTCAGGGTAACGTTATTGCAACATTTGGTAAAAATCCAAATAATATGACTCATACAATTATTGATTTTTTAAGAAATGATTGCCATTTAAATGATTGTATTGTTGAACAAAGAAAAAATTTGTTTATTATTCCTGGAAATGATGATTTAAACTTTTTTGATTATTATGTGCAATCAAATGAAATAAAACAATCTGATTTAAAATTGACACTTAAGAAATTAAATGAAGTCTATGACTATGTAATTATTGATACACCACCAAACATGTCAACAGTTGTTGCTATTGTTTTATCTGTTTGTGATGTTGCTATTATTCCCTTTGAACCTGATCAATATGCAATACTTGGATTGAAAAGAATAGTAGATGCTACTAAAGAATTTAAAAATAAAGGTAATGCAAATATGAAGGTAATTGCTGTTCCAACAAAGGTTAACACAAGAGTAACTATTCATAATGAGATTATAGAACATAATATAAGACCTAAATTAACATCACAAAATGTTTATGTCACTAAAACTTTTATATCAGCTTCAACTAAATCAACAGCTTCTGTTGGGTATGAAAAAGTTCCAATTGTTTTAAGTGTAGTAAAAAGTAAATATCAGGATGAATATATGTTTTTAAAAGAAGAAATAATTAATTATATTAATAGTTTATCTAAAATAGAAATTAGTACTACTAATAATAATTTAACTGAATTTAATAATAAAGATAATACAAATAGTTATGAAGCAAACATAAACAAGCAAAAAAATGATCAACAAAAAATTAATATTTATGGCTCAGTAACTGATTACAATACATTTAATAATGAAAAAGAAAATTCTGAGGCACCATGTTTACATTTTAATTATTCAGATAAAAAAGAAAATAAAGATTAATTGGAGGTTTTATGGCAAAAAAGAAATGAAAATTTACTGATCTTTCAGATGATGTGGAAGAGGAAAAAAGTCAAACTGAAGTTTTTAAAGATGATATTAGTATTAGTAATTTAAATAGTATTAAAAAAGAAAATAATAACATTGAATCAACAGCAGTTACTCAGAAATTATTATCTGCTGATGACTTAAAATTAAATAAAATTATTTCTGAACAAAAAAAAGATGAAAAAATAATAGAAGATAAGCCAAAAAATATAGTAAAAGAAAATATTTTTAATAAAAATAATGATACATTAAAAGTTTCTGAATCTACAACTGTCATTAAAAAAGAAAAAGAATATAAAAAAAATATAGATGAAAAAATAAAAATAGAGCATCCAGCAAGTTTTGATAGTAAATATGATATTGATATTGATTATGATAGTGATGTGCCAATAAAACAACAAATTCAAGAACAACAACAGAAAAAAATGTATACATTTAATGAAACTGTTCAAATGCAAAAAGAATCTGTACCTTTAAAACAAGAATATACATTTGATAATAATAAAGTTAAACAATTTATTTCTACAAAGGAAAAATTAGATATAAAGACAAATATATATTTAAAACCAAATTTGGTAAATAAAATTAAAGCACTATCAGATGAAACTGGGGAAAGCAGATCTTCTATAATAAATAAACTTATTGAACATGCTATAAAAGATATTGAAAATAATAGATAAATTTTCAAAAACTATTTTTGTATCATATAATAGTATAGTTTAATTATAAAAAAGAAAGAGTGTGTAGTATGAATAGAACGATAAGAATAATTCTAGTTATTCTAATGATGTTTTGACTTTTCTGAATTCCTTCAATTCTTTATTTGTTATGAGCAAAACCAAAGGGAGGTTCATTACCAAGATTTGTTTTTTGAATTTTAACTTTAATTCCTGGTCTTAGCTTAATTGGTGGGATTCTATTGTTACTAGTAGAATTTAGAATAATAAATGTTGATCAAAGATAAAAAAATCTAATACTTAGTGTACACTAAGTATTTTTTTATTTTAAAAAGGTGATGATAAGTATGTTGAATATAGTTTTGTATGAACCAGAAATACCAGAAAATACTGGAAATATTTCTAGAAATTGTGTTGGATTTAATGCTAGACTGCATATGATTAAACCATATGGTTTTATATTAAATGAAAAGACTGTAAAAAGAGCAGGACTAGATTATTGAAAATATTTAGATCTAAAAGAATATAATTCTTGAAATGATTTTGAAAATTTAAATAATATTAATGATAAATCAAAAATATTTTTCTCTTCTAAAAGAGGAAATATAAATTCATTTAATTTAAATTTAAAAATGGAAAACAAAGATGAAGAAATTTATATAGTGTTTGGTAAAGAGTCTACAGGTATCACAAAAGAAATATTGTCAAAATATAAAAACAAAGTATTTTTTATTCCTATGAATGAGAACGTAAGAAGTTTTAATTTATCTAACTGTGTTGCAATTTTAAGCTATGAATTTCATAGACAAAATGAATTCAAATATTTAGGAATTGAAAATATTAAATATGTTAAACAAATTTAAAATTATCTAATATAAATGTTTTTTTATTTAAGTAACTTAAAAATGAATTCTTTTTTAAATGAAATCTAATTTCTTTAGATACTAAACAAGGATATTTAAAATTTAGAGTATTAATTTTGTTATATTTTGTATCACCAAGTAATGGATGATTAATACTTGCTAAATGTACTCTAATTTGGTGCTTTCTTCCTGTCAATAATTGAACATCTAATAAAGAGTGATCACCATACTCATTAATTACTTTATACTTTGTAATAATATTTTTATTAAATTTGTTATTTTTATCTATTTCCATTAAACTTGTTTTATCATTTTGCATAATATAACTTTGTAAAGTATCTTCTTTCTTTTTCATAATTCCATAAACTAGACAAGAATATATTTTTTGAATTTCATTATTTTTTAAAGCATTATTTATTTCTGTTAATGCTTTTTTATTTTTTCCAGCTATTATTAGTCCAGAAGTATATTTATCTAATCTATGACATAAGTTTGGAATAAAATCATCTGAATTATTAGGATTCCATTTTTTCTCTGTATATAAGTATTTTTTTATTGCATTATTAAGAGTCTGTATTTTTTCTTTCGCATCTTCTTGGCAAAGAATCCCTCTAGTTTTATTAATTATTAAAATATTTTCATCTTCATAAAAAATATGTAAGCTATAATTGCTTTTTAAAAATGTATAATCTATTTTTTTATCATTAAGACCAAATATTTTTATTTTATCATTTTCCTTTAAAATATATTTAAATGTAACTTTAGAATCATTTACTTTTATAGAACCTTTATCAATCATTTTACCAATTTTTGATGATGATAAATTATATTTTTCTATTATGTATTTCTTTATTTCTTTGCCATTATCATTTTTAGTAATTGTAATTTTTTTCATATGAACTCTTAATAATTTCACTAAATCATTTATTATATATGATAATAATATATTGATGCTAAGTTAGATTTATTTTGTTTTAAAATATAAATTTAATAAACAAAGTACTATAGTATTATAATATTACATGGTAAGGAAAGAAAATGTCAAATATTGATAACATATATTTTGATGTAACAACCTTAAAAGCAGATTTTAATAAAAGAGTGGATGTGAATGACTTATATAGTCAAATACAAAAAAAATATTCATTGAATGAAATAACAAAATATGCTTTAGTTTGTTACTATAAATGAAAGAAAAATTTAGTATTTATCTCATTTACAAATGAGAAAGTTTTTGTCACATCAAATAAATATAATCTACCTGTAAATGGTGTATATAGTTATCAAGATATTTTTGGATTTTCTTTTATTGAAGGTAAAAAAATAAATTCATTTTTATTTAAAACAAGTAGTGGTGACTATCTTCTTAAAAATATTACTAAGAATGTATATAATGAATTTTTAGATGTTTTTGAAAGAGAAAAAACAATTTTTATTAATTCAAAAATTGGTCAAAATATAATGCAAAGTGCATCAAATTTTAATTCATTAGATTCTATAAAATTAGATGAAAATAAAAAAGATGAGTATGAAAATTTTGTAGATTTTTCTAAACATAATTATAGTGATTTAACTTATTCAACATCATCTATGCAAGAAAAAAATAATGAAATTATAAATTCAAATAGTAAAAAAAATAAAAGAGTAGTTAATGATGAAGATACATCAGCTAATACAACATTTTCAAGTGCATATATATCTTCCCTTTTCACTAATAAGAAAGAATTATTACCAAATAAATCACCAACATTGTTAAAAAGTATTGATGATAGATTATTAGAAATAGAAAAAAACAATATATTTGATAAACCATTAGATTCTGTTGCATTAAAATTTACAACTAACTCTAAATTAAATACTATTCCAGTACTAGCTGAATTTTCTTCTTTAACAAATTCTGATAAAGTTGAAAATAGATTATTATTCTCAAGAAATTGAATTGAATTTACAAAACATAATGTTAAAAATAAAATTCTTGGTGTTGATGAAAATGGAAATGGTACATATATTGACATTAAAAATGCAAATTCAGATAAAATAATAAAATCATATAAAGCTAAAGATTATGTTATCAATGGATCTGTTAGATATGGATTAAGATCTTCTTTAACTTGTTCTCTTAAAGAGCAAACAGATCAAATAAGTTTAGAGTCAATGTACTACTCACCATCAACTAATGAAAAACTTGATGTTTGAAAATATGATGGAATCATTTTTATGAATAAAAAATATTATTTTAATATTCCTAGTGAGTTTGATGTTTTACAAAGAAAATGATGTAAAATACATCATTTTGAAAAAGAATCAGCAAATAGAGTTATGGTTTATGAGTTAATATTTGAAGACAATAAAGTTAGATATAATGTTTATAGTGATCAGATGAAATTGTTAGATGACAATACAAATGTTTCAGCATTATATGATTTAAAATGATTAACATTTTTTAAAGATTAATTATTAGGAATGCAATGTTATCTTGCATTCTTTTTATATTATTATATTAATGGTTTTGAATGTGTTATCATTTTATAATAATATTATTTTTAGGATTTAGTTATGGACCATAGAATAGAAGAAATTTTAATTCCAAAAAGAAAAATAAAAAGTGGTATTAAAAAAGCTGCAAAGTGAATAGATAATAACTATTCAAATACAGGTAGAGATTTAGTTTTAATAGGCCTTCTAAAAGGGTGTATACCTTTTTATGGACAATTAATTTCATATGTAAAAACTGATTTAATAATGGATTTTATGGTAGTTAGTAGTTTTAAAGGTGCTGAAAAAGCAACAGGATTACCAGAAATAGTTACTGATATTTATACAGATATTGAAGGGAAAGATGTTTTATTATTAGAAGACATTGTAGATTCTGGATACACAATTAAATATGTTAGGGAATATTTAGTTAAAAGAAAACCTAATTCTATTAAAGTTTTATCATTATTGGATAAAAAAGCAGGAAGAAAAGTTGATTTCCAACCAGATTATTATTGTTTTGATATAGAGGATAAATTTCTTGTTGGATTTGGACTAGATTATCAAGAAAAATTGAGAAATTTACCATATATTGGTGTTTTTAAAAAAGTAAAAAAGTAGGAGGATAAAATTAATGAAAATAAAATTACTTAGTTCCTTTATAAATAAAAATGAAAAGCCTAAAAATGAAAAATCTAATTATAGTGAACCAAATAAACCACGAGATTTGAATCAACCATCAGTAAAAGATCAACCAGAATCTGGTAGATGAAAAAAACCTTTAATAATTGGTGTTATTACCTTAATTGTTGCAGGGATTGCAGCAGGAATTATTGTGAGTTTATTTGCTACAGGACCAAGTGCAGTAGGTTTTTATGGAATAGCTGGTATTCCAGATAGTTCAGGAAATATTAAAGATCAAGATTCTAAACCGACAGCAGATTCTTTTACAATTTATACTAATCCAGAAAGAACAGAAAAAAGAACAATTTTTAAAGGTGACGCTTTATCTTTTTATTATGATGCATCTGCTACTAAACTAAGAGTCACAACAGGTAATAATTTTACAGGTTTTTACTTTCTAGTAAATATTATTACCCCATCAGATCCTAATACACCTTTTTATGTTGATTTACTAAACATAAGAGTTGATACTTCAGAAGGATTAGTTAAATATGCAGTAAAAACTACTGATACAACAACAAATGATAGTACAATTCAATTTAAAGATTATTCAGATCAAAATACACTTTTATCAACTAAATTTATTGGTGCACAAAGCAATACTAGAATGGCATCAGGTGGCTTTGATTGAAGTATAATAATAAATTTATTAACACTTATATTGCCTATTATTATTTTTATTCTTTTATGAAGAATGATGAAAGGTGCTGCTCAAGGTGGTGGACAAGACAATGTATTTAGTATTGGTAAATCACAAGCTAAAATTGCTCAATCTACAGTTAAGTTTACAGATGTTGCTGGAATTGAAGAAGAAAAAAATGAATTAATTGAAGTAGTTGATTATTTAAAAAGACCAGAAAAATATGTTGCTATGGGTGCAAGAGTTCCCAAAGGTGTTATTTTATATGGACCTCCTGGAACAGGTAAGACATTATTAGCAAAAGCAGTTGCTGGTGAAGCTGAAGTTCCATTCTTTCAAGTATCAGGTTCTGCTTTTGAAGATATGTTGGTTGGTGTTGGGGCAAAAAGAGTTAGAGACTTATTTAATAAAGCTATAAAAGCAGCCCCTGCAATTATTTTTATTGATGAAATAGATTCAGTTGGTTCAAAACGTGGTAAGTTAGAAACAACATCTGGTTCATTAGCTGATCAAACATTAAACCAATTACTTGCTGAAATGGATGGTTTTAGTAATAGAAGTGGTGTTATTGTAATGGCTGCTACTAATAGATTGGATGTGTTAGATGAAGCATTATTACGTCCAGGAAGATTTGATAGACACATACAAGTAAATTTACCAGATATTAAAGAAAGAAGTGCTATTCTTAAAATACATGCAAGAAATAAAAATTTATCTTCATCTGTTGATCTTGATGATATAGCTAGAAGAACTCCAGGTTTTTCAGGAGCACAACTTGAAAATACTTTAAATGAAGCAACATTGTTAGCTGTTAGAAAAAATAAGAATTCTATATCTACTGATGATATTGATGAAGCAATTGATAGGGTTATAGCTGGTCCTGCAAAAACAACAAAAGTAATTTCTCCAGAAGAAAAGAAACAAATAGCATATCATGAAGCAGGACATGCACTTGTTGGATTACATATAAAGGGTGGTGATGTAGTGCAAAAAATTACTATCATTCCAAGAGGTCAAGCTGCTGGATACACTTTATCAGTTCCTGAAATTCAAGAATTATCAATACAAAAAAAATCTGATTTGCTTGGAATGATAGCAAGTACATTAGGTGGTAGAGCATCAGAAGAAATTGTTTATGGAAAAGAATCAGTTTCAACTGGTGCAGCAAATGACTTGTATAAAGTTACTAATGTAGTAAGAGCAATGGTTATGCAACTTGGTATGTCAGAGGTTGGTATGACACAATTTGTTCCATCAGAAGGAGTTGCAAACCCTTATCAACAAAGACTATTCTCAGAAACTACAGCACTTTCAATTGATAAAGAAATTGATAAAATTATTAAAAAACAATATGAAGTTGCTTGTAACATAATTAAAAAAAATAAAAAAGAATTAGATTTAATTGTTGAATCACTATTATTACTTGAAACAATCATAAAACCACAAATTGACTACATTCACAAAAATTTAAAACTTCCTGAAGAAGCATTATTAAAGAAACAAGAATTGCTTGCTAAAAAGAAGGAAAAAATAAGTAAAGCAGAAAATTTAAAAAAAGTAGAAAATCAAAATAATAAAGAAAATTCAGAAAATAAATTAGAAGAAAAAAATAATAAAAAAGAGTTAAAAAATTAAAAGGTTTTATTCTTAATGAATATGTCTAATACGTTAGTGTAAAAGACATATTTTTTTATTAAGTTTTTATATACAAAAAGAATACCTTTTATATGTTTAGATATAGAATATATATGTATATATAATGGAGGATAAAATATTATGGCTAATAAGCTAGAAAACAAAATTAATGTATACAGTGAAATAGGTGTATTAAAAAGAGTTTTAATACATAGACCAGGAAAAGAACTTTCTTATCTAACTCCTACAAGATTAGATGAATTGTTATTTTCTGCAATACTTGAAGTTGAAACAGCACAAAAAGAACATGATGCTTTCACAAAAGTATTAAAAGATAATGGCGTAGAATGTATTGAACTTGCTGACATTGTTGCTGAAACATATGATAATGCAAATTCTCAAGTTCAAAATGAATTCATAGAACGTTGATTAGATGAAAGTGAACCAAAATTAACATCAGGATTACGACAAGTGGTGAAAGAATATATTTTATCTTTCAAACCAACTCGTAAAATGATAGATTTAATGATGTCTGGTATTACTGCAAGAGAACTTGTAGCTGCAGGAAAAAAAGTGGATAGTAAGTCTCCAGAATTAATTGTAGACCCTATGCCAAATTTATACTTTACAAGGGACCCATATGCATCTATTGGTAATGGTGCAAGTATTCATACAATGAAATACAAAACTAGACAAAGAGAAACTATCTTTGCTGACTTTGTGTTTACACATCATAAGGATTACAAAAACACTCCTAAATATTTCAGTAGAAATGAAGGTAAGGATTTAACTATTGAAGGTGGAGATGTATTTATTTATAATGAAAAAACTTTGGTAATGGGAGTATCAGAGCGTACTACATTAAAAACAGTTGAAACAATTGCTAAAAATATTAAAGCAAATAAAGATTCTACTTTTGAAAAAATTGTTGCAATTAATGTTCCACCAATGCCAAATTTAATGCATTTAGATACTTGATTAACAATGTTAGATACAAATAAATTTTTGTATTCACCAAACATGCTAAGTGTATTAAAAGTTTGATATATTGATTTAACAGCTAGTACAATAAAAGCTGTTGAGCAAAATAAAGATATTAAAACAGTATTAAGAGAAATAATTGGTGAAGAACCTGTTATGATTCCAATTGCAGGTAGTGATGCTACACAAATGGAAATTGATATTGAAACACACTTTGATGGTACTAATTATCTAGTAATTGCTCCAGGTGTTGTTGTTGGATATGATAGAAACAAAAAAACCGAAGAAGCTTTAAAGAAAGCAGGAATTAAGGTTTTATCATTTACAGGAAATCAATTATCTTTAGGTATGGGTTCAGCTAGATGTATGTCAATGCCTATGTATAGAGAACCAGTATCTAAAAAGTAAAATTTTAATAATCAAAAAATATAAAAAAAATTAAATAATATTTATAATTAGTCTTAGGTATTATTAAGGAGAGATATATGCCAGTAAATTTAAAAGGAAGAAGTTTAGATTCTTTATTAAACTTCACAACTGATGAAGTTAATTATTTGATAGATTTATCAATTGATTTAAAAAAATCAAAATATCAAGGATTACATACTAACAATAGACCACTAGTTGGAAAAAATATTGCTATTATGTTTCAAAAAGATTCAACAAGAACAAGATGTTCTTTTGAAGTTGCAGCATTTGATTTAGGAGCAGGAGTTACTTACATTGGACCTGCTGGATCAAATTTTGGTAAAAAAGAATCAATTGAAGATACTGCTAAAGTATTAGGCAGATTTTATGATGGAATTGAATTTAGAGGTTTTGCTCAATCTGATGTAGATGCTCTAGTTAAATATTCTGGTGTACCAGTTTGAAATGGTTTAACTGATGATGAACACCCTACACAAATAATTGCTGATTTCATGACAATGAAAGAAAAACTTGGAAATTTAAAAGGTAAAAAACTTGTTTTTATTGGTGATTATAAAAATAATATTGGTCATTCATGTTTAATTGGTGCAGCATTCACTGGAATGCATGTTACTTTATGTGGACCAGATTCATATAAATCACAAATGAGACAAGAAGTAATTTCTGAATGTGAAAAATTATTTAGATTAAATGGTGGTTCATTAACATTTAGTAATAATAAAATTTTAGCAGCACAAAATGCTGATGTAATTTATACAGATGTTTGAGTTTCATTAGGTGAAGATTATAGTTTATTTGAACCTAGAATTAGTGAATTACAAAATTATCAAGTTGATATGGCTATGATAAGAGCTGCAAGACCAGATGTAATCTTTTTACACTGCTTACCAGCTTTTCATGATGATCACACAATTTTTGGTAAGGATATTAAAGAAAAATTTGGTAGTAAATTTCCAGTAGTAGCTACAGGTGCTATGGAAGTTACTGATGAAGTTTTCCAATCAAAATATAATAAAGCTTTTGATCAAGCAGAAAATAGAATGCATTCAATTAAAGCTATCATATTAGCTACAATAGGATATTAGTCCATGAGTACAATTGTTATTGCTTTAGGTGGTAATGCATTAGGAAATAATCCTATTGAACAAAAAGAATTAGTTAAAGTTGCATCTAAAAAAATTGCTGAACTTGTTGGTCCATCTACAAAAGTTGTAGTAGGACATGGTAATGGCCCACAAGTTGGAATGATTGTTAATACATTTGCTGATAGAATTGAAAAAAATAAGTTTTCATTACCATTTGCAGAAGCTGGCGGTATGAGTCAAGGTTATATTGGATATCATCTATTAACAGGTATTAAAAATGAATTGATTCTTTCAAAAAAAAGTTCAGTAAATCCAGTTTATTTTTTAACTCAAACAATTGTTGATAAAAATGATCCTAGTTTTCAAAATCCAACTAAACCTGTTGGTCCATTCTATTCAACACTAGAAGAAGCTCAAAATGCTAATCCAAATTCAACAATTAAAGAAGATTCAGGACGTGGATTTAGAAAAGTAGTTGCAAGTCCATTACCTTTAGGATTTTTAGGATTTGAAGCTATTGAAAAATCAATTTCTACTAATAATGTTGTAATTGTTGGTGGAGGTGGAGGTATTCCAACAATTGTTGAAGATGATGGTACATTAACAGGAGTTGATGGAGTTATAGATAAAGACTTTGCTTTAGGAAAATTTGCTTCAATGATTAAAGCTAACAAATTCATTATTCTTACAGCGGTTGATAGAGTATGTATTAATTTTGGAAAACCTGATCAACAAGAATTGTCTGTAATAACATCAAGTCAAGCAAAAAAATTAATAGAAGAAAAACAATTTGGTGAAGGAAGTATGTTGCCAAAAATTCAAGCTGCTTTAGAATTTGTATCAAAGAATCCAAGTGGAGAAGCAATTATTGCTAAATTAGACAAATTAAAAGAAGCTTTAGAAGGAACAAGTGGAACAATCATTAAATTGTAATTAAAAAAACATCCTATATTAAGGATGTTTTCCCTGAATGAAATATGAAGTGCAACATCATAATAGCACAACTTATAACTC
>CANSNC010000016.1 GCA_947648205.1 uncultured Mycoplasma sp.
TTAAAAGATCCAGATTGAGTTTCATTTTTATTTAAATCAATTCTTTTATTTTTCACATTTGCTCCTTAAATAAAAAATATATGAAGTACAATAATCCTTCATATATAAAAACGTAAAAAAATTTTGAAATTATAAAATTTTAAAACTAGGTTTTAAAATTCTGTATTTTTAACTTTATTTTCTGATTTTAATTTATAAATTAATTTAAATAATTCTTCAATAACTTTTGATGCAATTGTAATTCTATTTGACATTCTTCCTTCATCTGGAGTTGTCATTTCATATTCATAAGCTTTATCAACTACAATAATACAAAAATATACTAAACATGTTTTTATTCTTCCATCTTCAAAAGGTCCAGCTTCACCTGTGACTGCAATAGAAAAGTCAGTTTTTAATTTATTTCTAATTCCCATAGCCATTTCTTTTGCTACCTGAGAACTAACTTCACCATATTTATCAATAGTGTCCAATCCAACACCTAAAAGTTTATTTTTTGTTTCACCAGTGTAACTTACAACTCCACCTTTTAAAACATTTGATGCACCTGGAACATCAACTAAAGCAGATGTAATCATTCCACCAGTTACAGATTCTGCAATACCAAGTTTCATATTCATTTTCTTAAGTTCATTTATTATTATATTTTTATAGTTCATAACAGTTTCCTAACCTAATATACTAGATACATTATAAGATATTAACAATAAAATTATTTTTCTTTATTATTTATTTAGTTAAAATTATATTTTTCCTCTTAAAAATTGTTCATATTCATCACTATCAAATCTAAATTCTTTATGTTCTTTATTTGTTGTTTCAATAGAATCTAGCAGAGAAGGGAAAAATTCACTACTTTGTCTATTAAATGAATAATCTGGTTTGAATTGAGCATAGTCTAATTCAACATAATCGTATTCATACTCTAATTCATAACTTGCTTTTGGATATTTATTTGTATTATTTGAAGCAAATTTTTCTTGACGTTTAATTTTTGCAATTTCATTGTCTCTACGCTTTTGATCATATGCTTTAATTGCAAGTTCAAGTTTTTCTTCTTTACTGAATTTTGTTCATTTATAAAAACTATCATTTTCAAGTTCAAGTCTTCTTAAAATACTATCAATTCTTCTTAAATATACTGTATCTTTTCTATCTTTTATTTTTTCATTAAAAGCATAATTTAAATATTCAGTTGTAAGCATTGTAGTTATTGTAGACAAAATAGAAACATTTATGTTAACAGTTCTATTAATTTTTTTTGTAAGATTATATCTAATAACAAAATCATTTGGACGTGTTATATATAAAAAATCTCTATTAGATAAAACAGTTTGAAAGTAATGATGAAAATATCTAAAAAAAACATCAATTGAATAATCATAACTATAATTTGAATAAATACTTTTTAAGTCTTGATATATGCTAGTTAAATCATCAATGTCAATTGTATTGAAATGATGTTTTACAAACTCATTGCTAAAATCTAAATTTAAATCCAATTGATTTGACTTTCATTCTCTAAGCTTTCTCATAGTTTTAAAAGGGATACCTTTTTTACTAAAATTTTTAAATATGTAAAATAAAACACTTTTTAAAATATAACCATTGTATATAAATTGAATATTAAATTGATCTATAAATCTAAAAAAATCAAACATTATTGATGACTGAATATTATCATAAAATTCTTCCCAAGTAATTAATAAATCAGTATTTAATATTGTATTAACATCAATATAAATATTATCAAAATCAATATAACTAAATTGAGATAATATTTCATTTGTATTTAAAATTTGAGGATTTTTAATTGTTTCTTCTGTAAAAAGAAATGTATCAAAATATTTATCAAACATAACAATTCACCTATTAATTTATATTTCCTTATTAAAATACATGTATATATTATAAATTTTTTTATGATTATTAATGAAAAAATATCAAATCATAAGATTTTAACATCATATATTAATAATTAATTCAAATAATATTATTTGCATTTTATTTATAAAAATTAACAATAAAAAATTTTAAACATTTTTATTTAAGTCAGTAAAAATAAAAAACATTTTTACTCCATTTTTTTATCAAAAATGATGATTTTTTGCTATTTTTTGGCAAAAAAATGACACTTTTTTCCAAAAAAAAAAAAAAACCTTTTTCATATAGAATTAAATTAAATTTTTGAAAATTTTAGGTGAGTATAATATGAAGGCAATTATAAATACTAAATGTCAGTGAAAAATATTTTTGAAAGAAATTACAATTAATCATTTTTTACTTTTGAAAATTCAAAATGAAATTTTAAATTTTGGTGGAATCTTCATATCGGAGGACAAAAATGTTTAATTCACAAGCTAGATATTTATACAATCTTTTTAAAATAATATTTAGAGTAATCACTTTATTAATATCATTGCCATTACTTATTTTATTTTTCTTAAATATATTTGAAATTTCAAGAATAATACCTCCAAACTTATATTTGGATATTAATAATCCATGAATGAGATTGTTAACAAATACATTGTTTTTTGGAACACTTTGATCAGCATTAGGTTTTCTATATTTAATATCTGAAATAATTTTGAAGAAAAAATGCATGAAATTATATGCAAATGAGTGCAAAGAAATTATTGACAGTACAGTTCTTCCTAAAAATCCACCAAAGGTGTTATATATTTATACAACACATAATGATTTAATAGAAAGTAGAGTTCTTCAAAATATGAAACAATCATACAAAAATTTTGAGGTATGAGTTTCTGATGGATCAAGCGATAAAGAATGAAGGAAAAAAATAAAAGATTTTTGCAATAAAAACAAAATTAATCTATACCAACTAGAATCAAAAGCATCAAAAAATAAAGCAGATAATATTAACCAATTTTTAAAAAACTACAAAGGTGATTATGATTACTTACTTATTGGAGATGCTGATGAAGTTTTCCATGAAAATTTTGTTGAGTATTCAATAAAAATATTTTTATCAAACAAGATAAAAAATCTAAGTTATATAGCTCCTTTAAATATAAATTACAGATCAAAAGGCATTTATCCAAACACTACTAGATTGTTGGAAACATTTATATTTTATTGAATTTTATTTGCTAGATGTTTTACTCAATCAAGTATTCCTCCGCTTTCTGGACAATCATGTTTAATCTCAAAACAAAGTTTAATAGAGTGTAATCAGGAAGAAAAATTTGATGACGGTAATTTAGAAGACTGATATCTTGAATCTGAAATGGTTGAAAAAATTAACTATGGCATAATGTTGCCAAATGCTCCTTGTTATTTTGAACCTGATGTAAATGTTAAAGCTCACTTCAATAGAATAATGAGAATAAATGATTGAAGAATTAGGTGATGAAAAATAAGACCTAAAAATATAATAAAAAATTATAGCGAAAAGTATTCAAATTGATACCAAACATATTTAACTCATTTAACTACACCTATTATTATATTTTTAAGTTTATTCATATTTTCTATAACTGTTTGATTAATAAGCAATTATTGAGACTATGCTTTTAAAAACAATACTTTATTTTGGATATCAGTTGGCACTAATGTTGGGTTAGGGTTAATATTATTAACAATAAACCTTACATTAAACTTTGTTATAACCAAAAAACTAATATTTAACTTTTGAGACAATCTATTATTCCCATTCATATTTATATTATGATCATTTGCATCCAATATAAAAGTTTGTATTCATTGGTTCAATTCACTATTTTTAGGAAAATATTCACAATTTGGAGGGTCTGGTAAATCAAGATTTTTTAAAGGAAAAAGCGGGATGCATAAATGATGAATTTCACTCTTTATTTTTTCTTTAATTTTACTTTCATTTAATTTACCTATGTTTTTGTTAACTGATTGAGAAAAATTTAGGTTGTTAATTATTATTTTTAATGTTTATATTGGATCACTATGGTTAGGTATCTTTTCATATTTAATATTATGATATATAAATTTTATACCTTATAACTCTTCTTTTAAAAGAGAGGACTGGATAAAAACAAAAAAGTGTTTTTAAATAATAAAAATGAATTTTTAAGAAAAAAAACAAAAGATAAAATAATGAATTTATAAAGCAACATAAAAAATAAATTTAAAGAAATTTTTATAAAAAATGCTAAAAATGGCCATTTTTTATCAATTTTTGGCAAAAAAATGCCACTTTTGTTCAAAAAAAAAAAAAAAAAAAGCTTTTTCTTATACAATTAGTAAAAATGTTGTGTTTTTTTAGTGAGTTGTGTATGAAGATAATAATAACAGCTGCAGGTCAAGGCAAAAGATTTGTTAAAGAAGGAATAAAAATTCCAAAATATTTAATCAATGTGAATGGTAAAACTCTTCTTGAACACAGTCTTTTAACACTAACAAATTTTTATAACAATGAATTCATATTTATATTTAGAAATTTAAAGAATGAAAAAGAAATTAAAAAAATTATACAAAACTGTAAAAACAATAAAAATGAAAAAATTAATAATTACAAAATTATCAATATAGAAAATATTACTAGAGGACAAGCAGAAACTGTTTTATGTGCTAAAAGTTTTTTAAATGATAATGATTCAATATTAATTTTTAATATAGACACATGTGTTCTTGATGCTTCAAAACTTATAAAAAAAGAAGACATAAACCAATTTGTAGATGGAGTAATTTATACAACTAAAGCAGAAGGAAATCATTGAAGTTTTGCTAAAACATTACCAAATTCTAATGTAGTGATTGAAGTAAGTGAAAAAATAAGAATTAGTGATCATGCAAGTATTGGTTTATATTATTTTAAAAAATTTAAAGATTTCTTTGGTGTTTTAAAAAAATATAATAATGAAATTATAAAAAAATATAAAGAACTTTATATAATGCCTATTTATCAATATCTTATTAATGATAAACAAAATATTATTATTAAAGATGTCCCTTTGTGCAACTTTATACCACTAGGCACTCCTGATGAAATAATAAACATTGACCAAAATTTTATTATGGAGAATAAACATGTTTAATTCAAAGGCCAGGTATATATATAATTCATTTAGTATTTTTTCTAAAATTAGTGCCACATTAATATCTATAGTTTTATCTATAATATTTATTCTGAATGTATTTGAAATCATAAAATTAATACCAGATAAATGATATTTAGATATTAATAATCATTGAATGAAATTATTAACAAACACATTATTTTTTGGAATAATAGGTACATTTATAGGATTTATATATTTAATAATTGGAATGATTATTAAAATTAAATGTATGCGTTTGTATGCAAAAGAATGTAAAGAAATAATAGATACTACAAAATTTCCTAAAACATTACCAAAAGTTTTATATGTATATACTAGTCATAATGATTTGATTGAAGCTAGAGTTTTACAAAACAAGCAACAAACTTACCCTAATTTTGAGATGTGAGTTTCTGATGGATCAGATAATACTGAATGAAGAAAAAAAATAAAAGAATTTTGTTCTAAAAATAAAATTAATTTATATCAGTTAGGACCTGAAGGTTCTAAAAACAAAGCTGATAACATTAATAATTTTTTAAAAAATTATAAGGGTGATTATGATTATTTAGTTATTGGAGATGCTGATGAAGTATTTCATAAAAACTTTGTTGAATATTCAGTCAAATTATTTTGTTCTAAGCAATTAAAAAATATAAGTTACATAACCCCTTTAAACATAAACTATAGGTCTAAGGGAGTCTATCCAAATACAACAAGGTTGCTTGAAACATTTGTGTTTTGATGAACTTTGCTCCCAAGAGCTTTTATAAATACAAACATTCCACCATTAACTGGACAATCTTGTATTATTTCAAAACAAAGTTTAATAGAATGCACCAATGGGGAAATGTTTGATAAAGGAAATTTAGAAGATTGATATCTTGAAGCTGAAATGGTTGAAAATGCCAAATTTGGCATTATGTTACCAAATGCACCTTGCTATTTTGAAGCTGACGCTAATATAAAAGCACACTTTAACCGTATCATGAGAGTAAGTGATTGAATAATTAGATGATGAAAAACCAGAACAAAAAAAATAATAAAAAACTATAATGAAAAATATTCTAGTTGATATAAAACTTATTTCACAAATTTAATAACTCCCTTGATTATATTTTTTAGTTTGGGATCTTTTTGCTTTGTTGTTTGGTTGTTGGCAAATTATTGAGATTATGCTTTTAAAAATAATCTTTTATTTTGAATAGCATTAATTGTGCTATTGTCATTTGGAATTATCACATGATTTATAAATTCAATTCTAAATTTCATAATCTTTAAATCAAAAATTTTCAATTTTTGAGACTATTTTCTCTATCCTTTTGTATTCATATTATGAGGTTTTGCATCAAATATAAAAGTTACCCAACATTGATTTAAATCACTATTTTTAGGAAAATATTCTGAATTTGGTGGATCTGGTAAATCTAGATTTTTTAAAGTTAAAAATGTTCCAATGCAGTGATGAATCTCACTTTTTGGTTTAACAGTTATACTTTTATCTTTTAATTTACCAATATTTTTGTTGTCTGAATGATGAAACATTAAATGGTTAATTATTATTTTTAATGTTTATGTAGGAAGTATATGAATGGGATGTTTATCATATTTAACTTTATGATACATAAATTTTATGCCTTATAACTCAACATTTAAAAGGGAAGATTGAATTGACATAAAAGAAATATTTTAGAAAAGAGAATATTTATGCAAATATTTATTTTAAGACACTGTAAAACTAAAAATAATATTAATAATTCATGATGTGGTTGCAATACTGATAATGAATTATCTTTAGAAGGACTAAATAGAAATAAAGAGCTTGTGCAAGAATTATCACAAATAAAATTTGATGTAATATACAGTTCACCATTAAAAAGATGTTTAATTACAGCAAAACAAATATCTGAAATAACTGGTAGCAAATTAATTATTGACAATAGATTAATAGAAAGAAATTTTGGTGAACTTGAAGGAAAACCTTGTGATGATAATGATAAATTAAAACTTGCTGATTTGCATTTAAATACTGATTTAAATAATGGAGTAGAAAAAATCAAAGATATGTATCAAAAAAGAATAATTCCATTTTATACAGAATTATTCGAAAAAAATTTCTCAAAAGTATTAATTGTTAGTCATTCTTGAGTTCTAAGATTATCAAAATATTTTCTTGATGGTGAAGTAGATTCTAAAACAATTACAGTTACTCCAAAAAATGGAGAATATCAAATATTTAATAAAAATAATAATATTATTACAAGAAACTTTAACACAATAGAAATTCATGGAGACAAATTAATCAAAAGATCTTCCTATACCAGTAAATTTCATGATGAGATAAAATGAATGGTAAATTTACCAGATGATTTAAAATCTTATATTCCAAAAATTGATAAATATTATATAAGTGACAAGAATAAAGATGATGATCTATCTTTTATTACAATGGAATATATTAATCAAAAATCTTTTGACCAAATCTATTTAAAAAATAAATTAACAACTAAAGATGCATTAATTTTTTTCAAACAAGTATTTGCTTTTTTATTAAAAGCTAGACAATATAATGACAACCTTGAAAAAGATAAGATAAAAGAATATTTGTATGATATTTACTATAAAAAAACAATTGATAGATGAGACACAATTAAAGATGATTTAAAATTTAGCAATTTTTATAATTATGAAATAACTATCAATAATATAAAATATAAATCTGTTAAATATTATTTATCAAAATTAGAAAAAACATTAATAGATTATAATGTAATTTCGTCTAATAGAAAATTTTGAATCATTCATGGAGATTTGTGTTTTAACAATATTATATTCAACAACAATCAAATGTATGTTATAGATCCAAGGGGGTCTTTTGGTAAACCAGGATTGTATGGTGATCAATGATATGAATTAGCTAAATTATCACATTCAATTAGTGGATATGATTCAATTATTAATAATTATTACCAAGTAGAAATAAAAGATAATAATATAAATTATTCTTTTGATCAGGAAATAAATAAACAATTATTTCTAGAATTATTTGAAAAATTAATTAATAAAAATATATTGCAAAAAATTTATTTAATAGAATCTCTATTGTTTTTATCCATGATTCCTTTGCACAAAGAAAATTATAGTCACCAAATTATGATGCTATGTTTAGCAATTCAAAAATTAAGCAAATTTATTAAATAAAAAAATAATAAAATTATTCTTATTAATTTAGATAATTTTATTATTTTTTAATATTCAATTAATTTTGTAAATTATGATTCTACTTTAGGACCTGGAAAATTATTGATTTCTAGTTCCAATTCACTTATCTCTTTCTTTAATCTTGATAAGAGATTATTTAATGCCATACTTACTCCCTTATAATGTCGTGTAAAAACAGCTAAAAAAATTTGATTTTTGTAATGATCAACATTTTTAGAAAATTCCAACTCTTCAACAATATTTAATGATTTTTTTCTAAAGTTTCTTGCTTTTGAACATCACATGACTGCAAAAATCATTGCAATAGTAGCTGAACCGAAACATAAAATAATACAAATGATTATATAAGCTAATACCTTGTTATTAAATGCAAAAATAACTGCAAAAATAAACCCAATAAAAAATGTAAAAAATATAAAAAAAATAAAAACTCATGTTTTTTTATTAATAAATTTATAAAAATTTTCTGTATAACTATATATTGTCTTTAATTTATTTAATTCATTAATTTTATTTGTATTATCCATAAGATTATATTTTTAATTATTCCAATCTAGAATTAATTATATCAAAAAATAATGGATAACTAAGATTTACTACTCATTTAAAGTCTAATTAGTTCTTTTCTTAGTACATCAGCTGGTAGAGATAACTAAGATTTACTACTCATTTAAAGTCTAGTAAAGTGTGCTGTGTTTTCTCCACTAGGTAGAGATAACTAAGATTTACTACTCATTTAAAGTTACTACACAGCTAAAGAGCAATTGTTTAGAGGTAGAGATAACTAAGATTTACTACTCATTTAAAGTATTATCAATGTGCTATACTTATTATGTGGTGGTAGAGATAACTAAGATTTACTACTCATTTAAAGTTTAAAAAATTATTGTATTCATTTTTAAATTGGTAGAGATAACTAAGATTTACTACTCATTTAAAGTTTTTTGTTTTTGTTATTGTTATAATCATACGGTAGAGATAACTAAGATTTACTACTCATTTAAAGTCTGCCATAGATGCTTGTATTCCTTCAAGTAGGTAGAGATAACTAAGATTTACTACTCATTTAAAGTTAAATTCTTTGTTTTCAAAAAAAGACATTAGGTAGAGATAACTAAGATTTACTACTCATTTAAAGTTTCTAATAAATCAATGAAGTGAAGAAATTCGGTAGAGATAACTAAGATTTACTACTCATTTAAAGTCTTTGGACAATATTATTGGAACGGGTAAAGGGTAGAGATAACTAAGATTTACTACTCATTTAAAGTGTCAAATTGACATTTTTTGAGCATAAATCATAGTTATAACTATCAAAACTTTAAATAATATACATTTTTTAGTAAAAATGTATAAAAAACAATTTTTGCTTATTAAATAAAAGTTGATTAATCTTTTATATAGATTCAAATAATAAATCTACATAAATAATTCTACTCTATTTGTTTCTCTAAAAAACTTTTATTTATATTTTTATTATATTTAAATCTTTTTTCTAAATATTTTATTAAAGTTTTTTTATCTAAAATTTCTAATGAATCAATATTAAATTCATCATTTATAAATTTATTAATTACAACAATACATTCTATGTATTTAAAATCATTAATTCATTTATTAAGATCATTTGTTACTATAATAAAATTAAAGTTATCAATGAAATTACAAATGATATTATCAATATCAATTATATTGTAATCATTAACAATTACTAGCTGTTTATTTTTGTCATAACCTCTGATAATATTTAACAAACTAATTATTGTTTTATTATCTACATATTCTTTATTAATATCTATGTAATCCAATATACTAGCTTTTTCTAAATTAATATCAGTAACATTTTCAAGATATTCATCTTTTAATTCATAATATTTTTGACCTATAAATTCTTCAAACATTTTGTTATTGTTTTCTATATCTTTGCTCTTAAGATATTCATGCAATATTCCATTGCTTTTGTTATTAATAAAATCATTTATTTTGCTAAATGAATGTATATGGAATATATTCTTATTTCTTACCAATGAATCATTAATCGATATTTTGCTATATGATTCATTGTTATTTAATATATCTCTAACAAATAAATCTGGATAATCACAAACTATTATTTTTAATCCATGAAATTCAAAACTAGAACTTAAATAATCTAAATTAAATTTAAGATTTAGTTTTTTTGCAGCATTTAATTTATTTATATTCTCTAATATCAATTTTGTACTAGTTGTTTTATCTTTATATTCATCATCCTTTTTTATAATTAAGGGATTAAGTCTTAATATATTTTTCATTTTTAATCCTTTAGTTTTATAAACCTTTCTTCTCCATTCACTTTTTCATTAATGTTACTTTCTCCATTTAAATAAATAATATTCTGATATTGTTTTTCAGTGACAGCCAATACTCTAATATTTCCTTGTGTAGGAATAAATTTTGATATTTTTTTAACTTCTGATTCAAATTTATTTTTAATGTTTAAACATTTACTATAGACACTAAACTGCATCATAATATAACCATTTTTAATTAATAGTTTTCTAAAACGTTGATACTCTTTACTTTCTTCATAATTATTATTTGGAAGATCATACATAACAATTATTCTCATATATTTATAAATTGACATATTAATCTAAATCTATATTATCTTGATCTTTAAAATAATCAAATTCTGCATTAGTATCAACTTCAAAACTATATTCTATTGTTAAATTATCAAATGATTCATTTACCAAACAATCAACAAATTCATCTATTGCATTATTTAATTGTTGATAATAACCATTAATCATTAATTTAAAGTTAGCTATAAAATCTAAACAAATTTCTTTTATATCAATAGATAAAGGTGCATTATTTTTGCTAATTATTTCTCTTTTGTACAATTCAATCACTAATATATCTACAACATTTCTAAATGGTTCAATTAGATCGCTTGATAAAGCAAATTGATTATAAACAGATTTATGAAATAAACTAATTCTAGTGTCTAAACCTTTTTTTATAATACTTCTTGCGACCATTCCATTTAGTATTGTGTATCCATAATTTAGTAATTTATTTATTTGAATATTATCGTCTTGTCTATTAAAACCTACTCCAAATAGAGTATGTCAATATATTTTAGCTATATGTCCTTCCCTATTTGTTGAATCAAATGGTTGTATTTGATTTATATAATTTTGAATTTCAATTTCTTGACTATCATTCAAAAGTTTTAAATACTTTAAATATTCAAACTGATTATTACATTTAAGATAAACAATTTTTTGTCACACTAGTCCTTTATAATCATTTGATCAATTTAATTGTTTATCAAATATAGATAAGGTTTTTAAATTTCCAAATATTGGAAATAACATTGAATTAGGTAAATATTTTTCATCACAAAAAAATACACATATATTTTGGGATGCTAATTCATTTAATAAATTAATAGAAACATTAATTCTATTATTTGAAAATAAAAGTACATCAATATCATTAATAGGAATAGATATATTTGTATCACCTGTAATTATTAAATTATTTAAAAATAATTTAACAAAACAATTTTTGTTAATTTCAATTATTCTTCAACCCATATTTTTTATTTTTTCCTTAATACTGTGTTATCATATTACTACTTAGTAGTGAGGAAGTGATTAATCCTTAATTGCTAAGAAAAATAAATGGTTGAAATACTAATTTGAAATAATTAGAGAGATAACTAAGGTTTACTACCATTTAAAACAAGGGTTTATCCCGTACTTGCTCACATTTAGTGTGAGTTTTTTTATTGTCATATTTATTAAAACAAAAAGAAGGAATTACAATCCTTCTTCCCTGAATGAAATATGAAGTGCAACATCATAATAGCACAACTTATAACTCATA
>CANSNC010000017.1 GCA_947648205.1 uncultured Mycoplasma sp.
TATGAGTTATAAGTTGTGCTATTATGATGTTGCACTTCATATTTCATTCAGGGAACAAAACATTTTTAATAAAATGCTTTGTTATTTTTAAAATTAACTTTTTTTAATTAGTTTTTGAACTGACGATTTTTTTGATTCTTCAAGTTGTTTTTTATTAGGCAATGGTTGGTTTGGATTTTCACTTATAAATTTATTATAAGTTTTATCACTCATAATGTAATTACATTTAGGATAAGAACTACATCCAACAAAACTACTACCACGCTTTGATTTTCTCATTAATAAATCACTATTACATTCAGGACATTTTTGTTCTAATATTTGTGGTTTTTCAAATGGTTCAAGATAAGTACATTCAGGATATCCGCTACATCCTATAAATTTACTTCCACCTTTTCTTGCATGTTTCACTAATAATTCCTTACCACATTTTGGACAATCTCTTCCAACTTTTTCATCCTCTTTTTTTTCCATGTTTTGATAAGCATTATCAACTTCATTATTAAATGTTGGTAGAAACTCTTTAATTCATTGTTTTCAATCTTCTGTTCCACTTGCAATTTTATCTAAATGTTCTTCCATTCCTTTTGTAAAATCCTTATTAATTACATCAGGAAAATATTTTTCAAGTTGAGCAATAACTTCTTTACCCATATCAGTCATCACAAAAGATCTTTTATCTAATTCAGCATATCCTCTTTCCAAAGCAATATTTGCCATACTACTATAAGTTGATGGTCTACCAACACCAGCTTTTTCAAGTTCAGCAATCAAAGTAGCTTGTGTATATCTTGGAGGTGGTGCTGTTTGATGATCATTAACTTCAACTGATTTAGACTTAAACTTAGAATCAATTTTGTATTTTGATAAATCAATGATTGCTTCTTTATCTTTATCTTCAAAATCTACATAAACTTTTCTAAAACCATCAAAGATACATTCACGACTAAATGTATAGAATTCATTACCATTATTATCAAACTTAATTGTTACTCTTTTAAATTTAGCATTGCTCATTAATGATGCTAATGTTCTCTCTCAAATTAATTTATATAAAGATAAATCATCTTTAGAAATTTTTCCCTGTAAAGATTTTGGAGTAATACTAACATCAATTGGTCTTATACCTTCATGAGCATCTTGAACATTTGCTCCTTGTTTTTCTTTAGTAAACTTATTTACAGAATTGTCTCCTAAGTATTCATCCCCAAATTCTTTTTTAATAAAACTTTGACAAGCATCAATAAAAGTATTTGATAAACGCACACTATCAGTTCTAGGATAAGAAATTAATGCTATTTGATTACCATCAACATCAATACCTTCATACAATTTTTGTGCTACAATTGTTGTTTTTTTAGATGATCATCCAAGTTTATTAATTGCATCTTGTTGCAATGTAGATGTTTTATAAACAGGTTTTGGACTTGAAGAACTATAAGTTGGTTCTTCTATTGAAGATACTATAAATTCATCATTCAAAGAATTTAAAACAGCATTTGCACTTTCTTTATCAGAAAAATTAACACCTGTTGAAAAACTTTTTTCTCAAACATTAATATTCTTTAAAGAACTAGAAACAGATTTTAAAATTAAAGAATTTCCATCAACTAATACTGCATCTAATGTAAATCAAAAATCTGGTTTAAAAGCATTGATTTCTTTTTCTCTATCTTCAATAAACTTTAAGGCAACAGATTGAACTCTTCCAGCAGATTCTGCTTTAAGTTTAACATTCATTAACCGAGACAATTTAAAACCAATTAATCTATCAGTAACTCTTCTTGAAAATTGAGAATGTACTAAATTAAAATCTATGTCTCTTTTGTTGTTGAAAGAATCTAAAACAGCAGTTTTAGTGATCTCATTAAATGCAATACGTTTACACTTTGCTTGATCTTTCTTGTCTAGCACATCAAACACATGTCAAGCAATTGCTTCACCCTCTCTATCAGGATCGGTAGCAAGATATATTTCATCAGCTTTGCTAGATTTTTTTAATATTTCTTTGACTATTTCTTCTTTATTTGAATCATTTTTTGTTTTCTTTTTACTTGCTTTTGGCACAATCCATTTTGGCTCTAATGTCTCTTTATCAAAGCCCATTCCAAAAGGAGACATATCACGTATATGTCCAATTGTTGCTATAATTTCAAAATCACTATCTAAATATTTAGACAATGTTTTAATTTTGTTTGGAGACTCTATTACTAATAGTTTTCTCATAATAAGTATATCCTTTTACTTTTACTAGTAAATTATATAAATGAAATTAATTTTTTCAATACAAATTTTTACACATAAAAAAATAATTATTTGATATTCAAATAATTATTTAAATTATTGTACACCAACAAAATATTTATATAATTTTTGATCGCCTTTAATATTTTTACATTTAATTCCATATGATTCATTAACAAATTTTTCAATATTTCTTATTTCTCTTGTTGTTACATCAAGACCATAAACAATATAAACAATTTTTGGTTTTCTAATTCTAGAAACAAGCTTTTTAATCAAAGATATTACACCAATCTCACTATTTTTTTCAGCTAAAATAATTTTTTTATCAACAATACCTATGAAATCTCCCTTTTCAACTAATACATCTCCAAATTGAGCAGTTTTAACAGATGTTGATAATAAACCAGTAAATGATTTTTTAATTATTTTATTTATTTCTTTGATATTATCAAACACTGAAATATTTGGGTTAAAAACTGTACAAGCAAAAATTGATTCCATTGTATTTTTACATCTTGCAATTTGAACATTAGCTTTATCTTTATATAAAATTGCTGCTTGTTCAGCACTTAAAATAATATTTGAATCATCGGTTACTATAATTATATTTGTTGAATTTGCTGTTTTAATTCCTGTAAGTAAATCATTTGTTGATGGATTACCAATCATTTCAGTAATGATTGTATTATTAATATTAAATTGTGAATCATAATATTGAGCTAAAGCTTCTGTTGGGACTGTAGCAACAATTTTTATATCATTTGTCATTCTAAATTTCTTAAATAATTCTTTAGGTGATATTTCTGGATGATTATCCAAAAATTGTTTAGTCATATTATCAACTTTTATTTTTAAAAATTCACCATATTTTTGACCAATTTCAAAAATTTTATATGGATATAAAGAATGAACATGAACTTTTACTATTTCAGCATCATTTACAATTATTAAAGAATCTCCATGTTCTAATAATTCTTGCTCAAAAATATTTTTAACTCATTTAACTTTAGCCTTTTGAGTTTCAGTTGTCTTAAAATTTAATTGAATAATAAATTCACAACAATAACCAAAACCTTCTTCAGAAATTTCAAATCTACTAGGATTTGTGATAAATGTTGTTTTACTATTTGTTGAAATGTCTTTGATTTCACTAGAAGCTTGTTTAATTTCTTGATCATCTAAAGTTTCTTTTCCAGAAAGCACTTGTAACATACCTTCAAAAAACTTGCACAAACCATAGCCACCAGAATCTACAACTTTTGCCTCTTTTAAACTAGGCAACATATTTGGTGTCTTTTTTAATGCATCTAAAGCTATTTTTGTAACATTTTCTAAAAGTTCAAGTGTATTATTGTATGTTTTTTTAACAACTTCTTCAGAAACTACTCTAATAATTGTAAGAATTGTTCCTTCTACAGGATTAGAAATACTTTTATATGCTTTTTCCTTTGCTGCTATTAGACATTCAATAAATAGATTAATATCTATTTCTTTAGTGTCTTCTTTAATAGGATCAAAAAAACCTCTAAATATTTGAGAAAAAATTACACCAGAATTACCACGTGCATTCATTAGTAATTGTCTAGCCAATAACTTTGTAATATCATAAAGATTTGATTGATCTGTTATATTTGTCTTTACATTTTCAATAGCACTTGTAGTAGTAATCTTCATATTAGTTCCAGTGTCACCATCTGGAACTGGAAAGACATTCAATTCATTCATATAATCACAATTTACAGCTATGAATTTACAACCGCCTTCGAACATGTTAATAAATAATTTAGAGTCTATTTTTTTCATCTTATTCACCTAAAATAACATCTACTTTATAATCTCTAGAATCAGTTGCTTCATTCAATTCATAAGCCAATTGTTTTTGCAACATTTTTGCAATTTCAACATAATTAATTGATAAATCTATAATGTGTAATCTAATAGTAATATTTTTATTTGCAATACTAATATCACTATCTTTAATTTCATTTGAAATGCTTAAAATTGAATTTAAATTTCTTTTAATTATTTCTTTTGTGACCTTTACAGAAAACATATTACTACCTATCCTAATTTATCAATTCAAAAATTATAACATATTTATTAATTTGGTTAGTTATAATTGTTTGTAAAAATAAATATTAATTATAGATTTGTAATATTCATTACATTATATAAGTTAATTTAATTTACTTTTTTTGTATCCATAAAAATAAACATATGCAAGAATATGCAATGATTGATTGAAAACATTATCAATTAAAAAATATATTTCTCCATATGTTAAATTAATATTTTTTATTGTTGTTAATTTTTCAACAAAAATATTTTCTGTTCATCTTAAAAATAAAAGAGCTCTTCTATAGTCAAATCCACCTTTTTCTTTAAACAATTTAAAGTATGTTAACAAAAGATTAGAAAAATGTTTTTCTGCATCTGTCATTCTTAACATATTTTTAACATAAACATTAGTCAATATAAATTCGTTATCATCAAATTTATCAATTTTGTTTTTTGAATCTAATTTATTTGAATAATCATCATAAAATTCACAAATTAAACCATCAAATATTTGTTTAAGTTGATGTAAATTAGATTTATCATAATCTGCAATATATTCTTTTATATCTTCTACAATAGCATCAATGCTTGATAATTCCGCTTGTCCTCAATAATATTCAAGAAATGCTACATATTTTTTAGAAATTTGTTTATCCAATTTTTTTCTACTATTAGTATTAAAATCCTTATTATTAGTTAATAAATAATCATAGTCTTTTTCAATAATTGGAAGTTTATAATAAAAAAAATTAAGTTTAAAATATTCAATTAAATCATTTCCTTTTTGAGTCAATCAACCTTTTTGAAAATTACCAACATTATCATATTGACAAGCAAATATATCATAATTATTTTTTTTATCACTATTTTTAATTAATTCTTCAATTTTGTCTATAGCAACTGATAAATAATTCAATGCATGATTATACCTAAAATCCTTTTTTTTAATTTTAGAAATAAAACTATCAAAATCAGAAAGTGACTTTTTTCCCTTTAAATAAGCAACGAATAATTTAACATCTTTTGATTCATTATTAATTGAAAAATCTTTTCTTTTTTTGCTTGATGATAATTCAGTAAATGGTGTAAAAAAATCAAATTGCATATTATACCTTTATATAACATTAACTATAAAATAATTTTAATAGAATAAATAATAAAAAAATCTAAATATTAACACATTTATACTATTTAAATTTTTTTTAAAAGTATAAAGGATATATTTAGATAAATGTTTATTTTTATTTTTTTTCTTTAATTCTAGCTGATTTACCAGATCTTTCTCTAAGATAAGAAAGGAATTTTCTTCTAACTTTACCACGTCTAATAACTTCAATTTTTTCAAGTAATGGCGAATGAATTTGGAATGTTCTTTCTACACCTACACCATTACTTTCTTTTCTAACTATAATAGTTTCAGACAAACCACTTCCACGTCTTTTTATCACAACACCTTCAAATTTTTGAATTCTTAATTTATTGTTTTCAAGAATTTTGTTGTGCAATATAACAGTATCACCTGATTTAAAATCAGGAATGTTATTTTTTAGTTGCTTAGAATCAACATATTTCATTATTTCATATTTATTATATTTATGAATATCATGCATAATTAATCTCCTATATTTTTCTTGTATTTTAGATATAAATCAAAACGATTAGTCTTAGTTTTTAATAATTGTTGTTCTTTTCTAAATTTATCTATTTCTTTATGATTTCCTGACAACAAAACACTTGGGACAAAATGTTGGTCATATTCATAAGGTTTTGTATAAACAGGATAATCTAATAAATTATTTTCAAAAGATTCAGTTAACAAACTTTCTTTGCTAATAACTCCATCATATAACCTCACAATTGAATCAGTTAATACCATTGCGGCCAATTCTCCACCAGATAAAACATAATCTCCAATTGATATTGAATAATCTATATAATTGTTAATTCTTTCATCAAAACCCTCATAATGACCACAAATTATGATTAAGTGATTTGACAAAGAAAAATTTTTAGCTATTTTTTGATGATATTTTATTCCAGAAGGTGTTAGCAATATAACTTTAGATTCTACTCTTTTATAAAAATTAATTGCATCAACAATTGGTTGTAGTGTTAATACCATACCAGCACCACCACCATAAGGTGTATCATCAACTTTTTTGTGTTTATCCTTTGAAAATTCTCTAAAATTTACAACATTAATTTCTACAATCTTTTTATCAATAGCATTTTTAATAATTGATGTATTAAAATACTCTTGAAAGACATTTGGAAACAAAGTTAATATTACAATTTTTTTCATATCTAAATCTAAATAAGTTTAAATCTAAACTATTTAGCTTTTTTTGCAGGCTTTTTAGCAGCTACTTTAGAAGTAGTTTTAGTTTTTTCTTTTTTTACTGATTTACTATTTTTAGTAGAATTCTTTGATGCAGTAAATTTTGATCAAAGTTTATGTTCTCTCAAAATATTTTTAACAGTATCTGTTGGTTGTGCTCCTACTGATAGTCATTTTAAAATTAAATCTTCTTTTAATTTAACTACATTTTCAAATGGTTCATATGTTCCTAATAATTCAATATATTCACCATCTCTTCTTGATCTAGAATCAATAGCAACAATTCTATAAAAAGGAAGATGAGTTCTTCCAAATCTTGTTAATCTTATTTTTACCATTTAATTTCTCCTATAACTCATATATTATACATAAAAAATAAAATATGAGTTAAGTAATTTAACTTAACTCACAAATTATAATTAAAAACTTTCTAAATTAGAAGTCATTGAAAATCCTAAAGAATGCAATAGACTTTTAGCAATTATTAAATTTCCTGTTGTGTTAAAATGTCAAGAATCAGGAGAATATATTATTGATAAACTAGATGAACTAGTGTCATTATTTAATGATGTTTTAATAAAGTAATTAATTGTTTGACATGTATCATTCAATAAAACATCATTATGAGTTTGAGCAAAATTTTTTATTTCTTGATTCATGACATCTCTTTTTTGATTCATTATGTCTTGATGCTCATTGTTATAACGGTATGTTATTGTATTTAAAACCAATCACCCATTAGGATTTTTAGATTTATATTGATTATATAAAGTATTAAGACTTGTTTTTGTTAAATCAATAAAGAATTGGTCTGATTCATTGTAATGTGATGTAACATCATTTGTTCCTAACATAACACTAAGAATATCAGTATTATATTGAGAAAAATTATAATCTTTATATTTTATTTCTCATTCTAATCTATTGCCATTAATAGCTTGGTTTCAAGAAAAATCATTTTCTCTATTATATTCATTATGTATTAATCATCTAAAATATTCAGTATATCCATTAAATCCTTTTGTATGAACTCCAGCATAAGAAATTGAATCACCAACAAAACTTCAATTAGCTTTTTGCAAAGTTTTTAAATATGCCTGAAAATTATTTACTTTATTTTGATCTACAATAGGTTGTAAATAATTATTAGTATTAAGATTTGAATATTCATGATTTATTGTATATTGATCAAAGTTGGTTGGGGAAAAATGTTGGTTATATGATATACAATTTGGATAAACTACAGATAAAAACTGTGCAAATAATTCAAATTGACCATTAATAGTTAATTTATTATTTTTATCTATTCCATAATCAGTAAAATTCCCATCTATAGATAACATTTTTTTTGTTGTCAAATAACCATGATTAACAAATTGAATTCTATTTAGCTTGTTTTGATCATTCTTATAATTATCTAAAATTGTTTTTTTAATTACTTGTGTATATTTATTACTTAAATTATTAAATTCAATATCATTTGTATAGTAATAATCTTTAATAATAATCATTCCTGTATTATTTCTTAATGATAAGGATTTATCAATTAATTCTTTTAAATAAATAGAATATTCGTTCTCATCATTAGATTTAATATCAACCGCATCAAGCTGATATACAACACTTAAAATGTTATTATTTATTGTTTGGTTATCAAAATCTAACAATATATCTTTTATAGAATTATTTTGCTTTGTAAAATCAAACATAACTCTTTTACCATAAACATATTTATTATATTCTGAAGAGTTACCAAAGTTATATGGAGCTCAAGATCTTGCATAATCATCAAATAAGGATGATAGTGTTCTAAAACCATTATGTTCATAAATAGAAAACTCATCATAACTAAAATCACTTCCTCCAAAAAAACCAAAATTATTAGCAAAGATTTCTAACTTTTGCATATTGGCAACAATATCATTTCCAAGCAATAACTTTTTAAAATCTGCATCAATAGAAGTTACTGGTTTTTCTTCTTCTGGTGGTTTTATATAATTGTTGTTATTTTTATTATTAGTTATAAAAAGAACAACAAAAGTTGTTGATGTACCAACAACCAATGCTTGTAATAAAAATAGTAGGGTTAATTT
>CANSNC010000018.1 GCA_947648205.1 uncultured Mycoplasma sp.
TCTATACTTTTATTATATACAATAATGAGAAAATAAAAAATTAACTTATATTTTTATGCAAATGCGCCAATAGTATAAAAAAATATGACCTTTAATAGGTCATATTTTAACATTCTAGAAAATAGATGTATTTGAAGTTGTATTTCCATTTATTGCTTGTCCAATTAACAATAGCATTAGTGAAAGTCCTATAAGCACTAATAAGAATCATCATGAAGCCTTATAGAATTTACCTAAAGGTATATTTGAAACAGATAATGCTGACATGAAGATTCCACCAGATGGCATTGAAATATTAACAATACCACTTGCTAATGAGAACGAAGCAATACTACCACTAATTGTTAAACCGTTTAGAGCTACAGGATGTCCAAACCCACCAATAGCTGGCCCAATAATTGGGAATACAGCTGAAGCAAATCCTGAAGTACTTGGAATTAAGAATGATAATGCAAAGAATACTAAGAAGAAGATAATTGTTACTCCATAAACATTACCAATACCTTGCATCATTCCTGTTAATCCATTAATAATAATTGTATCTAAACCTGTTTTTGATACAGCAAGAGAAATACCTCTTGAAATAGAAATTACAATACCTACACCAATAAAGTCAGCTGCTCCTGCCATGAATTTATTAATGAAATGTAAAGAACCTTTTCATGATAGTAAACCAATTACTATTGATGATAAGAAGAATAAGAAACTCATTTCTACTAAGTATCATGTACCTCAAGCACCAATCATTCCTGATCCATCTTTATTAACACCACCAATAAAAGGGAAATAAGTGTTAACTCAATTAGCTGCATTTGAAAAAGCTTCAGTGTTTGCAACATCTGGTCAAGTAATAACTGAAATTATCATTGATATAAAAGTTATAGCAAATAAAGCTAAGATAATTTTTCTTTTAACTGTAAATTCTGGTAAAGAATTTAAATTAAATGAAAATTGTTTTTCATGTTCTTTTCTTAAATCATAAACAGCTGATTTTTCAGGGTGTTTTTTTACTCTTCAACCATATCATGTAACATAAGAACATCCAGCAATCACTAATACAACATAAATTACTGATCTTCACACAATACCAATTGATGGAGATAAATCTCCTCCAGATCAAGAACCTGCATTATTAACAGCTGAAGTTGCTGTATTAACAACAAATGGGTTAAGAATTGAAGCAGCAGTACCAAGACCTGCACCAAGTAATATTACTAAGAATGCTGTATATGTATCAAAACCAGCAGCTAAGAATACTGGAATTAATAACAAGTAGAATGGTATTGTTTCCTCAGCCATACCATAAGTTGCACCACCAACTGAGAATAGTAAGAATAGAATAGGAATTAAAATAATTTCTTTTCCTTGTAATCTTTTAACCATTCTACCTAATCCTGCTTCAAGAGCACCAGATTCAGTAACAATAGCTAAGAAACCACCCATTATTAATAAGAAGATAATAAGGTCAGCAGCATTAACAAACCCTTCAATTGGAGCAACTAATAAATATAAGAAACCAGCAGAAGATTGTGCATATGTTATTGCAGCATCACCTACATCTCATTGTTGATTTCCAGTACCTTTAATATTATCTTGTATTAATTTAATAACTTGATTAATATCTGCATTTGCTGATAAACTACTAAGAGCAGTATTTGTAGTTCCTATATTTGTCATAAGTTCAGAATATTTTTCAGGAGTTAAACTTCCCATATCACTTACACCAACACTTCATTTACCATCAGAACCAAGTGTAGCTGTAATAACAGCAGAAATATCATTTCCACTTGAAACATTAAAATCAAGTTTATTAGCAGGTGATCCTGTTCATGTAACAAGTCATGACACAACAATAATTACAAATATTATTGCTAATAATATTATGTAAACATGAGGCATTACAAATTTTGGCTTTTTATAACCTAAACTTGTAACTTTTTCATTATTAAAGAAAATCTTTTTTTCAAAGCTTGAAGATACAAAACCAAGAATAAATCCTAAAGGTATAAAGGCTGATATCATGGTGATGTATTCTCATTTTTTATCAAATGACTTAATTCTCTTTACAAAAAAGTAAAAAATCACAATTAATGAAATAGCAATAAAACTGATTGCTGAAACAATAGAGGCAAAAATAACATTTGCTGTATACTTATTTGCATCTGCTGCTTTTCAAGCAAATGCAAGAATAAGTAAAACAATCCCAAAAGTTCAAGCAATATTTACTCAACTAAGTTTGTTATATCAGCTATATGCTGCAATATTACCAAATACTTTTGATGCCTTTTCTGTTGGTTCAGAAATACTAGCTTCTTTTGCATCAATTGGTTGTTCAATATCCACAGAAGAAGCTCGCACTGAATCTTCAGTTGCCATTTCAACTTCTACAACTTTATCATCTTTAATTTGTTCAACTACTTTATTTTTTGTCTTAGCTTTTGATGTAGTTGATTTTTTAGATGAACTAGTCTTAGTAGAAGTTTTTTTTGACTTCTCAGACATATGAATCCTTTCATAAATATTTATGGATATATTATACCCATGGATATTATAAAATATTTTTACACTTTTATATAACATATAGATAACTTTTAATTAATATTATGCTTCCAAAAAGGAAGTACAAAAATAAAAAATTATTCAGTTTCTTTAAATTAATCTACTCCATATAAGAAAATTTATATTTTATAATTTATAATTTTATTTAAGAGTGGTTTTAAAGAGAACAATATATGGGTGGAAAGTTATTTGGATTATCATTGCTTATAATTTTTATAGGATATGTTTTGGGTAACATACTTTTTGGTTTGCTTGTTTCAAAAATAAAACATGTAGATTTAAGAACTATTGGTTCTGGTAATGTTGGTGCTACAAACACTTCAAGAGCATTAGGAAAAAAAATTGGAATACTGGTTTTATTATGTGACATGTTAAAAGCATGAGTAGCTGTAATGTTAGCAAGTGTAGTTTATCAAACTTTAGGACATTCAATAATATTCAATAGTAATTACACAATAATTGAAAAAGAACAAACATACATTAAGTTTGGTACATTAATATATCTATCAGGGTTTTTTGCTATTATTGGACATTGTTTTCCTATTTTTTATATAATTGCTCTTTTTAAATTCAAATTTAATTTTGAAAAAGCAAAACAATTTTCTGGAGGTAAGGGAGCAGCAGCAACAGCTGGTGTGTTTGCTGCAATCTCTCCATGAATATTTCTATGTGCATTTTTAGTATTTATTACTTTATTTTTAATATTTAGATATGTATCTTTATCATCAATGGTTGCTATTTCAACAGTTTGTTTATACCCATTAATTCCAAGATTAGATTTTCTATATATGCTAAACATTTTTAATATAAAGACAATACTACCTATACCAAGTGTAGTATATGCTTATCAAGTTGATGCACTAATTAACTACAATATCAATTGAGAATATATATTAACTATTTTTATAATTGGTTTTAGTATAGGAATGCTAATTTTATATAAACATAAGGACAATATTATAAGACTAAATGCAAAGACAGAAAAACCTTTATTTAATTATCATAAGAAGCAACAAAAAAATCTATAATTATTTTTGATTATAGATTTTTTTGTTTATGTTTTCTTTTCAAAATAACAAACAACAAACTTGATAAAATTATTAATATAACAATTGGAACTGAAATATAAATTCCAATTAAATAATTATCAGCTTTAGAATCAACATTTTTAAAGGAATTATTATCATAATTTAACAAATCATTTTTAATAAAAAAAACATGATTTTTATTCAAGTTGTTATCATCAATAATTAACTTAACAGTATAATTATTTTTTTCTATATCAATATAAATATCTTTTAAAACTTTTATAAATTCATCTTTACTTAAGTCAGTTGAAAATAAATATAAAGAATCATCATTGTAATCATTTTTATATTTTATTAAATTGTTCAAAATATATTCTTTTGTTAAAGCAAAATCATGTTTTAAATTAATATTAGAATAATTAAGTGATTCATTTATTATTTTAATATTAATATTTTTTAATTCATCAAACCCCTTAATTTGATATTCAAGAACACTATCATCTACAAATGTAATTCTTATATTAATTATTCCTAAATTATCATTAGGTATCATTTCATAATTTTGTATAATTTTTTTTAGCACACTATTTAAAAAATTGAAACTATCATTACTTATGTTAGACAATATCAATTGGTCAATTGGAATTATATACTCATCAAACTTTGAAAATATTCCAAAATTAAATTCATTAATATTTTCACTAGCTAAACCAAAGATTTTATTTTTTATTAAAATTTCTTTTCCTTTATTTTTGTCATAATTTACTGGAGTAAATAAACTTGCAAGATTTTTTTGCTTTTTAAAAAATTCATTATTACTCAAATTAGGTATTGGTTTTTTGTATTCCAATAAACCATTTTCTTCAAAATAAAATCCACAATGATAATTTTGAACATAAACAACTTCTTGATTAATACTTTTTACAACAATTGAATCAATTCCTATATCTTGAAAATCATCTCTAATACTATTTATGTTTTCATTATAGTTATAAACTAATTTATTATTTTTATTATTTATTAAATCAAGTAATGATATTGTGTGTGATTTATATTTATTGTTTTCGCCTAGTTCAAATTTAATATCAAAAACTATATTTTTTAAAATATTTTCATCTTTAAAAATCTTATATAAATTCCTACCTAAAAAATAGTTATTAATTTCAATATTCTTTTCATTGATAAATTTTCCAAAATCCAATATTTCTAATTTACTAATTGTTTCCTTTATATATTCTTCAGTAAATTTACTAGAATTTTCAATTCAATACCTAATATTGTGCATCTCATTATAATTCAATTCATTATATTCAAAATACTTTGGAATTACTCCATCAAAAATAGTAATTTTATTTTGCAATATAGCAGAAGCTATAAATTCTTTTAAAGAATCTGAAAATGGTCATGAATAGTTCAAATAAAAATCTGTAGCATATGCTAAATTAAAAGAACCCATCATAACAGCTCTAAGATAATCACTATTATAATCAATGGTCAAAAAAGTTTTATCAAAAGATTTTATATAATTTTCTTTATTAATTTTTAATAATTTTCCAAATTGAAATTCAGGATTTAAAATCATACTTGATTTTAATAAATTACTATATTCTGTATTTGAAAAACTTTTTGTAAATGAAACATCTTTTGTTCCATTTATACAACCTGGGCATTCATATCAATATGATGTTGTACAACCTCTATTATGCAAATGTTTTGGATCACTACATACTTTTCTTCCTACATGTTTTTTCCCACACTTTAATAATGCACTATATCTAGATAAATTATTTGATGTTATTAATCCATAATCATTATTATTAGAAGTAATTTTAGTAGGATTAATGAAATCATTTATAACAGGAGAAAAATTTATAACTTTATTTGATTTACTATCTAAAGGAATGTTAGCATTACTAAATATGTACTTGTTAGCATCAAGTTTTGTATTATGAAAAGATATTTTATTATTAGAAATACTAAAACTATTTTCTCCTTCAAACTCATTTTGATAATCAACATGTAATGTAGCTACAAAACTATCTTGATATGGATTAACAAAATTATTAATAGGAGTGAAGTCATAATTATTTATCTTATTACTAGAAATCATTTTTGTTTTAATGGCATAATTGCTAATATTAATATTTTGTGATACTGGCATAGAACATAATACACTTGAACTCACAAAAATTGGAATTATATTTAATAATTTGTTTCACTTATTTATTGTCATTACTTAAATGTCCTTTCTTATTTTTCTTTCTTATAATTAAACATACTAAAATAGCAATAATTGGTAAAATTAAAAATAATAAAAAATATAAGTTGTTTTTATTATCATCAGTTTTCTTACCATTATCTTGCTCTTTATTTGGAAAACTATTATTATTTTTTATCAATGTAAATCTTTTATGCTCTGAAATAGATAATTTATTTTTATATTTAATATCTATTATGTACTTATTATTTTTGTATTCTATATTTAATTCTTCTAAAATATTGTCTATAAAATCCTCTTTTGTTGTTCCAACTCAAAACAATTTTTTATTATCAAAATCATTAAGATAACATACTAAATTGTTTAAAATAAACTCCATATCAATCTGACCATCATAATCTGTATTAATTTCATTGTTTATTACATTAAATTGGAATGTCTTTTTTTCAAATCCTGTAACATCATAAGAAACTATTTTTTGATTGATTAATTTTATAATTACTTTAATTTTTCCAATTGAATCATAATACTTAAGAGAAATATCACTGATATATTTTTTAAAATGATCTGAGTTTAAAAAGCAATTACTTTCATTTAAATTATTTAATCAATCTTTATCATTTAAACTAATATATGGTGATGATTTTAAATCAGTCAGTATTTTAACTAAATTTAAATTGTTTCTGTTATCTGAAGCAAATGAAGATAAATTTTTATTTAATATATATTTTTTTGACATCTCTTTATCAAATGAATTTATTGTTAAAATATTATTTATATCTAATGGTAAATTATATTTAAATCAACTTTCTCCATTTTGTTTTTTTGGTATTTCTTTATAGTCTGAACCATCAATATTTTTTTGAGTCACTAATCCTAAATTATTATAATTAATATATGCATTATTTGAATTTGACTCTATTGAAACATCAGTAATGTATATTGCTTGATCTTCAAAATTATGATCAATATTTAAATTAGAAAAATAATAAGTAATATTATTATTTTGACTGTTCATTAATTCAAATAAACTAATTATTTTAGGCGGATTTGAATTATTTAATTTTGTATTATATGAAATTTTAAAATATATATTTTTTAATTTATCATTATCACTAAATATTTTATATATTTGATGTCAAAGATAATCATTTGTTAATCAATCATTATTAACATTTAAATAATTTATTAAATGAATTTTTTCTAATTGATTCAATTCATAAATAATTGTATTAACATCCTTATATTCCATACTCTGTAATCAATATGTAATATTGTGCTTTACACCAAAATTACTTACATTGATTCCTAATCATGTGGGCAAATAATGAAAATAATCTGTTATGTAACCTGATTTTATCTTTTCGTACATTATTTCAAATAAATTATTATTAATTTTATTATGATAGTTTAAGTAAAATTTATGAGCTAAATATTGGTTATAAGATAATAATATTTTTGCTTTATAATAATCAAAATTAAATTTAAAAGACAAAATATTTCTATTATAGAATTTATATGAATTACTATAATCTACTTCAATTAATTTAGCAAAATCAAAAATATCTTTATTAATATTATTTGCCTTAAAAAATCTATCAAACTCAAATTCATTAAAGTTTAATTTATTAACTAATATTTTTTTAGTCGGTATACATCCTTTACATTCTCTTCATTCTGTTTTTATGCATTTTTTTGAATGTAAATGATTCAAATTACATTGAATTAAAAAAGGATGTCTTCCCTCTTTGCACTTTTCTTTATAATCATATTCTCTTTCGATTTCTTTTGGATTAATTGAATATAAACCATTGTGATATGTGATTGTACCATTTATTAATTCATCATATGATGTTTTAAAATAAATATCACTTTCACTCAAGTTTATTAATGAACCTTTCAACATTTCATTTTTACTTTTGTTAATGTCATTACTATATGTAATTACATTTGAGTTGTATTGAAAAGAAGCAGAAAGAGCAATATTAGAGTAATTTACATTAAAATTAATTAATTCTAAAGAATCCACAAAATCTATTGTATCACTTTTACAATTAGCACTCTTTAATTGATTTTTATGTACATCTATGTTCTTTTCAGAAAATAAAACATTAGTAAATACAAATGGTAAAATGCAAAAACAACCAAATTTTTTTATATTAATATTCATCTTTTTTCCTTGTAAATAAAAGTTATTTTATATTTTTTAAAATTTAAAATGGGACTAATTTAACATATGTTTGTAAATAGCTCCCATTAATATAAACGTTAAAAAAATGTCAATTTTATAAAAAAAATGAAAAATAATAAAAATTTTTATAAACTATTGATTAAATTTAAAGTAATATATTTTCAAAATACAAATTATTAAACCAATTATTTTAATAATAATTTATTTTTTATTTGTTAAATAGTATTGCTTATTTTTATGCTCTTATGCATCATTATTTTTATTAAAGTATTTATAATAATATAATTAAAAATTTTATTTAGAAATATTTAATTCAGATTTAATTGTTGGACAATTTTTTATATCTTTAATATCATTTTCAACATTATCCAATCTCAAGTTAATTTGTTTAACTTCTCCTTCAACATTGTCTAATCTTGAATTCACTTTTTTGATATCATTCTTTATTGTTTTCAACTCTTCTTTGATTTCAACTTTGAATTCATTAAAATCATTTTCAACATTGTCTAATCTTGAATTCACTTTTTTAAATTCGTTTTTTACTTCAACTTTAAATTCATTAAAAT
>CANSNC010000019.1 GCA_947648205.1 uncultured Mycoplasma sp.
AAACATTATATAGAAAGGCAATAAAAACTCATAACCATTTTATTGGTTATGAGTTATAAGTTGTGCTATTATGATGTTGCACTTCATATTTCAGTCAAGGAAACATGACATTGGTGTCATGTTTTTATTTCATATTTTTTTGATGTACATCATTGTTTTTATTGTCATTTATTGTAATATTAATTGCCCAATTTGATCATTGATAAAAGCAATAAGATAACATTGCTTTTGCTATTTGATTAAATTCTATTAAGAAAAACATTAATTCAGGTGATGTATTTTCTTCATTAATTGTTCCAGTGTAAATTAAACTTCCAAATATAATACATCATATTGACATTATAAATCCATCTGTAAAAAATATATATTTTGATCCTCCAGCTTTTATAGAAAAATATAAAATAGAAAACACACCTTGACTAAAAATAACTGGCATCATAATTCACTCAGCTTTTTTAGCTAAATTTTGGTTTAGTAATCAAAGATTATAATTATCTAAGTTTACATCTTTTGGAGGAGCAGGTGATAATAATGGATTTATAAATAAAGATAAAACAAATAATATTAGTGCAAAAAATAATGTTATTATTGAACCTCAAACAATTAAATAAACACTATTTTTCTTTGCTTGTTTAATATTGTTTTTACCTAATTCACTTCCAACTAAAACAGCACAACTTGCAGCCATACCAGGAAATATAACACCAGCAAACTGAATAATAATAGAAACTGTTGTAAAAGCATCATGGGTCTTGGAGCTATAAACTAATAAACATATAACTAAAAATAAAGTTGCAAAACCATATAAAAAATCATTTGCAATTGCTTGCCATGAATTTTTTATAGTATTTTTAAAAACACTCATTTCAAGCTTAATTTTTTTAATCATTAAATAGTATTCTTTTTTAGAATATATAAATATAATCATTACAATACATTCTATTAATCTTGATACAACTGTAGATAATGCTACATTTCTAGCAGCATTAATTAAATCCTTTTCAAAAATAATAATTAGAGGATCCATAATTACATTTGAACAAACTGAAATAACAGCAGCTATTAAAGCAAATTTTGGTTTTCCTATTTCCCTATATGAATAACTTAAAGTATATGCTAACAAAATAAATACAAATGATATAGTTGATCATTGTAAATATTCACTTGCAACTTTAGAAATATAATAATCTTTAGAATTATTGGAAAAATTAAACACATTTCTTGTGACATTAATAAGTTCTGTTGGAATAACAGCCATCAATATTAAAAAAGGCAACATTAGTATACTTCCAACTATTAATTTATAAATTATTGTTTGTTGTAATTTCTCTCTATCTTTAGCACCAAAATATTGTGCTGTTACTATTCCTATTCCTGATGAAACACCTAAAACAACCATCATTGGAAAATTGATTATGGAGGTTGCAATACCAACTGAAGTTTTAGCTATTTCTCCACTACTTAGTCCAATGCTTGTTATATCAACTCCCTCAATATTTTTAGGGGCAAAACCAGCAATAAAAAAAGTATCAATATAAGTTACAGATGTTGTTACCAATTGTTGTATAGCAGAAGGCAAAAATAAAGAAAACATTAAAATGATGAAAGCCTTATCACCAAAAATATTTTCTCAAAATTTATTATTTTTTTTATGATTTGATTTATTTAAATCAAAATTTTGTTTAATGCTACCCATAATATCATTATTTTACATTCTATAATATATCAAAAAATATATGCCCTTGTAAAGGGGCATATACATTTTTAGTATTTATTCGTTTTCATCTTCGTCTACAATCTCAAAATATTCATTTGGATCGCTTGCACCATTCTCTACAAGTAATTTACCCATATCTTCATTTTCATTTTGTTCCATTGCTATTGTTAAAGCACTAACATAATCTTGAGTTCTTAAATCCAAATCAGCGCCAGCATCTATTAATAATTTTACAACTTCATATTCATTATTCTGAACAGCATACATAAGTGCTGTATATTCATATGTTGTATCTTGAATGTCTAAATTAGCATTATGCTCAATTAACTTACTAACAATTTTAACATTACCAGAATTTGCTGCAATCATTAAAGGAGTTTGTCCATCTTCATCAATTTCATTAACATCACTTCCATAATGAATTAATTGCAATGCTAAATCATTGTCATTTTCTAATAAAGCATCAATAATTGGAGTCTTTGATGAACTCTCATTTATTTTTGTTTCATTCTCATCATCGTTATTATTGTTTATTGTATTATCATTTGTATCCTGATAATCTTTATTTTCTTTATCAGATATACTGTCATCTATATTTTTATTTAAATCCATTTCATCTTTATCTTTAGATATAGGTGTGCTATCACTATCATTATTATCTACATTAGAATCATCTAATGTATTATCTATATTAATTTCATTAATGTTGTTTGATGTTTCTAAAGTTTCATCACCAGATTCAAAACTATCTTCATTTAGCTTATCAAGAATAGTTTGTTCTGTAACAGAATTATTATCGATTTCATTTGTAACATTTGAATTTTTATCTTTAGATAAATTATCTTCTTCGTCAGCAAAAGCAAAAATTTTATCAAACCAAGGGTTAGTTTTCTTTTTTGATATAATTTTATCTTGTTTGTTGTTTGATGATTTTGATGACAAATCAGAAACTTTATCACTTACTTCATTGCTTTTTTCAATAGTTATATCATCATTTTCTATTGATTTATCTATTTGATGTTCAACTTCATTTTCATCTAAATTATTATCTAATTGTTGTTCTTGTTTTGAAAGTATTTCATTTTCTTTTTGAATATCTACTACACCATCATCTTCTAAATGCTCTTCTTTAGATTCTTCAATTTCATTGTTATCTTCAATTATTGCAGTAGAATTTTCTATTGATTTATCTATTTGATGTTCAACTTCATTTTCATCTAAATTATTATCTAATTGTTGTTCTTGTTTTGAAAGTATTTCATTTTCTTTTTGAATATCTACTACACCATCATCTTCTAAATGCTCTTCTTTAGATTCTTCTATATTGCTTTCTATTAATTTGTCATTATAATCTTGATTATTTTCTTCTAAATTATTTGAATCACTAAAATTATTATCATTTTTATTTATTTCATTTGAACTTTCATCATTAGAAATAGGTGTAGTTATTTTTTTATCATCAATAATTTCTAAAATATTATTATCTGTATCTATTTCTATTATTTCTGGATTAAATTCCATTTCTTTTTGCTTAATTGGTTTATTAATAAGTTTATTTAATGTAGTGTTATTTTTTTCAGGCTTAGATGGTAAATCATTTAGTTTTTCTTCATTTTTTTGTTGTTCTAATAACAAAAAGTTATTATTTTCATCAGAAATTATAAAATTTTTATTTTTTTTTATAAAGGAAGCTTTAACAATACCACCTTCAAAATCAGGAAATGAATTCATTCTTGTTTGATTATCTGTTATAGGAATTTCAGCTACCTTTTGATCTTTTAATTTACCCATATCATTTAATAGCATAATATATTGTCTTCCACCAATCATAAAAGCAGAATGAATAAAATATGGATTAGATTCTACTTGAGTCAAAATACGCTTTCCTATTGTTGCTCTACTACTTAAAGCAATGTCTTCAAAATGTATTCTTTTTCCACCACGATTTGATACTAATAAAATAAAACTTTCTTCTGGTTCTACAGGAATTACAGATGAAACAACATCATCATTTTTTAAATTAATATTCTTAACACCAGCAGCTGTTCTACCAACAACTGGGACTTCTTCAATATTAAATCTAATTGCATAACCTGAAGAAGTTATACTAATTAGCTCTTTATATTTATCTTGAACTACAAAAGAACTTACAACTTCATCATCATTCTTTAAATTAATGTATGTAGTAGTTTTAGCATTTTTTGCTGGAGCTATATCTTGTATTAAAAATCTTTTAATTTGAGATTGCTTTGTTGCTACTAAAACTTCTGTATTAATATATGACTCTTTATTAACAGTAAATGCTGAAATTGCTTTTTCTGATGAATCAATTGTAACTAATTCATTAACATGTATTCCAATTTCTTTTATTTTAGTTAATTTAATTTTGTGTGATGGAATAGTGATACATTTACCTTTATTTGTTAACACAACCAAAGTATCTAATGTACTCATGTCAAACATATCAATAGGTAAATCCCCATCTTTTATTTTTAGTTTATTTACATCAACATCAGTTAAAGTAGTATCAGGCATAAATTTTATGTAGCAATCACGTGTAACAACACAAACACCATGATTTTCTTCTATAATGTCAGTTTCTGATACAACTATTTCTTCAATTTCATCTTCAATAATAGTTCTTCTCTTAAATCCTAATGTCTTATTAAAACCTTCAAAAGTTGTAATTAAGTGTTGATTTCTATATTGTTGATCATTAATAAGTTTTTTCTTTATATCAATAAACTCTAATAATTCTTTATATTCATCTATTAATTTTTGTGTATCATATGATGTTAATACATACAAACGTAATTGAACAACAGCTTCTGCTTGTTTTTCAGTTAATTCAAAAAAATCAATTAATTTATTTTTTGCTTCTTCTTTACTACTTGATGATTTAATCAATCTTACTAAATTATCAATATCATTAATTGCCTTAATTAAACCTTCAAGTATTTCTTTTCTATTTAATGCTTTTTTTAGTTCAAAAGTTGATGACTTTACAACTATATCATTTGCATGTTCAATATATGCATCAATTATGTCCATTAAATTACATTGATATGGTTTTCTATCTTTAATTAAGATAATATTTGCTGAATAAGATATTTGTAATTGTGTTTTCTTATATAAAAAATTTTTCAATATATCCAAACTTTTTTCAGTATCAAATTCTAACACTATTGAAATACCATCTTTATCAGAATCATCTCTTACTTCTTTTAAACCTGGTAATTCATTATTAACTCTTAATTCATCAATAGCTTTTACAATAGATGCTTTATTTGATTCATATGGGATTTCAGTAACAATTAATTGTTTTTTATTTCCCTTAGTTAATCTTGTATTTTCTTCAATTTTTGCTCTAATATTGAATTTGCCACGTCCTGTAGCAAACATCTCCAAAATTCCATCTTTCCCTTGGATAATACCACCTGTTGGAAAATCTGGCCCTTTAATTATTGATGATATTTCTTTTAAATTACAATTTGGATGATTAATTCTATAAATTGTACCTGTGATAACTTCAGACAAATTAAAAGGCGGAACATTTGTTGCATAACCTGCAGCAATTCCTGTAGCTCCATTAACCAAAATATTTGGTAGCAATGATGGTAAAACTGATGGCTCATTTTCACTATCATCAAAATTTGGAATAAATTTAACTGTTTCTTTTTCAATATTTGTTAACAACAATTCGCCAAATTTTGATAGTCTACATTCTGTATATCTCATAGCAGCTGCACTATCACCATCAATAGAACCTTTATTTCCTTGCATATCAAGTAATGGAATATTATTTTTTCACTCTTGAGACATTCTTACCATTGCCTCATAAATTGAACTATCACCATGAGGGTGATACTTACCAATAACTTCACCTACAGTTCTAGCAGATTTTTTATATGGTTTATCATGATTTATATTCAAATCATACATAGCAAATAAAATTCTTCTTTGCACAGGTTTTAAACCATCTCTAATATCTGGTAAAGCACGATCTTGAATTATGTATTTTGCATATTTGCCAAAACTTTCAGACATAATGTCATCAAGTGCTCTATTTCAAACTTTGCTATTATCAAAAATGTTTGACATATTTTTTTCCTTCCATTTAGTTTTCTAATTCAAAATCTACATTATCTGTAATTCATTCTTTTCTTTTGTTTGAATCTTCACCCATCAAAATTGAAACTCTACGTTCAGTAAGAGCAGCATCTTCAATAGATACTTGTATTAACTGTCTATTTTCAGGATCCATTGTAGTTTCTCATAATTGTTCTGCATTCATTTCACCTAATCCTTTATATCTTTGAATTTCATATGATGAATTTTCTTTTTTTAATTCTTCTAACTCATAATCCTCTCAAACATAATAGAACTTTTTACTTTTAGTGTTAGTAAATTTATATAAAGGAGGTAATGCTATATAAACTTTTCCATTCTCAATCAAAGGTCTCATATATCTGTAAAAAAAAGTTAATAGCAAAATTCTTATGTGAGCTCCATCTGTATCAGCATCTGTCATAATAATTATTTTTCCATAATTTGATTTATTAATATCAAAATCACTTCCTATACTTGCACCAATACATGAAATAATGGTTCCAATTTCTTCATTCTTTAATAAATCTTTTAACTGTGCTTTTTCAACATTAATAACTTTACCTTTTAAAGGAAGAATAGCTTGATATTTTCTATCTCTACCTAGTTTTGCAGAACCACCTGCTGAATCACCCTCAACTAAAAATAGTTCAGTATTGATATTATCTTTTGACTGACAAGGAGTTAATTTTCCAGAAAGAATTCTTTCTTTTTTTTGTCCCTTTAATTGTTTAACTTCTTCACGTGCTTTTCTAGCTGCTTCTCTTGCCTCTCTTGATAAATAGGCTTTCTCTATAATATCTTTTGCATCTTTTTTGTTTTCTTCAAGTCAATAAGTAAATTTTGTTTTAACAATTGTTCTAACAACAGTGTAAGCTTCTTGAGTAAATAATTTATTTTTAGTTTGTCCTTCATATGAAATTAATCTTTCTGGAACTTTAACTGAAATTACACAAACTAAACCTTCTCTAAAATCACTACCTTCAAAATTCTTTTCTTTTTCTTTTAGTAATTTTCATTTTCTAGCATAATCATTTAATGTTTCTGTAAGAGCAGTTTTGAATCCTGTTTCATGTGATCCACCTTCTTTAGTTTTTACAGAATTTGCAAAAGAAACAAAAGTTTCAGAGTTACTATCATTATATTGAAAAGCAACCTCAACTTCTATACCTGCATCTTTACCCTCTATGTAAACAACTTGTGATATAGGCGTTGCATTAGAATTGATAAAATTTACAAATTCAATAAGACCATTTTCAGCATGAAATTCTTCTATTGTTTTTGTTATTTCATTTTCAAAAATAATTTTTATTCCTTTAAATAAAAATGAAGTTTCTTTTACTCTTTCAATTATTAGACTTGCATTAAAATTAATATTCTTAAAAATAGATTTATCAGGATAAAAAGTAACTTTTGTACCTGTTTTATTTGTTGTTCCAATTACTATTGATTTTTGTTTAATCTTTCCACCATCACTATACTTGGATTGAAAAACTTTACCTTCTCTTTTAACTTCAACAATCATTCAAGAACTTAAAGCATTAACAACTGAACTACCAACACCATGTAAACCACCAGAAACACCATATGCATTTTCATCAAATTTACCACCAGAATGAAGACTTGTAAAAACAGTATCAACAGTTGACATTTTAGTTTTAGGATGTGTCCCAATAGGGATACCTCTACCATTATCTTCAACAGTAAATGAACCATCTTTATGAAGTGTTAATTTAATTGTTGAAGCATATCCTGCTAAAACTTCATCAACAGAATTATCAAATAATTCTCATATTAAATGATGTAAACCTCTTTGATCTGTTGAACCAATATACATTCCAGGTCTTTTCCTAACAGGTTCAAGTCCTTCTAAAACTTTAATATCACTCTCTTTATAACTTGCCATAAATGCTCCTTAATTATTATTTATAACAAAATGAATCCTATAACAAAACTAGTGTCAAATCTTTAATAATTATATATGAAATTAGGCAAAAAATAAGACTAAAAAATAGACAATAATTCTGTAATAATAGTTTTATTTTTTAAGTCAATTTTTTCATTAAAAAAATTTAAAAAATTATTTTTTTTAGCTCAAGAAAATCAATAATATCAAAAAAATATTTCAAAAAAGACAATATAAAGACTAATATAAAGAGTTTTTATTTTAAATGAATAATAATACTACTTTATTTGTTTTGTTGAAATTTATTTTTACATATAAAAATAAAAAATATTGAATAATAAATAATTCAATATTGCTCGATTGAAATATGAAGTGCAACACATATTGTAAAATATATGTGCACTT
>CANSNC010000020.1 GCA_947648205.1 uncultured Mycoplasma sp.
TATTTCAAATTCAGGTGATGTTAATGATGGTCATAATGATTATATAAATTTAGGTGTGATAAATGTTCCTGACAATCAATGTGAACACAAGTTTGGTGATTGACATGATGAAATACCAGCTAGTTGTACAAGTAAGGGAGTTAAAGGGCATAAGGATTGTTCTGAGTGTGGTAAGCACTTTAATCAAACAGGTAGTGAAATTTTAGATCTTAATATTGCTCCCTTAAGTCATACTTTAGAACATATTGTTAAAAAGGAACCAACAAATACAGATAGTGGTAATTTAGAACATTATAAATGTGATAGTTGTGGAAAAACTTTTTCAGATAAAGATGGAACTACAGAAATTAAAGATGTTCTTATTCCTCCAATTGGTCAAACTGGAACACCTCCAACACACGGAGAAACAACAAATCCACCATTAGATAATGAACCTATAACAACATCAAAGAATAGATCTAATCAATTATGAATAATGGCTATTCCAATTATTATTGGAGTTATTGCTGCAGGTTCAGTAGGAATAACTGTATATCTATATAAAAAGAAGAAAAAATAAAAATATATTTAATTTTATTTTTAAATCATATAAATATTTGCAATTTTAATTATGATTGATAATACTTAAACTAAATATGAAATAAAATATCATAATAGTTAATTTATAACCCATAACCAAATAAAAGGTTATGGGCTTTTATTTTGTTTTCTAATTTTGTTTATTATTTTAATTATTTTGATGTTGTATCTTCACATCTATTTAATTATTTAGAATTTAATTTAAATATATTTTTTTAATAACATGAATTAATGATTTTTATAAATTGCTAAATATTATAACTATTTTTTTATAATATACTAATATATATTTTTGTGGATTTTATGTAAATAAAAAATATGAAGTGAAGATATATTTTTTAATATGTGTTGCACTTCATATTTTAATAAAAACTAGCATAACAATGTTAGTTTTATAAAATTATCATTTTTCTATTTTGTTGCCGTCTTTGTCTTTGAAGCTTCCTATAAGGATTAGGATTAAATCAATTAATGCACCAATTCCAAAACAGCCAAGTGTTAATAATCAAACTACACCTGTTCCTATTTTGCCAACATAAAATCTATGAATTCCTAAGTATCCTAAAAAGAAACAAAGCACAGCAGCAACTAGTCTACTTTTATCAGACATATACTACCCTTAAAATTATGTATTATATTGAAAGTAATTATACTTTCTAAATTTATATTATCATAAACATAATTTTTTTTAAAAAATTATGTTAGGATAATTAAGTAATATACTAAAGACAGTAACGAACTTTTATAGTTTTAATAATGTTACCTAAGTTATTAACATTTTATTTAACATTTATTGTGTTACATTTTGTTTTTTAATGTCATTAGTATTTTTATGTGCTAATGACATTTTGTATATTACAAATATAGTAAAGGGAAATAAATATGAAAAAAATAATAAAACATAAAGATAATTTAGTTAGCGAATTATCTAAACAAATTGATGAATCAAAATCTTTTATTATTTTTGAATATTCTGGTCTTACTGCACAAGAAATTACTGTGCTAAGAAAAAAATTACTAGAATCTAAAGCTTGTTTAAAAATTATAAAAAATAATATTTTAAATAGAGCATTAGTAAAATCAAAAATTAACGATTTTGGTGATTTAGTTGGTCCTAATGCTATAGCGATTGGAGTAGAAGATGAAATTGCTCCATTAAGAGAAATATTTAATGTTTCTAAAGATAATGACTTTATTAAAATTAAAGGATCTTATTTAGAAAAAAGTTTTCTTGATGAACAAAAAACAAAAGCTATTGCATCTCTTCCAAATCGTGAAGGTATGTACAGCATGATTCTTTCATGTTTGACTGCTCCTATTAGAGGAGTATTATATGCTTTAAAAGCAGTTGGTGAAACTAAAACTAATTAAATGAAACTTATTATATTTAAATTAACGGAGAAATATTTATGGCAAAATTATCAAGCAAAGACATTATTGCATCATTAAAAGAAATGAGCATGTTAGAAATTAAAGAATTAATTGAAGCTATTGAAACTGAATTTGGTGTTTCTGCAGCTGCTCCAGTAGCAGCTGCAACTCCAGCAGCTGCAGCTGCAGCTCCTAGTGAAGTTACTGTTATGTTAACAAATGCAGGTGGAAATAAAGTAGCTGTTATTAAAGTTGTTAGAGAAATTACAGGACTTGGATTAATGGAAGCAAAAGCTTTAGTTGATGGAGCACCTAGTAAAATTAAAGAAGGTGTTAAAACAGCTGATGCTGAAGCAATGAAAAAACAATTTGCAGATGCTGGTGCAACTGTAGAATTTAAATAATATCTTTAAAGGTATATAAAAAATATAAACTTAATAAATGTCATTACACATTTTAAGTTTATATTTTTTTTATTTAAAATCTTTTTTAGAATATATAATCATACTTACAATAAATATGAAAAAAGCCACAAGTGTTCAACCTACAGAAATAGCTGTTTGATTATAAAAACTTTTTATTTTAACTCTAGTGAATGAATCAAATCCTAAATTACTTCTTAAAACAAGAGGTTGTTTTATAATTAAATCTTTTGTATGATTGATATTACTATCATCTTTTGAATTAAAAGTAGATAATAAAGTTTGAAAATTAAAAGGAATATTATTAGGATTTCAATGGTTTGCTATTTGTGCTCCAGTTGTTAGCATTAATCATTTATCAACACTAACTCCAAGTAAACCTAACATAATGTTTATCTCTAATCAATCCTTGTTTTGTTCTAAAATTCAATTGTATATATCTTTATGATTTAATTTTATTTCTTCTAAAATTGTGCTTAATTTAGTTGAATTTTTAACATTGGGATATATCTTTATTAATTTATCTTTTAAATAAGAAGCTAATTTTGTATTTCCATCAATGTTGAATATATTTCCTATCCTAGTATTTGTATCAAATACTATATTATTTTTTTCATCAACTTCATACACTTCTTTATAAACATTAATTAAATTAAAAATATTTATTCCATTTTGAAAATCAAAAGTTAATTTGTAAACAATACTCTTTAAAAGATCTTGAAAATTATTTAAAATATTTTTTACTTGATTTGGATTTGTAATATTTTGGCTTTGTTCTTCAATTCATTTTGTTAAAAAGTAACTATAAGGACTATAGTTTTGAAAGGAATTATTTATTGCATTCTCTGTGTATTCTTTGTATTTGTTTCATGTACTGTCTCATAAAGATGAATTGTATTCATCAAACACAATGTCCCCTGTTGATACAATTCTTTCATAAATTTGATTAATCTCAACATAATTTTGCCCATCATGATGTAACTGTTCTAGATATGTTCCATAAGTCATCTGAGGTAATAAATATGTTATTGTGTTAAATTTATTTATTTCATTTTTCAATTCTAAGTCATTTATTTGGTCATAGTCATTAAATATTCCTAAAGAAATTTTTATTGGATTATTAAAAAAATCTTCAACTTTTCCAGAAGATAATTCTAATGAAAAAGGTATATTGAACATTTTAACTACATCATTTAATTTATATAAATCACTAGTCATTTGACCAAATGTAAAAATTCTTGCTAATTGTGAGCAAACATTAGTGTAATGAATAATGTTGTATTTACTTGAATAATTTACAACATCTTTTATTATGTCAATTGATTCGATGTTAGTTGGCAAATCATACTTTGCTCTATCAACATCACTTAATCAATATCCTTGAACATAATTGCTATTTTTTTCTTCTTTTTTAAGATCAACAAAAGATGATTTTGATAGTTCTATATTTTGTGAATCTAATTCATTTATATAACTTTTTGCTATAAACATTGATAATATAGAATATAAAACTAATACAAGTAAAAAAACTATAGAAGATATGAAAGATTTTGTTCTAGATATAAACATTGAAAATATTGTTGTTATTCCACCAAACAAAAGAGAGACAATAATTGTCCCTACAAATATACCAAGACTTAAAAGTAAGTAATCTATTCCTATTCCTGGTTTTGTTAGTAAACTAAATAAACTTATCAAACTACCACAACTTGCAATAATTAATGTTAATGTAAAAAATATTGATATTTTCACAATTGATATTTCTTGTCTGGTAAAAGTTTTGGATAGTATCAATAGTTCACTACCATCATCAATGGATGACTTAAAAACTTCTATAGATATTGCAATTGAGATAAGCCCTACAGAGAATACTAAAAAAATGATTGAAATAGGATAACTATATATTTCATATGCTGTAGTTTTTGCTATTATTGGAACAATTATTGAATAAGAGGCAATTAGTAAAAAATATATAAATGCAAATACATATATCGATCATTTTCTTAAAATATCTTTAAATAAATATTTAAAGTATCTTAAATCAAAAAAATTTGTTTCTTTTCTTTTTGTCATATTTATTCTTCTTTATACATAAGTATAATTATATTAAGATTTATATAAAAAAATAAATTTTTTAATAATTATTTGTAATTAATATTTGTTTTATTTCATGTGATTTTTGTATTACTAATATTTTAAAAAATATAATAATTATTTTATATTAGATTTTAAATAAATTTAAGTCATGATACTACTATAGTCAGTGCATTTATATTTGTTTGATTTTAATTATTATTCATTTTAATTAATTTAATTTTTATTCAAATGCTATGTAAATAAAATATTTTATTATAAATATAAGTAATGAATTATAATTTAATTAATAGTAGGGTGATATTTTTTATATACTATTCTTATTTATAATAAATTATGTTTACAATTATGAGTGTTACTCTACTATGGAAACATAGAGGTGTAAAGTTATGGCAAAAAAAGTTTGAAAATGAATAGGTTTTTTTACAGCTACTTTTGCAATATCTGGAGCAGTTATTGCAGTGCCTTTTATAGCTTCTTCTGCTTTTTGAAGTGATTATAGAAAAAATCATGCTGATGAATATGAAGCTTTAAGATATCAAATTCCAAGTAACCTTGGTTCTAAGGTGTCTGAAAGTGCTTTTTTATATGCAAATGGAAGCGATTATAGTTCTTTATTAATTGGTGACAATAAAAGATTTCAAGATACTATAGAAGGAACTTATTTATTTGTTGGTGGTAATGATTTTTTTAATAGTTGAGATGATTATCAAAGTTTTAAAGGTATAACAGGATTATTTGAAGAAAATGTTAGATGAACTTTAACTGCTCGTGGAGGCAATAATCCATCAGCTCCTTATTCTAGTCTTGGAAGGTTTTGTATTAATGTTTCTAAACCAAACCAAACATTAAGAGAAATTAATGAAAATTACGATTTTAAAGTTAAGAATTTAGATCCTAAAAATGTTGTTACAATTGTTGGTTCTGAATATATTAATACAAATAATATTGATAAAACATTAGATGAATTTGAAAATGATTTAAGAACTTTTGTTCAAAATTCATTAAAACTAAGAAATAACAAATCAAATTTAATTTTTATAAAGCATTGAAAAATACCAAACCCACAAAATGATCCCAAGATTCAAAAATACAATGATAATGTAGAAAAGTTAAATACTAGATCAAATAGAATTTTATCTGAATTAACAAAAGATCAAATTCCTAGGGTGCTTTTGGTTGATAATCAAGATTTATTTTTAAATCTAGATTATGAGTATTATCAATATTTTGATCAAAATTTAAATTTAACAAGAATTGGTAATAATGAAGTTGCAAAGAGTATTTTAGCAACAATGAAACCAATTGTAGCTTCAACAGGACAAGAATGAACTCCTACTAATTGAACAGATTATTCAAAAACTCATTTAAATGCTGTACCATTAGAATGAAGTACATTGGATTCAAAAAATAGTTTAAATATTAGTGTAAAAGCATCTGTAGAAAATAAAGACAATAATAATATTGCAACTTTAACAGTAAGTTTTCCAGATGGAGGGGTTGCTCCAAATGATAAGTTAAAATGATTGTTAAAATTTAATAATTTAGCTATTAGAATTGAAGATTATAGTGTAGTTAATAATAACAATCAAATAATCATTGATAATATTTTTCTTTATGGATCATCAACAGCAAATGGTGTTACAACAAATAATGATTTATATACATTAACTGTTTATGATAAAAATGGTAATCCTTTTAATATTGTGAATGGTGATTTATCAACATCAACAACAGCTAAAGAAGTTAGAACTAGTTCATCTAACTCAAGTTCTACAAATTTATCTGTAGCTCAACAAAAATTTATAAATAAATTTAATAATAAAAATAAACCAATGATTTGAACATTTTTAGGTGACTCAATAGATCATGGAGCATCTTTTAATCAAGGTTTTGATAATTTAGTAGAAGTAGTTGAAAAAAGTGTTAAAAATGATTGAAAAAGATATGATGATATTTTTATTAATGCAGCTCAATCTGGTAATTTTACAAGTAGAGCAGTTGATCCTTATCAAATTCAGTCAACTATTACAAAATATGGAGCAGATGTTGTTTCAATAGGTTTAGGAATAAGTGATGGTATAACTGCTACTTCAAATGGACAAGCAACATTTGCTACTAAAGAAAAATATATTAATAATATGAAAATATTAATTGAGGCTGCTAAAAAAGCTAATCCAGATGTTATTGTTGTTATTAATGCAATCAATCCAACTCAAGCTGTTGGAAGAATAAATGTTCCAGGCATTTATAACCCTTATTTAAAAGAGGCTTTTGGAACAGAAAATAGTGAATACAAAGACTTTGTTATATATAATGAACAAGTTTTCACTGAATTAAGTAATATTATTACAAACTACACATATTCTGTAAATGATCAATTATTTTTAGGATCTGATAAATTGCATCCTGGTGGAAGTGCAAACATTATTAAAGGAAAAACTTTTTTACAATCTCTTGGAATAGATATAGGAAATAGTTATTTATCAAACTATACTTTACAACAATTTGTTTGATGAACAGGCACAACAGCTAAACCAATTCAAGAATTAAATTCAGTATCACAAGATAATAAAGTAGTTCCTAATACACAAACATGAGCTTCAGCTCTTCCAATGGGTGGTAGTACAAGTAATAATAATTTAGCAAACATTTTTATAAAATATGAAAGCAATCAAAAAGAGAGTGAAAGAACTTATTATCTAACAACAAAATATGGTGTTTATACAAATGCTTATTGATTAATGATAGAAGATGGAACATATAATGTTGATGCATGAGCTATTTCAAAAACTCCATTAAGTCAATCAGCACAATATGCTGCAAAAGCCCCAACTGCAACAATTACAATTTCTAAAACACCAACAGCATAAATTTAAAAAATCTATAACTGATGTTAATGTTATAGATTTTTCCCTGAATGAAATATGAAGTGCAACATCATAATAGCACAACTTATAACTCA
>CANSNC010000021.1 GCA_947648205.1 uncultured Mycoplasma sp.
CAATAATTTCAATATATTCATGTTGAACTAAAATATCTTTACCAATGCAAGTGTTGCTTGCTTTGATAAAATCTATTAGCTGTTTTTTATTAAAAGATCCAGATTGAGTTTCATTTTTATTTAAATCAATTCTTTTATTTTTCATGTTTATTCCCTCAAAAATAAAAATATATGAAGTACAATAATCCTTCATATATAAAAACGTTAAAAAATTTTAAAATTATAAAAATTTGTTAATTTATTTTTCTAAATTGTCAATTTGTTTGATTATTCCTTGTATTTTAAAGTTTTCTATTTTATTTTTTACTGTTTCTAAATGCTTATTTAAAATCACATTAGCAGAATCAGTTATTGTCTGTGCATGTTTTGAAACATTATCAGCACATTTAATAATTTCCTGTACATTTTTATCAATGTTTTTTATACTATTATCTAATATTTCATTCTTCAATTTATTAAAATCATTCATAATTTCTTGTTTATTTTTAAAATTGATTTCACTTTTCTTTATATCTCTTCTTTTAAGAAATAGATATCTCATTATGGAAAGAAAAGAAATAAAATATGCAGGTCTAACAACAAACATATTTTCATAACTATTTTCTTTTTTAATTACAAAAATATCATCTTGCTCCAATTCAGTTACAAGCAAACTAAATTCAGCATTATGTTTTTTTCTATCAATTTCAAGTTTGTTAAAATATTCTTTATTTTTTTTACTAGTTGAAGAATTAGGAAGTTGTGTTTTAGCTTCAATTATAACTGAACCTAAAACTGATTTGTCATAATCAATTACTTTAAAAATAAAATCAGGTTTTGTGCCATCAACATCTTTTGTTGTCCTTTCTAGACTACAATCATCATTTATACTTAAAGCATCATTATAGTATTGAAGTAAAGTATTTTCTAATTCATTACCTAACAATTTAACATTTAAATTTTTTTCTCTTTGAATTTGCTCAATTTTAGAAGAATATTCCATTTCTTTTTCTCTTAAATCTAATTTGTGTTTTTCATTTATTTGTGTAAATTGATTCTCTAAAGTTGAAATCTTAGTTTGCAATTCATTTTGTACTTTTAGCTTAGTATTATCAATTTCAATACTATGTTGTTTTTTTAATGAATCAATTTCTTGTTCTAATTTACCAATTTTAAAAACAAAATCTTTTTCAACATCAGCTCTAGCTTTACTATATTCATTTTGAATTTTTTCTTTTCAAATACTTTCATTTTTTTCTAATTCATTTATTCTTCTTTCTTTACTTCTATAATCATCACTCAATTTAAATTCATTTATAAAATTAGATTTTTCTTTTGCAATTAATTGATTAACATATTCATCTTTTTTTTCTAAAATCTTTGTTTGAAGATTTGTAAAATCAATATTATTTATGTTTTTTAAACAAAAATAATCACCTTGTTTTGAATCTTCTAAAATTTCAAATACTAATTGATCAGCATCTTTTATACGAATTTTAATTTCTTTTGACATATTGTACTCTCATATATTTTCATAATTATTTACATTTTAATATATCATTATTGAAATATTAAAAAATAAAGTATAACCATAATTTAATAGTTATACTTTATTTTAAAAATTAATGATACATAAAACCAGTAAATGTTTGATTGTATTCTAACAAAGAACCTGACTCAATATTATTATTGTTATTTTTCTCAAATTTAATTTTAATATTCAAAGTTCCTCTTGTATCATTTGCAACAATTTCTAATGTAAAATTACTGTTTTGAATCGCTGTATAGTATCCACCTGTTGGAGTATTTAAAAAGAAATTATTAATTAGTTGTTTGTCATTTTCTAACATTGATTTAATTTGACTTGGCAGCATATTAAAGTAATTAGAATGAGATAATTTTAATTGATTAGAGTTTTTGAATGTTAGAACATCTTGTGTTGCAACATCATTACCTTTAGCAAATCCACCTACAGTATGTAAGAATGTTATTGGATTTGCATATCCTTCTAAATTATTAAAAGTTATAGATCAAGTAATTTCACCACCACCATTGTTAATGTACATATTAACATTAACATCATTATTGTTACTTATATTAGGTATCTTACTACCTTTGCTTGAAATAAACAATTCAATAAAATCTTTTGCACTTGTATATGTCTTGTCGCTAAGAGGTAATCCAGTATTAGATTCTAATTTATTTTTTATTTCACTTGGAGTTAATCTTTGAACTTCATATAAAGAAATATGACCATCTTCTTTAAAGGACAACTGATATTCTTTATTATAGTCATCAATGTTTTTAAATCCATTAAACGTTCTTCTTGCAATTCATTGACCATTTTCCAATTTAAAATCACTATTTGCAGTTGGGCCATTAGGATAATTACCAACTAAGATAATGTTTGCTGTTAAAGCTCCTGTTACATCATTTGGATATAACTGAAGTTCGAAATCAGATGAATCAAATCCACTAAATGTAAGAAAGTTTTGATAGAATAATTCTTCATTTATTTCACTTGGTAAATAGTTTGGTTTTATAGTAGATTCATCTTTGAATCTTAATGAATATGTATTAGTTTTGTTTAAACCATTATATGTTTTTGTTTGAACACTTAAAGATGAATCATATGCTGTTGGATCTATATTAATAGTTAAAGTACCATTAACATCATCAGCTGATGCAGTAATATTCATTTTTGATAATGGATATCCTGCACTATTATTAATGTCTATAAATTTTAAATATTCTTGCTTTGATGCATTTAAGAAACTACTTGGTAATATGTTTGACTCTTTAATTTCTTTTAATTCTGGGATTTGAGAAACATCTGAATTATTATTACCAACAAATGTGATACGCTTACTATCAGTTGATTTAAAAATAGTATATTCTTTTTCTGTTATGTATTGTTTTATATTATCTGTATTTGCAGATAATTCCATTGGAAGGTATTTATAAGTTGCTTGTATTTTTATCTTACCAGTTACATCATTTTTTTCTGTTATTTTATATTCAGTTCTTGGATATGAATCACCATTTATAATTTGTCTTTGACTAGTTAATGTTGAAACTAAAGGACTTACTCTTTGAATATCTTCAATTGTCATTTTAGTTGGTAAAGTGTTTTTAAAATCATAATCCTCTTGATCAACATTTTTTCAACTAAATCTACTTGATATTTCAGTAACAGTATCAAATTCCTTTGTAATTTTTAAAGGAACTATATTGCTAGGCATTTGTCCATCTGTAACAAATCAAGGAATCTGATCCAAATTCAATGTTACTTTTAATTTTTTTTGATTATCATCAATTACATTTTTTACAAAAGGTTCATATTTTAAAGTTCCATCCTCATTTTTAGCTGTATTTTTAGTTAAAAAAGCACCATTTAAAAATGTTAAATCTTCTCTTGTAATTTCACTAGGTAATTTTTTATTAAGAATTTCTTGTGAAATTGTAAAATCTGATGATTTTAAAAAGGCATTATCTGTATTTAATAAACCTTTTGTATCACCTTGACCTGTAGCATTTGGATTACTTGTGATAGCAACAGCTAATCCATATTTATTATCAGCAATTTGAGTTTGATCAGGAACATTTTTATAATCTATTCAAGCTCTATAGTAACAATTAATAAGCATTATTTGACCAATATAACCATAAACATTATATAAAATAAGGCTACTAGCTGTATCTCTTATGTCTTGAATAGGTGAATCTGCTAAATTGTAATATTGAGAAATTACATGATTTGGATTATTAATATTAGATTTATCAGGATCAAGTTTTACTTGTTTAATATTTGTTCCATTTCTTTCTTTAAAGAATAATGTTTCATTACTATCAAAAGATCATGATTCAATCCATTTATCATTTTCTAAAACTGAAATTGATAACTTTGGATCATTAGGATTTGTTGGGTCAATGACTACCAGTTTGTCATATATTACAGTAACAATTCTTCCATCTAATAATACATGGTAGTCACATTGTGGAGTAATTGTACTATTTCTAGTATCAGTTATAGCATTTGTTACTAATTTAGATGTATTATTTCATCCATTTGTTGCATTAGGAATTGTTTTCATATGGTCATCAACTAATATAAAACGAACTTCAGAAGTTCCACCAGCAGCTCCAGCATCATTTTGTGTCCCTGATTTGCTTGTTAAATTATAGTAAGCTAATAAATTTCTATTATCTGCTATAGGTATTAAATTAAACATTATATTTGTAGATCTACTGTAATTATGTCCTGGATTTAATGTTGTATCAGCTACAGGTTTTGGAGCAATGCTACTATCAATATTTCCATTGTATCTAGTTACTTGTTTTGTTTTGATGTCAACAACATCAATAACATCATTATTTCCTGTAGCAACATCTCCAGCCTTTCCTAGAAATGCTAAATTACCATTTTTTAAAACTCTTATTTGAAAAAATGCATTTGAATGCACTTTACTACCAGCACTACCACTAGTAACTTCAGCAGTTTCATAATAATCAATTAAATTACCAGTTTGAACATCTATTGCAACAGCATATTGTTTATTTCCTCCTTTTGCATTTGAAAGAACATACAATATATCATTCACTTTGTCTAATTCAAAATTTAATCATGATCTTACTCAATTTGTATTAGCAGTTCCATTTACAGCTAGTGGTTTAAACCCATTTTCAAATACTACATCATTTACCATATGTAATGTTCAACGCTCTGCACCAAATCAATCCAAACTTGTAATCTTGTCTAATCAAAAAACTATTGGACCATTTCTTGAGCTTAATTTTGGATTAGACATGTTTGTATAAGCTGGTACAAGTGGTTTACTTGATTGAGTAGTTGAATTTGTAACATCTTGATTAATATTAGAAACATCACCTAATGTGTTGGAGTTTCTACTTGATATACGTCTAGCTCCAATAACACCAATTGTTGGGACTAAAGCAATTGAAGCAATTGCAGAAGGAACTAAAAATAATAATTTTTTATTTACTTTCATATTTTAAAACCCCACTTATTAATTTTTTATTACTAAACGATAAACGAAATAATATGTAAAGTCAAATTTTAATGTGTAAAAATTTTATTATTTTTGATAATTTATGATAAAAGCCATTTAGTTTATAAAACACAAACAATACACATTAAATTAATAATAAAAATCATGTAATGCAAAATTACATGATTTTTTACACTTATATGTGATGTATATTAATGATATACAAAGCCAGTAAACATTTGGTTATATTCTAATAAAGAATCTTTATGAATATTGTTTGTATCATTTTTTACAAATTTAATTTTAATATTTAATGTTCCTCTTGTATCATTTGCAACAATGTCTAATGTAAAATTGTTATTTGAAATAGCAGTAAAGTATCCACCAGTTGGGGGATTTAAAAAGAATTCATTAATTAATTGATTATTATTTTCTAGCATTGATTTAATTTGACTTGGTAACATATTAAAATAGTTAGAATGCGATAACTTTAATTGATTAGAATTTTTAAATGTTAAAACATCTGGTGTTGCAACATCATTCCCTTTGGCAAATCCACTCATAGTGTGTAGAAATGTAATTGGGTTTGGATAGCCTTCCAAATTAGTAAAAGTTATAGATCAAGTGATTTCGCCACCACCATTATTTATATACATATTAACATTCACATTATTGCTACTACTTATATCTGGCAATTTGATACCTTTACTTGATACAAATAGTTCTACAAGATTTTTTACACTTTTATAATTTTGACCATTAATTGTTAAACCATTTGTTGATTCTAATTTTGTTTTTATTTCACTAGGCGTTAATCTTTGTAATTCATATAAAGAAGAATCACTATTTTCTTTAAAAGATAATTGATATTCTTTATTATAATCATCAACGTTTTTAAATCCAGTAAATGTTCTTCTTGCAATTCATTGATTATTTTCAAATTTA
>CANSNC010000022.1 GCA_947648205.1 uncultured Mycoplasma sp.
GATATAAAAAATTGTCCAACAATTAAATCTGAATTAAATATTTCTAAATAAATTAACAAATTTTTATAATTTTAAATTTTTTTTACGTTTTTATATATGGAGGGTATTTGAAATTATGGAAACAATAGAAACAAAACTTTTTAATGAAACTGTAAAAGATATTGAAAAAAAATATGGGAAAGGTTCAATAACCACAGCTAATATAGATCAAGTTGATGTATTATCAACAGGAAGCATTTCTTTAGATGCTACATTAGGTATTAAAGGGTTCCCAAGGGGTAGAATTATTGAAATATATGGTAATGAATCTAGTGGCAAAACAACTATAGCACTGCAAGCTGTAGCAAAATGTTTGGAGGAAAACAAAAAGGCAGCATATATAGATGCTGAAAATTCACTAGATATTAATTATTTGATTTCTATGGGTATTGATCCTGAAAAATTGTTATTAGCACGTCCAGAATCTGGAGAACAAGCATTTAATATTATAGATGCTTTAATAAAAACAAAACTTATAGATTTAATTGTGGTTGATAGTGTAGCCGCTTTAATTCCTGAATCAGAACTAAATGGTGATGTTTCAGATCAAAATATAGGCGCTCATGCTAGATTAATGTCAAAAGGTTTAAGAATGATACAAAGTTCAATTAGTAAATCAAATGTTTGTATTATTTTTATTAATCAGTTAAGAGAAAAAGTTGGGATTATGTTTGGTAATCCTGAAGTAACAACAGGAGGTAGAGCATTAAAATTTTTTAGTTCAATAAGACTTGATGTTAGAAAAAGCGAATTACTAAAAAATGGCAGTGATGCTATTGGGATAAAAACAAAAGTAACAGTAGTCAAAAATAAATTAGCTCCTCCTTTAAAGCACTGTTTTATTGACATATTTTTTGGTAAAGGATATGATTTCAAAAATGAAATAATAAATTTTGCTATAGATTATGAAATTATTAAAAAATCAGGAAGTTGATTTTATTTTGATGATAAAAAAATATGTCAAGGAAGAAATGCTTTGGATGTTGAAATAGCAAATAATGAAGAGTTATATCAAAAAATAAAAGATTTAGTGTTAGAAAAAATTAACTAAAAATAAACCCTTAAATACAAAGGGTTTATTTTTATTTGTAAAAATATTAATTATTTTTAAGATAAATTTATCTATTGTAATATACTCAAATATGTGAATATTTTTTTAACAAGGAGAAAAAGTATGAATAATAAATTACATGGTTTAGCCTATATAAATAATAAATTTATTGATACTGACAAAAAAATTTCTATAAATTCAGCAATTGATGGAACAGAAATTGGAAGCATTAGTGCTTTAAATAAAGAACAAATAGATTTTGCTTTTGAAAGTGCTCATAAAGCATTTTATAAGTGATCGTTTTTAAATTCTGATCAAAGAATAGAATATATTTTAAAATTTGCAGAATTTTTTTTGGAAGATAAAGAAATCATTGCAAATTTAATTACAAAAGAAATTGGTAAATCTTATCCAGATGCTTTAACTGAAGTCATTAGATCATATGAATATATTATTGCTACAGTTGAAATGTATAAAAAAGAATTGGTAAATCCAATGATTTATGATGATTCAATTCATGGAATTAAAAATAAGATAGGTAAGTTTTATCATGTTCCAATTGGAGTAGTTTTAGCTATATCACCTTTTAATTATCCAATAAATTTATCAATAGCTAAAATTATTCCAACATTATTAGTTGGTAATACTATTGTATTTAAACCAGCAACATATGGTTCATTGGTTTGTAGTTTAATAGCAAAATATTTTGATAAAGCAAATTTTCCAGAAGGTGTATTTAATTTAGTTATGGGAAAAGGCAGCGAAATTGGAGATTATATCTTAACTAATAAAAGAATCGAAGGTGTTACTTTTACTGGAAGTACAGACATTGGAAAAAAAATAGCTAAAGCATTACCTGCTAAAAATATTGTTCTAGAGCTTGGTGGCAAAGATGCTGCAATAGTTTTAGAAGATATTGATATTAAAAAGGTTGCAAAAGAAATTGTTAAAGGTGCATTTAATTTTTCAGGTCAAAGATGTACAGCTATTAAAAGAGTTATAGTGTTAGATTCAATAGCTGATAATTTAGTTGAGGAATTAAAAAATAATGTACTTGATTTAAAAATTGGAAATCCATTTGATGGAGTAGATATCATTCCTTTAATTGATAACAAATCATTAAATTATGTTTTAGATTTAATTAATGATGCAATTACTCATAACGCAAATGTTATAACAGGTAATAAAGTTGTTGGTTATAACTTATTAGAAGCAACTTTAGTTGACAATGTTTCAACTAAATCAAGATTAGCTTGAGAAGAACCTTTTGGACCTGTATTGCCTGTTATTAGAGTAAAAACTATACAAGAAGCAATAAGTATAACTAATGCATCAAATTTTGGATTGCAAGCAAGTATATTTACAAATAATGTAGAGAAAGCAAAACTAATTGCAAGATATTTAAATGTTGGAACAGTTAATATAAACAAATCCCCTTCTAGAGGACCAGATATTTTCCCATTTATTGGTGTTAAAGATTCAGGTTTTGGTGTTCAAGGAATAGTTGATTCTCTTAAGGCAATGACTAGAATTAAAGGAATTGTTGAAAATAATTAGAAATTATAATTAAAAATCTATAACTATATTTGGTTATAGATTTTTTTAACTTGGTAATTAAACTAATGCATTTTAACTTATTATTAATATGTAATAAAAATAAATTTTGAATTTTTTCAAAGATAAAAGAGGATTTTATGAAGCAATTAAAAGGTATTGGTGCAAGTTCTGGAATAAATTATGCAAAAGCATTCATAATAGAACCACCTATATTTCAGATTTTAGAAGATAAAATTAAGGATATAGATTCTGAAATAAAAAAAGTTAATGACTCAATAAAAAGTACAATCTCACAGCTGGAGCTTATAAAAAATATTGCATTTGAAAGATTGGGAGAGGATAAAGCATCTATTTTTGATGCTCACATTCAAATTGCACAAGATCCTGAAATTAAATCACAAATAGAAGAATTAATTAAAGTAGAAAATTATAATTCAGCATCAGCAACTAATTTAGTTTTTAATAATATGTCAGAAATGTTTTCTAGTATGAATGATGCATATTTTAAAGAAAGAGCAAGTGATGTAATAGATGTAAAAAACAGAATGCTTTCTAATTTGTTAAATATTAAACTACCAGATATTATGTCAATTAATTCTGATGTTATTATTGTGGCTCATGATTTGTCTCCATCAGAAACTGCAATGTTGAATAAAAAATTTGTTAAAGGATTTGTTACAAACATTGGAGGAAGAACAAGCCATGCAGCAATTATGGCAAGAACTATGGAAATACCTGCTGTTCTTGGTTTGAATAACATAACTGATATTGTAAAAAATGATCAAATGATTGCAATAGATGGAAGTGCTGGAATAGTAGAAATTAATCCAAGCAATATTAAAGAATGAGAAGATAAAAAAAGAATTTTTGAAAATGAAAAAATTGAACTAAAAAAGTATGTAGATAGAAAAGCTACTACTTTAGATAATCATACAGTATTAGTAGAAGCTAACATTGGAAAACCAAGTGATTCAGATAATTTAAATCAATATGGAGCAGATGGGGTTGGTTTATATAGAAGTGAATTTTTGTATATGGAAGCATCTAATTGACCTGATATAGATAATCAATTCAATGCATATAAATATGTTTTAGAAAAACATCCAAATCATTTAGTTATTGTAAGAACTTTGGATATTGGAGGAGATAAAAAATTGCCATATTATACTTTTGATCATGAAGATAATCCATTTCTAGGATATAGAGCAATAAGATTAACATTAGACAATGTTGATATTTTTAAAACTCAATTAAAAGCATTATTGAAAGCTAGTAAATATGGTAAGCTTGGTATTATGTTTCCAATGATTTGTACAATTGATGAATTATTAAAAGCAAAAGAAATTTTAGAAAAATGTAAGAATGAATTAGAATCTGAAAAAATAGAATTTTCTAAAGATATTAAAGTTGGAATGATGATAGAAATTCCATCAGCTGCTTTAATTGCTGATAAATTTGCAAAATATGTAGATTTTTTTTCAATTGGAACAAATGATTTAATTCAATACACTTTTGCTGTTGATAGAATGTCACCAAAAATTTCTCATCTTTATCAGCCAAATAATCCATCATTATTAAAAGCTATTGAATTAACAATTCTAGGAGCAAAAAAACACAATGTTAGTGTTGCAATGTGTGGTGAAATGGCTGGAGATATTATGTCTATTCCAATTTTATTAGGACTTGGAGAAAAAGGTCTTGATGCATTTAGTATGAGTTCATCATCTATTTTAAGAGCAAAAAAATTAATTTGTAATTTAAAACATAAAGAATGTATTGAACTTGCAAAAAAGGCATTGGAATTAGAAACTGCACAGCAAGTTAATGATTTAGTATCAAATTTTTTAAAGTCAAAAAAATTAATTTAAATTTTATAAAATATTGAATTATTTATTATTCAATATTCCCTGAATGAAATATGAAGTGCAACATCATAATAGCACAACTTATAACTCA
>CANSNC010000023.1 GCA_947648205.1 uncultured Mycoplasma sp.
ATCAATGATTTTTAGGAATAGATGGTATTACAGGTAAAATAAAGTACTCTAAGGGTCAAAGTATTAGAATACATGGTAGAAGTGATGTTTATAATTTTTTGTCAGTATTAGATGATGGAGACCCAGTTGCTTATGGATTAGGATTTTCAATAAATTCATTAAGTGAAACAACAATAATGATGGAACGATTTGATAAGGAGACAGATACTTTAGAACTGAAAGCAGGTAATTGACCTAAGAGTTGAATAGAAGGTGGTACAGGCATTACTGAATCAGGAAGAAAACATCCTCAAAAAGATTATGATAGAGTGGCAGGAGATGGATCATTATTTTCAGATATTTTTTATAATATTATTCCTATTGGAAATAATTTAAATATAGGATTTACAATAAGAAAGACTAATCCAAGAAGAGATGCAAGTAGTTTTAAAGATGATAGTCCATGACAAAAAAGTTCTGCAAATACTAGTGGGGTTTCTCTTGAAATAAAAATGTTATTATTAGATGATCAGTTAACTTATGCATTTCCAAATGATTCTAAATGAGGAAAACCTGTGTCATTATTTACTCCAAGTGTTGATAGTTGAAAAAATAAATTCACATATCCATCTCGTGACTATTATAAATTATTAGATGGAAGAATTGTTACTCTTGTTTACAACAATATTGTTATATTTACACCAGGAGTTGGAAACTCTGCTCCAACATATACTATAAAATCAATTGAAGATAGTGATAAATGAATAGAATCATGAACATTTGATAATAATGAAGATTTATTTTATAAAGTGTATGGTGAAACAAAAATTAAAAAGTTAACATTAGATCCAAATAAAACATCTACAAACCATTTAGGATCACTATATTATGATTTAGTTAATTCTCCAATTGATGATATTAAAAATAATGCAAGAAATTTTTCTTTATATAATGTTTATGGTTATGCTGGTCAAATCATGCTGATTAACTCATACTTTGATGGATATAATGCTAGACAACAAAATATCACATTACAACCAGACAACAAATATGGATTAGCTGCTGCTATTGTAAGTAATAAAAATGCTTCAGGGCAAGGTGATACTAAAGGTTTGTTAAATGGTGAAAATGCATATTTAAAATCAGCTGATTTTAATATTAGCCAAGATGTTTTAAATAAAAAATTACCTAGCGAAATTACAAGAGAAGATATTACTTTTTTAAATGAATCATTCTTAACAAAAAATACAGCTAAGAATGAAGATGGTTCTTTAAAATATGAACCATTTGTTAAAAATGAAATTGATGATATTAATAAAACATTACAAATTACTTTAAACTTAGATCAAATTCCTTGATTTGTATCAGATGGTGTAATGCCTAGTAATATAGTTCCTTTAAAAATCACAAAGTCATTTAGTCTTAATACTGAATTGACAAGTAGATTTAGTTGAAAAAATGTTGATCAAGAAGACTATGATTTTAGAAATACACTACCAAGTAAAATGACAATTGAAGATATTCAAAGAGTAAGTCCTCTAGTTTCAACATTAACTAGTCAAAGACAAATTATAAATGGAGATTCATATCCAAAAACTGAATACCAAATAACAAAAGCAAATGATACAACTGGCAAGATAAAAATACAGGCAACTTATAAATATCTTCCGATGGAATTATCTGCAAATACAAACAATATAAAACAATATATAACAGAAAAAGAATATACTATTTTTAAATCAACTGATAGTAAGGGCATTACATTTGTTGGTAATAATAATTCAGATGTTTCTCAAATTCCAGAATTAAAAGAAATTAAGGAGTCAAACATATTACCAAGTAGTTTCTTAAATGCATCAAAGCAAGAATATTTAAAATTTATAGACATTAATAATAGTGCAGGATATCCATTATCAAAAATGAATATTACTGCATCAGCTGATGATGTTAATGGTACTTTAACTATTAATATAGATCCAACAGCATATGATTCATCTTTAAGTGTTCAAACAAAAACATATAATGGTTTAAACAAAACTAATACATATTCATTAAGATTCAAAGATGAATCTACTATAAAACCAAACTATTTACCAAGTGAAATAAATGAAGAATTATTCTATCAAAACTTTCTTACATTTAGTGGATTTGATTCATCTGATTTCGAACTTCAGTTATATCCAAATGATGTAACAGGAGCTTTAACAGCAAACATTATCTTAGTTGGAAATTATCCAAATGGACCAACTGCAAATAGTGATTTTAAATTTGAAAATAATCAATGAATTGCAAGAAGAACATTTACTGGATTTAAAAACATTGATGACTACAATAAAGAATATCAATTGTCTTTTAAAGAAGATGGAGATATTTCTTTATATGAAGTTCAAAGATTAACTCCAAGTGAAATAAAAACAAAATTAGAGTCTAATACTGGATTAACTCTTAGCAATGCAACATATACAGATGCAAAAGATTTTATACAATTGTTTATTTCAAGTAAAGGTAGTAAGCTACCTAATATAAGTAACAATAATGATGTTAATGTTAATATGTACATTAACAATGGTGGTGGTGAAATTACTTGATCTATAACTTTTAATAATTTAGAAGGATATGCAAATCCCATAACATTTTTACATACTGTAGGTGGATTTGCTAAGGGTAATAATGTTGCTACTAGTGATATTCTAACGTTCAAAAATTCTAATCAATTAAAGTTATCTCATTCAAGTTACTTTAATATGTTGCCAAGTAAAATTAAAGCAATGTTAGAAAATGACAAACAACTAATTAATAATTTCTTTTTAAATACTCCAACAGGTGGATATTATACAGCAATTCAAGATGGTAATTTTACATTAGAAATTGTTGCCAATGATACAAGAGGAACTTTGAATATTAAAATAAAATTTGAGAAAAATAATACTAATAATATTGATTCAAATTCTTTATTAGAGTACAATCAAACATTTACTGGTTTTATGTATCATTAATTAAAACAGATATTAATCTAATTATATTTTATAAATAAAAATCATGTAATTTTCTATTACATGATTTTTTTTATTACAAAAAAAAATAACAAATTTTTGTATATTAAAATTTGACTTTAAATATTATTTCGTTTATCGTTTAGTAATGAAAATTAAAGTGGGGTTTTATATATGAAAATAAATAAAAAATTATTATTTTTAGTACCTTCTGCAATTGCTTCAATTGCATTAGTGCCAACAATTGGTGTTATTGGTGCAAGACGTATATCAAGTAGAAACTCCAATACATTAGGTGATGCTTCTAATGTTACACAAGATGTTACAAATTCAACTACTCAATCAAGCAAACCACTTGTACCAGCTTATGCAAATATGGCTAATCCAAAATTAAGTTCAAGAAATGGTCCAATAGTTTTTTGATTAAATAAAATTACAAGTTTAGATTGATTTGGAGCAGAACGTTGAACTCTTAGTATGCAAACAGATGTACAATTTAGTGATGGATTTCAACCTTTTAAAAATATAGGAGATGGCAACACTAATTGAGTAAGATGGTGATTAAATTTTGAGTTAGACAAAGTTAATGATATTTTGTATGTTCTTTCTAATGCAAAAGGTGGACAAAAACAATATGCTATTGCAATAGATGTTCAAACTGGTAAATTAATTGATTATTATGAAACTGCTGAAGTTACTAGTGGTAGTGCTAGTAGTAAAGTGCATTCAAATGCATTTTTTCAAATAAGAGTTTTAAAAAATGGTAATTTAGCATTTCTAGGTAAAGCTGGACATGTTGCTTCAGGAGATGTTGATGTTATTGATGTTGTTGACATTAAAACAAAACAAGTAACTAGATATAATGGAAATATTGATAATAATATTGCTCCAAGACCTACTGCTACTATACAAGGGCATGATTATAGTAGATCTACAAATATAATGTTTAATTTAATACCTATAGCAGACAATAGAAATTTATTAGCTTATTATAATTTAACAAGTAGATCAGGGACACAGGATGATAAAGGAGCTGCAGGTGGAACTTCTGAAGTTCGTTTTATATTGGTTGATGACCATATGAATACAATTCCTAATGCAACAAATGGTTGAAATAATGAATCTAAATTAGTAACAAATGCTATAACTGGTACTAGAAATAGTACAATTACTCCACAATGTGACTATCATGTTTTATTAGATGGAAGAATTGTTACTGTAATATATGATAAACTTGTAGTTATTGACCCAACAGATTCTAATAATCCAAAATTATCAATTTCAGCTTTAGAAGAAGATAAATGAATTGAATCATGATCTTTTGATAGTAATGAAACATTATTCTTTAAAGAAAGAAATG
>CANSNC010000024.1 GCA_947648205.1 uncultured Mycoplasma sp.
AAACTTTGTGTAAAATATTTTGCACCTAATGTTAATGTTAACATTGGTGTTAATGTATAAATTAAAATACTTTTAATAATACATTTAGATTTCATAATTAAATCCCTCCTTCAACAATATTAAAACTATTCTATCTTAATATAAATGCAAAATACAAAATATAAATAGTTAACAACTAACTGAAAAAACAAAAGCAAAAATAATACTTATGTTCAACTAATCTAACCTTATTATAAAATGTTTTGACCATAAGTCAATTATTAAGAAAATTAGTCATAGCAACAAAAAAATCAATAATATTATTATATTTTTAGTGGATTAATTTAATTTAAAAATTAAATAAAATATTCCATATCAATAATAAAAAATAATTTAAGTAAGCACATATAATAGAATGATTTAAAACAATATTTTGATTTATTTTTTTCTTCATTGAATCATTTAAAAAATACTTAAAATTAGAATAAAAATATAATAGTTAAATAAAAAATACAAAGTGTACACATATTTAAAATATGCATTAGACTTTGTATTTTGGTAAAACATTAATTAATATAAAAAATATAGAGATTAAATTAATTTATATTCATCAAATGCATTAATTAAAGAAGAATTATAAAAGTTTACTATATATTATTAGTGATTGGAAAATTAAAACTAAACTCTATGAACTTATTGTTATTATATTTTCCATTATTACTAGTCCTTTTTATATCTCATTCATATCCTCTTTTTGGGAATGCAACTAATTTTATATGAGCTATAAGTCTTTCATTAGTTACATTAGAAATATTGTATCAAGAAGTTTCTAAATATGCATATACATTACAATTGGGATTCATTAAAAAACTTCAATCAAAACTATTAAAAGCAAATGATGTTTTATTTGTTGAAATTTCATTATTCAAATAAAAAGAATATTCAACTTGATCTTTTTTAATTCATGTATAAAAACTATTTAAATCTTTAAACAACACATCAGAATTTGTTGAAACATCATCTGAAAAATATGAACATATGAAACTATCAGAAAAAGTTATATTATCTATATCATCAAGATTATTATTTGTAGAAACATCATATTTTCTTCCAGCATTCAATTCACTTTGTTGTCATTGATTAATATCATCTAATTTATATTCAGGAATAGTCAAATTATCATCATTAACATAAAAATAAAGTTCGTTTCCAGGTAAAGAATCATATAAAGAATTTTGAAATGGAGCAATTATTTTCTCTTTTGGTGTATTATCATTATTATTTGTAATTGAATTAGAGTTACTTACTGAACATGAAGACAACACAATTGGAACAAGTGTTCCAGAGCCTAATAAAATTGTGATTAAAAATTTATTTAATTTCATAATTAATTATCCTTTTATTTATTATTTTGATTTGGATCAGCAAAAACAAAATTAATTATCATTTGTTTTGTATTATTATAATTTCCACTATTATTATTTCTATTAACTAATCATTGAGATCCAGATTTTGGTCATGCATCAATTCTAATAACTGAAATAGTTCTATGAACAGTTGTAGTATCAACTATATTATTAGTTATTATAGAAATAGCTACATTACAATTTGGATTAGATAAAAAGCTTCAATTAAAATCTGTAAATTTATATACTTTGCTTTCACTTTTATTATTTGATTTTTTAATATCATAAAAATTAAAAGTATGATTTATTTTATCTGACCTAATTCATGTATAAAATTCCTCATTATTTTTAAAAAGTGGATTAGAACTAATAGGGCAAGGACTAATGTAATTTGTTATTAGAAAATAATCAGTAGTTATTTTTTCTGTTCCATTATCACCACCATATGATGATTTATCTCATAAATAATTTCTTCCATTATTTGATTCTTTTTGAAATCATTGATTTATATCCTCTATTTCATATTGAACATTTGGATATGTACTAGCAAAATTTATTTTTGTATTATCACTATCATATAAATCAACTGCACATGGCACTGGAATTTCTTTAGAATTGTAATTATTTGATGTTGTTGTAGAATTTGTTGCACAAGATGACAAAACAACAGGCACAAGGACTCCACAACCACCTAAAGTAAACATTAAAATTTTATTTAATTTCATTGTTAACTTCATTAATTAAAATAATTAATATTTTAATTAATATTCTCCTTTTTTATTTAATTTTCAGCTTAAAAATAAAAATTTATTATTTTAGCTATTTATATCTTTTTAATTACTAATTGATATCAATTAGTAACATTAATTAATATCAACATATTTATATTTTAGCATTCTGTTTAAAAAGAAATTATAAAAAATAAGTTATGGTTGTAAAAATAAAAAGTAAGAATTTTAATTCTTACTTTAGCATATAATTTACAACTTATGAATACCAATCATATTTACCATTAACATTTGGAAATTCAAAAGTGAATTCCATATATTTTCTATTGTTATAATTACCAGTAGCACCTTTTCTATCTATATATCATTCATAACCTTCTTTTGGTAACATATTTACTGTTATTGTTCAGACATATCTTTTGTTATTTGTTGTTATAGTTTTGTCATAACTACATGTTATTATAGATAAAAAAATATAACAATTTGGGTTAGAAATAGATTCTCAATTCAAAGAATCAAACTTAAATTCTTTTTTATTAGCCTTATCACCATTATAAAGATAAAAGTTGTAGTTAAAAGTATATTTTCTTATTCATTTATAAAATTCATTAGTACTATTAAAAAATAATTTAGAATAATCTGTAAATTCTGGAAATGAAAAATAATCATATACTAATTTGTTATTTTCATCATAACTAACATCTTTTTTTCTCATTTATACTCTCTATTATTATTTAATTCTTCTTGATATCATTTATTTATATCTTGTATTTCATATGATGGTCTAGTTGAATCTTCAGTAAGACGTATATACACTTCATCATTAAAAGTATCATATGTTCATTAATTGAAGTTGATGTACCAACAATTTCTCCATATTTAATATCTAGTAATGCACCATTATCTTTTTTAAGAACTAAAATATTTGAATTATCTTTTAACAAATTCTTAGATGCTTGACTATTATTAAATTTTGGATCAATAATTCTTTTATGATAAGAATATAATGCTAATAATTCCTAAATTACTTGATAATGAATTTTGAGAATCTATTAACAATGAGGCTTTATTGATTAGTAGAAGTTAAATTGTCAAAATAAAATTCAAATATGATGGTTCTACGATTATTATAATTCCCATTATCATCATATCTATTTATTTGTCATTCATATCCAATTCTTGGATATGTTTGTATTTCCACTTTTCAAATATATTTAGTATTTGTAATAACATTACTATCATAATTATGAGTATATATATATATATATATATGGATATATCACAATTTGGATTAGTGATAAAATTCCAATTAAAGATGTTGAAATTAAATAGTTTATCTTCAATATTTTCATTAGGCGCTTGTAAAGAAACTTCATAATTATTTTCAGATTTTCTTATTCAAGTATAAAATTTATCAATTGTCTTAAATAATGGATTTGAACTTACAGGTTTAGACGTTGAATCATTATCACATGCATAAAAATCATATACTTCATCATTAATTGGATTTGTACTTTTATAATAATTACGTCCATTATTTGATTCATTATTAAATCATTCTTCTACATTTGGAATTTCATATGTAGGGTTATTAAAACAACCAAAAGTCAAAGTATCACTTGCAGGATCTCAAGTATCATATAAAGAACTTTGGAAAGGAACTGGAATTGTTTTGGGTTTTTGTTCTTCATTGTTTGAAGAAGTACCAGAATTTTTTATTGAACATGATGATAGTATAATTGGGGTTAGTAGTGCACAACCCACTAAAGTTGACATTAATATTTTATTAAATTTCATAATTAATTTT
>CANSNC010000025.1 GCA_947648205.1 uncultured Mycoplasma sp.
TTAATTTTGAAATGAGTAATATGAAAAATGATTTTAATGAATTTAAAGTTGAAGTAAAGGAAGAATTTAAAAAAGTAAATAATGAAATCAAAAAAGTAAATTCAAGATTAGATAATGTTGAAAATGATATTAAAGATATAAAAAATTGTCCAACAATTAAATCTGAATTAATTTCGTTCTAATAAATTTTTAGAACTAAAATAAATTTAATTAGATAATGTTTATAATTATAATATTATTATATTCATTTTTATATTATTAATTTTTAATTAATAATAAAACTAAAATAGTTTACATTCACAATATAATTTTATTTTTCTTTTTATACTTTATTTTTATAAGAATCATTTTTAAATAACAGTTTTACATTTTAATTAATAAAATAATATTGATATTTTTGAAAACTTAATTTTATTATTAATTCTTATTATTTTTCATGTGTCTTATTGTAATTATTCTTATTGTCTTAAATATTTATATTAAATGTCATATACAATAAAATTTATTACAATATTTATATATTAGTTATTCAATTATTAAAGTAATTTGTATTAGCATAAAAATATTTTACTTCTATGAAATTTTAAATATTTAATCATTTTGGATGTTATAAACATTTTTAAAAGGCATTCTTGATTCTTTAATTGCTTTTCAAAAATAAGTATGTCATTGTTTGACATTTTTTTTGAATAAATTATTCTTCCTTCATCATCAAATGTTATTAATCCTTTGTCAAATAATTTATCTGCTAAACTGTTCAATAAAATGCCATTATCTTGATCTAATTTTTCAATTTGATTTTTACATTTGGACCATGGTTTTATATGACTAGCAATCAAAGCTGCTTCATTTTCAAAACCTGTCAATGGGCATTTATAATTGAATTTTTTTAGTAATTTTTCTCTAAAAAAACCTTGGTTAGTTCTTATTTTAACAAGAGCTCTTTTTTCTTCATTAGATAAGATTGTATCTTTTTTTAAAGCACCTTCATAAATGTCAATTGATTTAATTTGAGAGTTTATTTTTGATTGTTCAATTGTTTTTTCATCTATTACTTTATCAGCATTTTCTAAAGTAAAATAGTATGGAGCTTTATTAGAAATGTCTTTGAAAATATATTTGCCAATATAAATATATACTTTTTTATCTCAATTATTTAATTTTGAAGAATTTATGTATTTTAAGTTATTTTTTGTGGACTTTACAAAAGCATAAATATATCCTGAATTATTTTCATTACCAAATGAATTATGTAAAATGTTTTTATTTTTACTGAATTCTAAAACTTGATAATCCTTGGCATTGTCTTTTGTATACAGATAATATTTAAGTTCTTTTGTTTCTTTGTTATAAACATTTCTAGTACTAACATTTGAATATTTGTTTCCAATAGATTTATATGAATAATCTTTTTCTAAATTAATAGTTATAAAAGTATCTTTTTTATTTCCATAATTACTTGTGATAATGCCAGACATGATATCACCACTTCCAGCCAGAGTTGATATTTGCTTTTTTGTGTATAATTCACCAATTTCAAGTTTTTTTACTGTTGTACAATTATTATCAAAATATTCTTTATAATCTAATATTTGGTTATAGATATCATGATAATATTTTTTTGTTGATGAATTATTATTATTGTCTTTTTGTAATATTTCAAGTCATTTATATTTATCACTATTATTCTCAATACCAGCAAATTGTGCTTTAATATTTTTTTTATCTTTTTCATTAATATCTGTATAATTGTTCAATATTTTATCTATATTTTCACTAAAACTATTATTTATTCAATCCATAAATATTCCTAATATTTACTATTATCGCAGCTTTTTAACTTTATTAACAATTTATTTATATTTGTATTTAAAATATTATTTTTTGATATTTGGATTAATATTTAGCTTAATTTATTTATAATCAATAAAAATTTATATATTATTTTTACTTAAGCACTATTATTGGAATTTTAAAAATGTTAAAATTATTAAGAAACTTTATATATGAAGGACTTAATATTATGGATAATGTTAATTTAAAAAAAACTAAATTACCTTTGCCTGGTAAAAAAATAAATTCATATAATGTTAATATAAAAAATAATAACTCTTTATATAGTATTTCAAAAGTTCAAAAAAAGAGAATTAAAAAAGTTAGTAAAAAACTTCCTTCGCCTAAATTAAAAAAACCAATTCCTTTATCTAATACATTAGAAGTAGTAAACAAAAATGAAACTTCAATTGGAAATTTAGATCTTAGCAAAAATTTATTTACATTAAAAGAATTAATTGATTTAAACATTGATGTAGACTACACAAAAAAAGTTTTTATGAATGGGACAACAAAATATTCAATTACAAATGAATTGGTGTTAGAACAACTTCAAAATGGAGATTGATTTAAATCCGAAGAAGAAAAACAACATGATTATTTTTACAACAATGCAATAGAAAAAAATAATGTTGATGAAATAACTGATGAATTTTATCAACAAGATGATGATCAAATTAATTTTAATAATCAACAAGATGATTTGTTTTATAACAATCAAAACATATCTAATCAAGAAATTGTCTATGACCAATTAAATGATAATCAACAAGTTGTTTCTAGTTATAGAGAAAATATTCAAGATCAATACACTAATTATGATTCTTTAGAACAACATTTGGAAAAACCAATTAATGTAGAAGATGGCAATGTTCAGGATGACTATAAATATGAAAATGAGTACTATGATGATGTAGATGAATCATTAAATTATGTAGAACATGGTAATTATGATGGATATCAACAGTTGCCTGATGCTAATGAAATTGTTAGTAATTGAAACAAAAAACTATGAAGAACAGAAGATATTTTGTATAAAGTATATAACATTTCATATAATCAAAACCATGAAGATCCAAATCAGGGATGTTTATATAATTTATCTTTTGATGTATTTCCAGGTGATAGAATTGCAATAATGGCACATGATTCAGTAAGTGATGTTTTATTAATGGATATATTAAGTAATAGAGTAAATAAAGATAGTGGTTATGTTTTTTTTAATTTAAAAAGAGAGCAAAAATGATTTGATATTTATTCTAATGATTATGATGGTTTTGATATTGAGCTTTACAATAGAAGAAATGATGCAATTTATCAATTTCAAAGTCCAGATTATTTAGCATATGCTACATCTAAAAATGATACAATTTCTTCAACATTTAAGAAAATTTTTAATTCAGTAAATTATGTTGTAAATGAACAAGTATATGAAGATTTACTTTATTTGCTTGATATTGAAAAAGATTTAAAAACTCCAATTCATGTTCTTAGTGAATTACAAAAGAGAAAATTCATATTTATGTGTGATGTTTTGATTGGAAAAAAAATAATATTAATGATAAATCTTACTGAAGGGTTTGATATGACCCAAAAATTATCTTTTTATCGTTATATTAATGCTCTATATCAAGATTCTGATACTGTTTTGATATTTAATGTTAAAGATAGTATAGAAATAAAACTTTTAGCTAGTAGATTAATGATTATTGATGATGGGGAAGTAGTTGTAAATAAAAAATTAAAAGACATATTAAATTCTTTTGAAACATTAGATACATTTATTGTTGATGTCTTTGATAGGCTTCATAAAAAATATATCCAACAATAATGAAAACATACCTGTATTTTATTGGTATGTTTTTTTATATTATTAAATAATTTATTATTTATTGAATTATTTAGAAATATTTAATTCAGATTTAATTGTTGGACATTTTTTTATATCTTTAATATCATTTTCAACATTATCTAATCTCAAGTTAATTTGCTTAACTTCTGCTTCAACATTATCTAATCTTGAATTTACTTTTTTGATTTCATTATTTACTTTTTTA
>CANSNC010000026.1 GCA_947648205.1 uncultured Mycoplasma sp.
ATTTTTTTGTATAGAAGTATTTTTTTAATAAAAAAGTAGAGAAAACAATAATTTTATCCCCAAAAATATTAGATTATTTGAATCTTTTGCTGGTATTGGTTCTCAATACAAGGCATTGAAAAATATTTCTAAAAAAAAGAATTGAATAATTGAACATGTAGGTATGTCTGAATGATATGTGGATGCAATAATAGGTTATATTGCAATCCATAATTCATACTTTAAACCAATGAATGAAAAATTAAATCATTTTAATATTAGCTTAGATTCAAAAAAATTAATGAATAGTAATAATAAAAAAATGTTGAAAGAGTCAATTAAATATAGTTATGTAAACTATTCACAGAGTCATTTCAATAATATTTTTAATATCAAAGATTTATCATTTAAAAATTTTCCTAAAAATATTGATATTTTTACATACTCTTTCCCATGTCAGGATTTAAGTATTCAAGGTTTGCAAAAGGGAATTAAGAAAGAATTAAATACTAGAAGTGGACTATTATGAGAGATTGAAAGATTATTTTTAGAAATAAAAGAAAACTTTAAAGTAGATGAACTACCTAAATATTTGCTTATGGAAAATGTTACTAATTTATTAGGAAAGAAAAATATCAATTACTACAATGAGTGACTTAATCAATTAGATAAAATTGGATATGCATCAAAAACATATGTATTAAATTCAAAGGATTTTGGATCACCACAAAATAGATCTAGAGTATTTTGTTTATCAATAAGAAAAGATTTTATGAAAAAAATTAACTACAGTTTTAAAGACATTATTCCAGTAGAGAATGATTCAATTTTAAAAAATGTTATTGATTTAGACAATAAAAATAATTTAATAGACTTAAGTGAATACAAAATTAGTAATTACATTAAAACAAAAAATGGTGTGATACATAAGAAAATAGAAAATTATACAAAATTTAATAGTGAAAACTATATTTATAGCATTAGTGGTAAAGGGCCAACATTAACTGCATCAGGTGCTAATTCTAGAATAAAAATAGAAATTGATGATTTTGTTAGATATATGGATGCTAAAGAATCATTTTTATATATGGGATTTGAATTAGATGATTATATTAAAGTAAAAAATACAGGATTATTGTCAAATAATAAGATTATCTTTTTAGCTGGAAATTCTATACCAGTACAACTATTAGAAAAAATATTTGATACTTTAGATTTTTAGGAGATTTTATGCAAAAAATTTATAATGGTTTTTTTGTAGATTTTGTAACAAAAGGATATCTTGATATAACAAATAACAATAATTTAAAAATAAAAGGCAAAGCATTTTATTTATATGATGAAAATCTTATTATTTATAAACAATTTATACAAATTGAGAGTGCAAATTTTCGACCCACTGATTCTGAGATGTCAAAGACAAAATATTATAATAGAAAAAGTGAGATGATTAGAAGAGATATACTAGAAAAAATACAAGAAGAAAAAGGATTTGACAAATCTAAAATTTCTAAAAATGAAAAAATAAAAATAGATATTGATAATACATATATAGATTCAATAAATCAACAATTATTACAGCAATATAAAGTGAAATCTTCAATAGATATTTTTTCTGGTAGCAATTCAAGTGGTGCAGAATCAAACCATAAAGCAACTAATGTAATTACATATTATAGTGATTATGACTATACTTCATTAAATTTTACTAATCCATTAAATAATAAAAAAATTTTTATAAAAAAGAAAATTGATTTAAAAAACATAAATCAAATAAATTTAATTTCTTTCCAAGAATTTTTAAGTAAAAGTGAAGTGGCTAAAGAATTAATAATAAAATACAATTTAACAAAAATGAATATTCTTAATAGTTCTATAGATGATACTGATATTGATATTAATGTATCAAATAATTACAATAAATTTAATATTAGAAATATATTAAAAACTATAAATGATGATATGAATGAGAATAAAATATTAAATAATGATCCAATAGATTTTTTTATTGAAAAGATTAATGAAAAGATTGATGCATATTGTTATATGAATGATAAATTAATAAATGATAAAATAGAGTTTGAAAAATTTGTTAAAAAATTAAGAGGATATCAAAAAATTGGAGTTCAAATTGAATTACAAAATCTATATGATAAAAATAAGCATTTGGATTCATCTTATTTTGCTAATTTTATAAAAAATATTAATAATCCTCCTAGTGAACACTGTCATATAATTCCAGTTAAAATATCTAGAAAAAATATAAATACTCTAAAAGAAATTTCTGATCCTAATAATTGTTTATTGTTATCACCAACACTTCATGCTCATTTTGATAAACAAAATATTTATTTTGATTTAAATGGTTATTGTTATCAATTAAGAAATAATAAATTAATAAATAAAGTTCAATTAAAAAAAGAATTTTTAAATGAAGCTAGAAAAAAATATTTAAATAAGTATTTAAAAATGTTTGTTGACAATCATAATGAAAATAATTCTTATTAATTTATTTTTCTTAATAAAAAAGCTACAAATTATTTTAATGTAATAATTAAAATTAAATAAATTATCAAATTTTTATAATTTCAAAATTTCTTAACGTTTTTATATATGAAGGGTTGTTGTACTTCATATATTTTTTATTTAAGGAGCAAATGTGAAAAATAAAAGAATTGATTTAAACAAAACTAAAACTCAATCTGGATCTTTTAATAAAAAACAGTTAATAGATTTTATCA
>CANSNC010000027.1 GCA_947648205.1 uncultured Mycoplasma sp.
TGAAGTGCACATATATTTTACAATATGTGTTGCACTTCATATTTCAATCGAGCAACAAAGCATTTTATTAAAAATGTTTTGTTATTTTTGTTAATTATTATAAATAAAACACTTGTTTTTTTTTTTTTTTTTGCGCTATATTTTTTGTATGACTTTTATTTTTTAATTTTTGTGATAATATTAAAACTCATTTAATTATTTAAACAAAACTAATAATTGTATATTTATTAAAATGAAGGGAAAAAATATATGTCATTTAGCAAATTTAATTTAGACAATAGAATTATTACAAATTTAAATGATAAAAATATCACAATGCCAACTTTAATTCAACAACAAGTAATTCCTCTTGTGTTGCAAGGAAATGATGTTCTAGCAAAGGCACCAACTGGTACTGGAAAAACTGCAGCATTTGCAGTTCCTATTGTTGAAAACATGATTAATAATACATCTTATGATCCTACTGTTTTAGTTATTTCTCCAACTAGAGAATTATCAAATCAAATCACAGACACATTTAAATTTTTAACTAAAAAATTTGATTATAAAATAATTTCAATTATTGGTGGTGAATCCATAAAATTACAATCAAAAAAAATTGATAATGGAATGGATATTGTTGTGTCAACTCCTGGAAGATTAGTTGATTTAATTAAAAGAAATAAAATTAATTTAGATTCTGTTAAATATTTTGTTTTAGATGAAGTTGATTTAATGCTAGATATGGGATTTATAAGGGACATGAAATTCATTAAAAGTAAATTAACTAATATACAATTACAAACCGTTTTAGTTTCAGCTACTATTCCAGATGAAGTAAGAGAATTATCAAGGTTATTTTTAAAAGATAATTATGCATATGTTGAAACAGAAAGATTACAAATTAATAAAAATAATATCAAACATAATGTTTGCTATTTGTTGCAAAAAGATAAACCAAAATTATTAATTGAATTAATTAAAAATAATCCAGACAATACTTTTATAGTTTTTATTAATACTAAAAAAGTTTCTAATTATATTAGTAGATGTTTGTATGAAGCAAATATTAAATCTCAAATTATTCATGGTGATAAAAGCCAAAAATTCCGAGAAAAAGCAATTAGATCTTTTAAACAAAATAGAGTAAAAGTTTTAATTGCTACTGATGTTGCAAGTAGAGGAATACATATTGAAAATGTTAATTTTGTTATTAACTATGATGTTCCAAATAATAAAGATACTTATACTCATAGAGTTGGAAGAACAGGTAGAGCTCATAAAAAAGGTGAAGCATTTACTTTTGTAACAGAGGATGATTTATATTTTTTGAAAGAAGTTTATTATTCAAATAAAAATATCAATGTATTTATAGATAGTACTTATTGTATTAATCTTGAATGAAAAGATGTTAAAAGAGCAAGACCTGTTTCTACCAAAAGAAGAAAAGTAAAAGATAATTCATCACCAAAAGAATACTATAATAATAAAAATTATGAAACTAAAAATGATCTTAGAAGAAAAAAAGGAATTGAAGAACATAATGAAAGAGTAAAATTGAATAAAAATGTTAAAAATTTTACTTGAGGAAATAATAATCAAAAATTTGATAGTAGTAATTTTAAAAATTTTTCTAAGCAAAATAATTCAAGACATTACAATAATAATAATAAAAAATACTTTTCTAAAAATAAACATAGTAATATAAAACATAATTAATTTTAATATCATCTATTTAATTAACAGATGATATTTTTTAATTATTGTATTTATTTAAAAAAATGTTTTATTATAAATATAATATGGCAGCAATATTTGATAAAACAAAAGTTAAAGAATTGAAAAGAAAAACTAAAGCAGTTTTTGAATCTCTAACATCATTAAATTATGTAAATGAACTTTTAATGTGATCTAAACAATTATTAATTTCAAATGATGTTAGTAATGTAGATAATAGTAAAGAAATTTTAAAAAAAGCTAATAAACTACATGATACTATTTTTAATTATTTAAAAGCACAATTGGAATTAATAAATAAATGAAATGACAGTATTTCCTTTTTAATTGATTGTGAAAGTTTGTTTTCCCAAGAAGATTATATGAATTTTAGAGTTTATTGATCTGAACTTTTAAATATAATTCATTTAAATAGCAAAGATGATTCTAAAACCAAAATACATAAATTAAATGAATTAAGCAAATTTTGAAGAAAATATTTATTAAAATCTCAAGATTTACAAAATGAGTCAAAATAAAAACTAGTTTTTAAGACTATATTTTTTAATGTGTATGAATGTAGAACTAAAAACATCTAAAAATTAATTTTATTTTAATGGTATATATTTAAAATAAAAAATAAGTTAATAATAATGCTTTTTTGTCAGTGTTTGACTTATATTAAAAACATTTTATAATAAAACTAAATTAATTGAATATGATTGCAAAAAATTGTTTTTATCATTTTAAGATAATTAAATATTTTTGATTTATTTAGATTATAAAATTTCTATTGTTTGTGGTCATTACAAATAAATTTATTTTTTTTCAGTTAATTTTTAATTGTTTATGGTTTGCTTTTATTAACTTTAAATAAATACAATTTTAATATTATTGAAGGAGTAATTGAATTATGAAATCTAAACGTATTATTAAAAGTATTTTAATTTATGCATTAACACCAATGTTAACATTAACATTAGGTGCAAAATATTTTACACAAAGTTT
>CANSNC010000028.1 GCA_947648205.1 uncultured Mycoplasma sp.
AATTTTTGAACGTTAGAATATCACTAGTAGCAACATTATTACCCTTAGCAAATCCTCCTATAGTATGTAAGAATGTTATTGGATTTGCATACCCTTCTAAATTATTAAAAGTTATTGATCAAGTAATTTCTCCACCACCATTGTTAATATACATATTAACATCAACATTACTATTGTTGCTTATAGCAGGCAACTTACTACCTTTACTTGAAATAAACAATTGGATAAAATCTTTTCCATCTGTATATGTTTTATTACCAATAGTTAATCCATTATTAGACTCTAATTTTGTTTTTATTTCACTTGGAGTTAATCTTTGAACTTCATATAAAGAAATGTGACCATCTTCTTTAAAGGACAATTGATATTCTTTATTATAGTCATCAATATTTTTAAATCCAGTAAATGTTCTTCTTGCAATTCATTGCCCATTTTCCAATTTAAAATCACTATTTGCAGTTGGGCCATTAGGATAATTACCAACTAAGATAATGTTTGCTGTTAAAGCTCCTGTTACATCATTTGGATATAACTGAAGTTCGAAATCAGATGAATCAAATCCACTAAATGTAAGAAAGTTTTGATAGAATAATTCTTCATTTATTTCACTTGGTAAATAGTTTGGTTTTATAGTAGATTCATCTTTGAATCTTAATGAATATGTATTAGTTTTGTTTAAACCATTATATGTTTTTGTTTGAACACTTAAAGATGAATCATATGCTGTTGGATCTATATTAATAGTTAAAGTACCATTAACATCATCAGCTGATGCAGTAATATTCATTTTTGATAATGGATATCCTGCACTATTATTAATGTCTATAAATTTTAAATATTCTTGCTTTGATGCATTTAAGAAACTACTTGGTAATATGTTTGACTCCTTAATTTCTTTTAATTCTGGAATTTGAGAAACATCTGAATTATTATTACCAACAAATGTAATGCCCTTACTATCAGTTGATTTAAAAATAGTATATTCTTTTTCTGTTATATATTGTTTTATATTGTTTGTATTTGCAGATAATTCCATCGGAAGATATTTATAAGTTGCCTGTATTTTTATCTTGCCAGTTGTATCATTTGCTTTTGTTATTTGGTATTCAGTTTTTGGATATGAATCTCCATTTATAATTTGTCTTTGACTAGTTAATGTTGAAACTAGAGGACTTACTCTTTGAATATCTTCAATTGTCATTTTACTTGGTAGTGTATTTCTAAAATCATAGTCTTCTTGATCAACATTTTTTCAACTAAATCTACTTGTCAATTCAGTATTAAGACTAAATGACTTTGTGATTTTTAAAGGAACTATATTACTAGGCATTACACCATCTGATACAAATCAAGGAATTTGATCTAAGTTTAAAGTAATTTGTAATGTTTTATTAATATCATCAATTTCATTTTTAACAAATGGTTCATATTTTAAAGAACCATCTTCATTCTTAGCTGTATTTTTTGTTAAGAATGATTCATTTAAAAAAGTAATATCTTCTCTTGTAATTTCGCTAGGTAATTTTTTATTTAAAACATCTTGGCTAATATTAAAATCAGCTGATTTTAAATATGCATTTTCACCATTTAACAAACCTTTAGTATCACCTTGCCCTGAAGCATTTTTATTACTTACAATAGCAGCAGCTAATCCATATTTGTTGTCTGGTTGTAATGTGATATTTTGTTGTCTAGCATTATATCCATCAAAGTATGAGTTAATCAGCATGATTTGACCAGCATAACCATAAACATTATATAAAGAAAAATTTCTTGCATTATTTTTAATATCATCAATTGGAGAATTAACTAAATCATAATATAGTGATCCTAAATGGTTTGTAGATGTTTTATTTGGATCTAATGTTAACTTTTTAATTTCTGTTTCACCATACACTTTATAAAATAAATCTTCATTATTATCAAACGTTCATGATTCTATTCATTTATCACCATTTTCAATTGCTTTAATAGTATATGATGGAGCAGAATTTCCAACTCCAGGTGTAATGATAACAATATTATTATAAACAAGGGTAACAATTCTTCCATCTAGCAATTTATAATAATCACGTGATGGATATGTAAACTTATTTTTTCAATTTTCCTCACTAGGAGTAAACAAATGTACAGGTGCACCTCATGTAGAATCGTTTGGTAATGCATATGTTAATTGATCATCTAATAATAACATTTTTATTTCAAGAGTGACATTACTCACATCTGCACTACTTTTTTGTCAAGGGACATCATTTACAAATTGATTTGCGTCTCTTCTTGGATTAGTTTTTCTTATTGTAAAGCCTATATTTAAATTATTTCCAATAGGAATAATGTTATAAAAAATATCTGAAAATAATGATTCTGTAGCATTAACTCTAGTATAATCAGTTTGAGGATGTTTTCTTCCAACATCTCCTAATCCACTATCAGTACCCACTCAACTTTTAGGTCAATTTCCTGCTTTTAATTCAACATTACCAGACTCTTTATCAAATCTTTCCATCATTACTGTTGTCTCACTTAATGAGTTTATTGAAAAACCCAATCCATATGCAACTGGATCACCATCATCCAATATAGATAAAAAGTTGTAAACATCACTTCTACCATGTATTCTAATACTTTGGCCCTTAGAGTACTTTATTTTACCTGTAATACCATCTATTCCTAAAAATCATTGAT